>PLXK01000108.1 GCA_003151415.1 Bacteroidota bacterium
TATACTGCTGGGATCAGCACAAAGAAAGAGCCACAAAAGGCTTCGGAACCGTTGAAAGCCTGAACTTTTATTTACCTTAAGTCTTATGAATAAAGGAAATCAATCCAATTCTGCTTCGGCTGATTTCAACTGATTTTAATTGTACTTCCGGCGACAAATCCGCCCCCCTTCACGTACTTCCTGATCGTTTCCCATGGAATATTCTTCTCCCATGTGCAGTAAAAATAAAAAGGCCATCTCACTGATGAGACAGCCTTTTTCCAAATGCTCATTCTAATCTACCCCTTGTTTCCTCCGCTGGAAGTCATGCCAATGGAATGTGTAGGAAGCGGCGGCGGAGGCGTAGTGTCTGCTTGCCCCCCAAAAACCTTGGTTAAATTCTCTGAGCTTAACTTTTCAAATCTTGAAGAACCTTCCCGGATTTTAGATTTAGCCTCAGCCGCTTTTTTGATTTTCCAAACTTAGCTTTCAGGTATTAATGGTTTACGATTTCAGAATTATATCCCAAATTCAATTCCGCCTTGAGTGAAAACAAAGCTATACTTAGTAAATGGTCTATATAAGCTAGCATACGGGTCATTTCTCCGCGTGGGTGACAAGGAATGACCGGATTATCGAATCAGACCTGGCGCTCTGATACACTGAATAAGTGTTCCAGTCTACAAGGCGGGCGACAAGTATCGATTTGATTCCTTTATTTCATAAATTTGACCTTCCTTGTTCTGACAAAGAGCTAAAGCACCCCAGA
The DNA here is from genome assembly GCA_003151415.1 of Bacteroidota bacterium. Lineage (GTDB taxonomy): Bacteria > Bacteroidota > Bacteroidia > Palsa-965 > Palsa-965 > Palsa-965. The sequence goes on from PLXK01000108.1 coordinate 749, forward strand.
ACCGAAGGAGAAATTGGTAAAGCTTAGTTAGCACAGAGGCTTTCAATAAATTTGTTGCTCAACCGAAACACTGTTAAAAACAATTTCATGAATTTTGATTTGGACAAGTCTATTGACATGCTTCAGCGAACACCATCAGTAATTGACTCTTTGCTAAAGGATATTTCCGATGACTGGGCTTTGACCAATGAAGGAAAGGACACATTTAGCCCATTCGACGTGGTTGGACATTTGATACACGGAGAAAAAACGGATTGGGTTCCGCGGATGGAAATTATACTGAGCAACAAGGCGGACAAAACATTTCAACCGTACGATCGTTTTGCACAATTTGAAGAAAGCAAAGGCAAGACCACGAACCAATTGCTCATCGAATTTAAAACTCTTCGGCAGCAAAGCCTTGAATTACNNACTCAAATCAAAGAATCTGAGTGAGCGTGATTTTTTAAAAACCGGGATGCACCCCAAATTCGGACGTGTAACCCTGCAACAACTCCTGGCGACCTGGACGGTGCACGACTTGAGTCATATAGCTCAAATTACCCGTGTTTTGTGCAAACAGTATAAGCAAGAGGTTGGACCCTGGCTTGACTATTTGCCGATTTTAACGAGACATTGATGATTAAACAAAATAAATTTATTTTATGAGAAAACTAATCTTCTTTATGCACACTTCACTTGACGGTTTTGNNAACGCATCAAAGCACGACAAAGAACACTCGGCCTGGTACAACAAAGTGTCAAAAGTTGTTTTATCAAAGACAATGAGTGAAAAAGGCCTCATAAACACCAAAGTGATTGGCGATCACCTTGCTGACAACATAAGTAAAATCAAAAAACAAGAGGGCAAAAATATTCTGATTTTCGGAAGCCCGGCTGCTTCTTATTCATTACTGAGCCTGGGGCTGATTGACGAATTTTGGTTATTTGTTAATCCCATTCTGCTTGGACAGGGCATTCCGCTATTTAAAGGTGCGAGCCAAACCACTAAACTGAAACTTATCGAAACGAAAACATTTTCTTGCGGAGTCATTGCGCTTCACTACGAAACAAACCGCAATTAATTGCAACTTTACCTGCTCACTCTTTTTTTGCAGGTGCGTAGTAAAGAGCCACCGCACCACAGGCAAATGTTTTCGTTTTTAGTAGTGAAAGATCAACTCTGTCGTTTACATTTTTAAACAATGGCAAGCCGCTCCCCAAAACAGTTGGCTGAACGGCAAACTGATATTCATCAATCAGGCCCAGTTTCATAAAGGCAACGATTAAACCCGGACTGCCCACCAAAATGTTTTTACCGGGCAGTTGTTTGAGTTTTAAGACTTCTTCTTTCCTGAGCTCTTTTTTCAATATTGAATTATTCCAATCCACCTTTTTCAGAGTACGGGAATATACAATCTTTGAAATGTCATCGATCAGCACGGCAAATTCATCCATGGGTTTGTTGCCGGTCGGTTTCTTTACGACACCAGGCCAATAACTTTCCATGAGCTGATAGGTGATCCTTCCGTAAATAAGCGTGTCGGCATCACTCAACAATTCATTGTAGTGTTGGTGGATTTCATCGTCTGCAGTCATTGCATCGTGGTTGCAAAATCCATCCAGCGACATATTCATGGCAGCAATCAGTTTTCTCATTTTTTTCCCGGTATCATTATTTTTCCCTGTTTCATATTGACGTTCATGCATACCATCAGATACGATCGGCCATCAGGGTCCGACAGTGCCTGTTCTGACTTTTCCAGCCCGCTTATAATTGACCACAATCAATCCTTTCGGCGTAATACAGTTCTCTGCCATGGCCAATGCCGCCGGAATTGCGCCATTGGCAAACAACTTCTTTCCTTTCCCCAGGATCAGGGGGTATATTTTGAGCCAGAGTTCGTCCACCAAATCATTTTTTAGCAACAGCTGGATAAGTTCCCCACTGCCCCAGACCTGAATGTCGGAACCTTTTGATTTTTTGAGTTTTTTGATCTCTGCCACGCTTTTGATGAATCGCGAATTTTTCCAGGTTGACTTCTTCCTGGTTTTGGACATGACGTATTTTGTGCCCTCATTGATGGCGGGCCAAAAGTCAGTATGCTCAGGCCAGTAGGATTCGAAAATTTCAAATGTTTTTCTGCCCAAAAGATAGTCCGCCGGTTTCATTTGTTTTTTCAGAATCTTACCCGAGACTTTATCGGGATAGGATGCCGTCCAACCGCCATATTTGAAACCGCCTGATGTATCTTCTCCGGGGCCTCCGGGTGCCTGCATGACTCCATCCAGGGTAATCATGGAGATGACGATTATTTTTCTCATGGTTGTAAGATTTATTTTTCAGGTCGCTTTTTTCTGTTCAAGTTTTCGAACACTCCTGTAACAGATTCCAACAGGCCACGATCTGTGGGTCCATTAAGATACAAAGACAAAAACAAATTGCAAAACAGGATTTGAACATTTTATCCCAATGCCCTCCCCGGCATTTTCTTAAAGCTTCTTAAGCCCTTGATTTCATACCAACAATAAGCAGATAGAAGACCATCGAAATTTCGGCAATGGCCGGTGGAATGATGACAAAAGGATGGATCGGGATCAGGAAGGCTGCCAAGAGGCTTTACACCTTTGCCCTAGATGCCGGCTTTTTTATCTGAGAGTTTGGCAAAGTCATTGCCTCTTAAAAGGTTCAGTTGCGATAAGCTTTCGAAATAATTCAATCCTGCAAGCCCTGTTCCGTTTTGTGCTGTGGAGGTTACGGTAATTAACCAGCCATTGTCCAACAGGAAATAACCTCTGCAACCCATTTCATCGTACCAAATGAAGTCGGTTATTTTGCTCCCCCGGATGTGCTTCAATCTATTTTCGGTGTATTCGACTTTATAAGGCCGGTATTCTTTTACTTCGAGCTCAAATCCGAAGAGAAATCGACGAAGCTTATTGAAAAACGTGTTCTTCTGTTTTTGGTACTTGTCAGCAATCTCGCCAATCGTTTTCTTATCCTTATTGACATGATGAACGGGCTGGTCGGACAAGTCTGCAAAAAGGCTAATCGCTTTTTTGTCTCTTTCTTTTATAAAAACCTCCTGGCTGGAATCGTATGGAATATCAATGATCAGCTTACCGTCAAGCTCAATAAAGCATTCGCCGGTATCCAGCCCACCGGTTTCTGTAATTACCAATGAATAGATGTTTGTAATTTCCCTGCCGATAAGCTCTTCCAGATGCATGTTTCTTTCTACTATTGGGTCATTCAGGATCAGGCAATATCATGCGACACTTATGCTGCCTCTTCAGATACACCAGGAATCATGGGATATATGAACCAAAAACCAGTTTCCGTCCAGTTCCTGAAAAATCAAATGCAAAGTGGAATAGTCGCTTTCGGACTTACCCGGAATGTAGTAATCCATGTTGTCATTTAAGGGATAATAATCATCCAGCAAATAAAGACAGTTGGGTCTGTGAATGACTTTGTTGCAAGACTTTGTTTTTGCCAAAGCGTAATCCACATCGTAAACAAACATTTTGTAATAGGATTTGAAATTCGCTTTGATTGAATCATCTCCTCCATCGGTAAATCCCCAGACGTACACTTTGGCGTTCTTCCACAGCTCCGCCACATCCTCTTTTAAAAAAGTCGGAGCGCTTCCCTCATTATCCGGATAAGGCGAAAACCTCAGGCCTTTCAGGGGATGCACAAACTGCGAAAGAGCCTTGAAATCCTTCCTTTTTAGAGCAGAGATGATGCTGTCGCCTTTCTCCCCGATAATTTCGATTTCTTTGGGGCTTCTTTTTCGTTCTGCGTTATCCAACTCATTTTCATACTGCATCAAATAATCAAATTGATATTTATACAGACCGGACATTTGTTTCTTTACATCGATGGTTTTGTCCGGTGTCCTGTCAGAATCCACTTCCATAACCAGTCTTCCTTTTTCCTTTATGCTGTCGGTAACAAAATAGTAGTGTTTGATGTTTTTCTCCTCCGGCTCGCCATACAGCGTGGAGTTTCCATCCAGGTAGATGGAGGTGTGCTTGCTTCTCTTTTTCACAAAGGTCAGATTCCATTCCAGCATTTTCGCTGAACCCTGACCATAGATGTTTAGATTTTTAGTCGTGCTGTCGTATTTGATTGTAAACCGGTCTCCGCAGCGCTCTCCCTGTATCGGGGCATCTGTCGCAATTTTGGTAAAGGAACAGAGGGTACCGCCCATATAACTGACCACCCGGGTATCCGCCATTTGAATAACTTCAGCATCTTTCGGAGAAGGGGAAATCAATACGCCCGGGGCGTTTTGTTTTTGTTCAGGCTCTTTGTGACCACCGGAGCAGCCCTGCGACACAATCAAAATGAAACCAAAACCGATGTTCAGAATACTTTTCATCATTCCATGAGAATTCAGGCAAAAAAAGAATGACCAGAAAAATCATCCGGCCGCATAAATATGTCCACTCACTTATTGTTTAGCTATTGGAACCCCGCTTACAGCAATCACCTTCCACTGGCCCTGAAACAATTTCCAAACCCGAATGTAGCGAAATCCGGCACTAATGACCTGCTCCTGATAATTTCCTTTTAATTCCAGATGAAGAGATACCACCGCAGTATCGTCAAAAAGATGAATCATCTCCTCGCCGGGCACGATTGCACTGAAAGCAGATTTGCCGGAACGGTAATTTTCCAAAACCATTGACTTGGTTACCGGCAGACCATTGGGATAAACAAAAAGCGCCTGGTCATGAATCAATTCATCCATAGTTTGGAGGTCTTTATTTCCAAAAGCGTTTAAGAGTTTCTTTTCCAGCTCCTGGAGTTGTGCTTTACTTTCCATGGTTGTCATCTGTTGAGAATTTAATAACACAAAGAAAGAAAAAAAGGGAAATATTTCAAGTTTATTAAATCATCACCGCCCTCAATGCCTTACAGAAGCCTCATCGTTCGAAAAGATGAGTTCGGTTTTATAAATAAAGGTTTTGCCCAATTGTCCTCTTAGCCAGTTAATCGGTTTCCGGTTGATGTCGCTGGAATAGTTAAACAAGAGGAATGAATTTCTGCTGTAGGCCACGATTCGCGGAAAGGCATTGTCTCCGGTGCTGGGGAAATCAAACAGATGAACCATTCTCTTTGCCGTCCGGTCGAGCCTGAAGAGCGCGGTCTTTTTTTGAGTGAGTGAATAACGCACCAGGTTGTACCGCTGTCTGAACCACAAGGGTAGCCACTGCGGCGCTTTGTCAGCTTCACCATCCATATTGATTCTTGAAATCAGGTAAATCTCATCCCCCTGGGCAAACAGCAAAGCGCTGTCGTATTTATTTCCGGTGTGGGTAAAATGCCAATTCCCCAGACTGTCTTTGTCTGCAAAGGCGATCAGGGCCCCGCCTCCTTCCAGGCGAATCGTGGCCCACAGATTACCCGCCTTGTCAAATTCGAATTCCCCTTCCTCTGCCCCCTTTAGTGCGCACTGAGGGTCCTTGCTGATGGGCCGCCAGCGAAAACCGTCATCGGTGGTAAACAAACGCAACTCCGCCTGATGATTGAGTTTGTATAAGCCTTTTCCATAATAGGCCGACAGGTATGCTTTGCCGTTGTGGAGTTTCACATTCCAGGGAATAAAATTGCTCAACTCGGGGATACAGGTCGATTTCCATTTTCCCGAATCAACGGTACAAACCCAACATTTTTTGGGTTGAAATTTCAATGGATTTTTTCCGCCTTCAAAATAGTACAAAAACAATTTGTGTTTAAATACCAAAAAACGCGGTTCCCGAATATCGCTTCCGATCGAAATTTTTGTTTCGTAGGTCCATTTCTGTGCATCCTCAGAGCTCATTACAAAAAGACAGGTATGCCGGGAAGCAAAATGCGAAGGAGCCGTCCGAAAAGCAATGTAGTACCGGTGTTTGTAAATAATGACATCCAGGTTGTTGTTGGCTTTTTGGCACAAGACTTCCTTGGGAAGAGAGGCGGAGGGAATCGTCTTGATCAGCGGCGTGAAGGAAATGACCGGCTGGGCGGATAACTGTCCGGCAATTAAAAACAGTATACCGAAAAACCAGATTACCCCCGCAGCCGGGGTATGCTTTTTAGCCGGGCAAGGCCGTTTCGGCAACAGAAAAAGAATCTGCTGCTTCAAATCAATTGTTTTTTTCAAATGGATTCGCTTTCGTTTCAATCAATAAAAAATTTTCAGAACGCGCCAATGACTATCGGGTTCTGTGTACAAGTGTCGGATTGCAGGCTGCCTGAAAGCCAAACAGGCAGCTAAAAACCGGGAGTCTATGCATGGCCCTTCTCAGGAATCAACTGAGTCAAAAAGGCAAGCTGTGGAAATCGAATGGGGAATTTCAAACAAGGAATCTCAGGCGGAATTGAATACACGATGCATGAAGGTACTCATTTTACCTGCATCACACTCCATAAATTTCTCCGCAATCCGGATGCAAACAATAAAGATGCTGGTATACTTTTCCTTTTTGTATTGCAAAACAAAAAAGGCCGAATCGGGGGGGGGGAAATATCCGGATCATTTCAGCCTCGCATAAAAGAAACAAGGCTTAATCTCCCGTTCCTGCTATTTGACCGATTTTCGGGTGAATAAAACTTCGCTTTCATTAAATTAGTGAAAGTAAAAAGCGATTTGGGATGGCTCCCGGAAAATTAAATAATGTACGTTTTGCGCCTGCCGGTGCTGACAGTTTTCATGAAGCGGTCATTGAACGGGTGAAATTGTATTTTGAGAAAAACCACCTTTCTCCTTTTGCAAATACCCAGATGTGGGTCAAGACGGTGGTGATGCTTCTTTTGTATTTTGTTCCGTACCTGCTCATGATGCTGGGCCTGGCAAAAGGGAATCTCTGGGTGTTTTTCGGATTTTGGTTTCTGATGGCCGGGGGCATGGTGGGTATAGGCACCTCGATTATGCATGATGCACACCACGGGGCTTATTCGCCGAATCGCAAGGTGAACCAGTTCATTGGTTATATACTGGAAGTCATCGGCGGCTATGCCGTAACCTGGAAAATTCAGCACAACCAGCTGCATCACACCTATACCAATATTGCCGGACTCGATGAAGACATGGACAGCATCAAACTGCTGCGTTTCTCGCCTCAGCAACCCCGCTATTGGTTTCACCGCTATCAATACCTCTATGTCTGGTTCTTTTACATGATGATGACTCTTTTCTGGATGACAGCCAAAGACTTTATCCAGCTGGTGCGCTACAAACAGCATGATCTTCTGGTTACACACAAACTCACTTTGAAACAGGCCATTTTCAGGCTTAGCCTCTACAAGGTTTTTTACTATTCGTACATCCTGGTGTTGCCCATTTTGTTTTCGGGCATGTCCTGGTATGTTGTCCTGTTTGGTTTTCTTTTCATGCATTTCACCGCCGGGCTTATTCTGTCCTGCATTTTTCAACCTGCCCACATCGTCGAAGCATCGGCTTTTGAATTGCCTGTCATCGCCAACGGCAAAAAAGAAATGGAAGAATCCTGGGCCATCCATGAAGTGGAAAACACAACCGATTTTGCTCCGAACAACCGCTTTTTGACCTGGTTCATCGGCGGACTCAATTTTCAGATCGAACATCATTTATTCACCGGAATCTCTCATGTGCATTATCCCCGTCTGGCCCCAATCGTAAAATCGGCCGCTGACGAATTTCACGTTCCTTACCATGTAGAACCCAACTTTCGTCAGGCGCTTGCCGGACATATTAAAATGCTGAAAAAACTGGGAAGGGAATAAGACAAGGAAAGAACAATTTTTATCATTCTAAAATGAAAAGCTATATACTTACATTTTTTGGCGGAAACATGGCCCTGCGTTATGGGAATTTAGAAAAGGCGGAAAAAGAGATACGGGAAAAACACGCAGCCGCATGGGCCGAATGGCTATCCGAGCTGATCAGAAACAAACATCTGGAACTCGGCTATCCGCTTTTGTCAGATGGAAAACGGATCGATTCGGAGGGAACGAAGAATTACCATTTCCCCGACACAACAGAAGGCGGTTTTATTGTCATAAAGGCAGAATCTCTGGATCAGGCAGCTGAACTCGCACAGAAATCGCCCGTGATCAAAAACGGGGGATACGTACTCGCCCGGCCTTGCGGAGAGATGAACGAAAGCGCCTCTGCAAGGCAAACCAGCCGCCGCTCAAGCCTTTAAAATGAGTCTTTTCCTCAATTTAAGTGCATTCCTGCTGCTTTGGGCCCCAGATAAATGCATTTTGACTTGATTTATACCTGCTTCCGGTTTATCTTTGAAATACTCAAACCAGCTCATCCTTTGTTCATGAAAAAAATTTCACTGGTCATCCTGTTCCTTGCATTTGCCTGCATTGCGGGTTATGCACAAACAGGCACCGTTCAGGGAGTCATCACTTCGGTGAAGCCTCATTTCGCCAATACCTTTTCGCTCCAGGTGGGAGATACGGAATTAATCCTGACTCATGACCCCAAAGACAAGAGCGGAAAAGCCTTTGACATCACCAGGAAGTACAAAGACCTGCTCATTGAAAAAGAGGGTCAGTACATACTCAATCCCAAATATTCTGGAAAAACGTTCAGCTTCGGGTACACCGTAAACGGCAAGGGGTGGAAATGTATTCAAACGGCTAAAATCCATCTCAAATGAAGAGAACCCTACTTCTTCTCACCGGCTTTATTGGCGCCCTTTCAGGATCATCCGCACAAACGGTTCTTGGAATCGACGTTTCCACTTACCAGGGTACCATTAACTGGACCCAGGTGAAAGCGGCAGGCTATACCTTTTCCTGGGCCAAGGCTACAGAAGGTTTGACTGTAAAAGACGGGCAGTATCTCAACAATGCTTCCAACGGTGTATCGGCCGGTATGTACATGGGTGCTTATCATTTTGCCCATCCGGATGTGAACTCCACCAACGCAGGAGCCATTTCGGAGGCCAATTATTTTCTGAGTGTCGCTGGTCCTTATATCAAGACCTGCCAACTGCCTCCGGCTCTCGATCTGGAGGTTTCCAATTCGCTCACCAGTGCACAGCTCACAAGCTGGGTGCAAGCCTGGATGACAACGGTCAAGAATGCAACGGGAATAACTCCCATCCTTTACACCGATGGCTCCATCGCCAATTCGCTGGGAAGTTCCATGGCCTCTTTTTGCAACTTATGGATCGCAGATCCCGACGGAAGCGCAACAGTGGCCCCCAGTGCAACATACTGTGGAGTGTGGTTTCCAAACTGGTCGTTTAAACAGTATTCCTGGACAGGCACCATACCCGGCATCAGCGGAAATGTAGATGTGGATTCCTACAACGGCACCCTCACCTCGCTTAAACAGCTGCTGGTCTGCACACCGCCTGTATGTCATACGTATTACGCAAATCTGCCTTATTCCAATTCTTTTGAAAACTCCTGGATCACAGACAGCTGCTCCTGGGGAGGCCAGCGTCTGCCTGATATTTATTGGAAGAACCTCACGGGAGGCACCACCCCCGACGGAAATGATTACTGGCACAGAGAAGATTACACCGGAACCGATTGGTCCTCACCGGCCACCGGGGCTTATACCCCCGCCGCTTCGGCTGGAAGTCACAGCGCCCGTTTCCACAACGACCCTCCTCCGGCCGGTTCTACAGGGGCTTTGGATTTTTATGTGAATCTGTCCCAGCCTGGTCAAAAACAAGTGAGCTTCGATTACATCCACAATGAATCATCGCCTTCTCCCTTTGCTTTCAATGTGTTGTTATCCACCGACGGAGGTGTTACTTTTCCGACAACGCTTTTTTCGATAAGCACAACTCAGGCAGCAACCTGGACCAACCAGAGCTTTACAACCAGTGCCACATCAGCCACATCGGTTCTGCGGTTTATTGTGACAGACAAAGGTGCACAGGATGTTGGCATCGACAACCTCAGTGTAAGCCTTGCAGGCATAACCGGTATCCACTCCTATGGCGATCAGGAAAATTTCTTCCTGTTTCCCAATCCTTCAGATGGCACCCTGCTGAACGGTACGCTTCCCCAAACGGATCAGCGCATGCTGGACGTGCATATTTACAATATGGTCGGAAGCGAAGTCATTGCAAAACAGATCATCCTGGACGGAAATAATTTCTCCCTTCAACTCGATAACAAGCTTGCTGCCGGTGTTTATCTGTTTGTGGCCTTTGCCGGTGATAAACAATTCAGACAGAAGATCATTGTGAAATAGACTACCTTGATTGGATGAACGCTTTTTCAGCCTGGTGGATTTTTTTTAAACAGCCGGATACGATCCGGCTGTTTTCGTTTACTGCAGAACATAGAAAACCCCTGTTTGTTTGTAATTGAATTTCGTATATTTATCTGTTCCCGCACGGGAAAATATCCTTCGCCCATAAAAAATCATTTGTGAAAAGTTTCGCTTCGCTTGCCCTTTTTATTGCAGGTATGCTCTCTGCGGGATTTTCGCGGGGTCAGCCGGCATCTGCCCCTCCGCCCGACAGCATTGCCTGTTACGAAGCCAGCCTGAAAAAAGACAAACCGGGAAAAGAAAAATGGCGGATCGCCATGCGTCTTTCTTATCTGTACCTCCAAAAATCCGAATACAAAAAAGGCCTTGTTGTCTGCACTCAGGCCGTGACAGAAACAAACAAGGCCCACGATTCGCTTGCCGGCTCGGATGCGTATGGCCGGATGGCCTTTCTTTACATGGCTGATCAGGAAACATCAAAGTCCCTTGAAGCCAGCATTCAGGCTGAAAAACTGGCTCCTGCCGATACCCTGAGGCTGGCTTTAATCAATTTGCAGCGCGGAGAGCTCTACTATTACAACCACGATTATCCGCATGCCCTCGCGTTGTTTAAACAGACCGAACGCTTTGCCGCGGCCAAACAAAGCAAATACCGTTTCCTGGCTCTGATTGATATCGGCAATATTTATTTTGAATGGAACAAACTGGATTCCTCGCTGCTCTCGTATCAGAAATGTCTGACGCTGCCTCCCTTTCCGGACTCTTCGCGATACGAGATTCTTTACGCAGATATCGGCAATGTCTATGTCGAAACAAACCGCAACCCGGAGGGCCGGCATTATCTGGAACTGGCGCTGAAACTGGCCCTGCGCTTTAACATGCACATTGCCATACCCGTTCTGTATTACAACCTGGCCGGCGCCGAATTCGATATGAAAAAGATGCAGGACGCCCGGGAGCATCTCAATCTCTCGGTTTCAACCGGTTTTAGGGAACGTGATTTCCGGAACCTGACCTATTGCTATAAGTTGAAAGCCCGGGTCGATTCCGCCCTTGGAGATATGCGCGCGGCATACACCGACCATGTAAACTACATATTGCTCAGCGACAGTCTGCACAGCTCCGATTTGTACAACAAACTGGCCGGCATGCAGACTAAATTCGATGTTGAAAAGAAAGACAACCAAATCAGCGGTCTGACCAAAGATAAAATTCTGAAAAACGAAGTCATCCGCAGACAAAAAACGATGACCCTGCTGGTCTCCATCGGGCTACTCGTATTCGGTTTGCTCTCGGCGGGTCTGTATAAAATTTATGCAGGCAAACGAAAGGCCTATCACCTTCTGGGAATTCAGAAGGACATCATCGAAGTCAAACAAAAAGAAATCCTCGACAGCATTCATTATGCAAAACGCATCCAGAAGGCGGTAGTCACTTCGGACAACTACATTTCAAAATACATCCCGGAATTTTTCATCTTCTATCTGCCCAAGGATATCGTGAGCGGCGATTTTTACTGGGCCCTTCAACACGAAAACAAATTCTATCTGGCCACGGCCGACTGCACCGGTCACGGCGTGCCGGGAGCTTTTATGAGCTTACTGATGATCACCATCCTCAATGAAATTGTACTGGAGAAAAACATCGTTAAGCCGGATCTTATATTGAATGAAGCCCGCACACAAATCATCAAGGCACTCAACCAGGAAGGCGAGGAAGGCGCGAACGATGGCATGGACTGCTCGCTTCTTTGTCTGGATTCCGTCAGGCAAATGGTGGAGTACGCCACGGCAAACAACAGCTTTTACATCATCCGCAACAAGGAGATGATTCATGCCGAGGTGGATAAGATGCCGGTAGGGAAATCGCCAAAAGAAAAGGAAAGCTTCCGCCTGTTTCGTTTGAAGTTAGAAAAAGGCGACCTGATTTACACATTCACCGACGGCTATGCCGATCAGTTCGGAGGCCCGAAAGGAAAAAAATTCAAGTACAAACAACTTGAAAGTCTGCTGCTTTCAGAAAGCCATCAGCCCATGGAGATACAGAAAAACACACTGAGCCGCCATTTCGCCGAGTGGAAGGGAAACCAGGAGCAGGTCGACGATGTCTGCATCATCGGTTTCAGGGTTTGAAGCCCCCTTCGCGGACCCTCGCCGAATCATTTGCCGGCCTCTTCAAAACGATTCAATTGCCATTTTTTGAGAATGGAATCCGCTTGCTCCAGGCTTATTGCCCCCTTTTCAGAATGATCACTGCTCGCCTGATTTTTTATTGCGCATTCCCACCCTTTTCGTTGCGAATCATTCTTTGTTTGCAGATCTATGAAATTGTAAGTGATGAACAACTCCTCCCCGAATGTCCCGTCGATGTTTTTGTACGGCATATTTCCCACGTATTCATTCTCTTCATTGAGAATCGTGTCGGCATTAAACACAACTGTTTTACGAAAAAAAGAAGGCTCAGCGGTTGATTTTCCTTCATAGGGCCTGGCCCATGAAATATAATTGTTTCCCTTGTAATCCTTCCCTTCATTGCAAATTGTCCATTTGGCGTTCAGAGCAGGCAAACCGATTTGGCTTCTCTGGGCATTGAACATCATTCCGTACTTTTCTTTGTGGGGATACTTGCACGACAGAAAACAACTTGCCAGCAACAGGGCCATCGCATTTTTCATTGATCAAAGTTATGGATTGCAAAACAAACTCCATACCATTGCCCTTACTCACGACCGTTTTAGCGAAAGTCAGGCTATGTTATCTTTCAATATCAAAAGAAATAGCTTACATTAGCTTACCCAACGAAATGCTCTTAATCATAAAACCCACGAATGAGATTAATTTTTTTCGCCCTGCTCTTTTATACAATACCCTTGCCTTGCATTTCTTCGAATGACAGCCTGGCTTTGTACCGGGGATGGAAACCGCAGACTCAATCCTCCTTGATTATTTGCAATGCCAATTACCGTATAAAAGCAAACCAAAGTCCGCTGAGTTCCGGGCACGGTCCGGCTCTGGAACTTGGGCTCAATCTGGGATATTTCTTCTCTCACAAATGGCTTGCCGGTGTTTACGCAGGCTGGGGATGGCGGGATCTGCTCTGGAACACAAGTTATTCGAAAACCTATCTGAACGATTTCAATGCTGCCTTTTCAGGGCCCAGCCTTACGGGCAATGATTCGATCGTTGTCAATAAAATGAGTTCGCTCATGAAAGGGTCGTATTACTACCACGACATCGAAAATTATGCAGGCATCATATTCCGACTGCCCTATCGCTGGATGCCCACGGTAAAGATTTACACGGGCCGGTTATCGTCGGAATACAAAACCGGAGGCACCGACCGGGTAGATCTTAAACCTTATGTGGCCAGCGACAAGAAATATGACAACGATTACTTTTCGATCGACCGCAATCTGAAATGGGGGACGGAAGTCACCCTTTATGACGGATACACGATCATTGCAACGGCTTTTGACGGGACGGCTGTCAGCAAAAAAAAGAATCTCAGGCATCGCTCGAATCTGGCTTGTTTCAGCTTTTATTTCGAACAGATTGATTCGTACCATTCGGTATTCAATTATGACAATGGCGCACAACAAGTCAGTGTCCCGTTTGACAGGGTATTGACTCCTTCTTTTTTACAGAAATACAAAACAGAATACAATGCCGGCTTTCGGATCTCTTTTGGTTTGTTTTAATCCGGCCTGCATCGTCCGGCTAATTTGAAAACGAATGTCTGAGACTCATCGATCACATCGGGGAAATACTTTGGTGGGGCATGTTCCTGACACCTCTGATCACATTTCCGCTTGTCTGGAAATACAGCGCTCTCGGGAAGCCCGCCAAAATCTGCATTGCGTTGGCGACCTCACTCCTGCTTTCGTTTGTCTTGTTCCTGATCAGCTGGAGCATTCTTTAAGACATGGGCTGGGGCCCGGTTAACATGAAAAAGAAAACACAATTCGTAATTGTTTTTTTCATATTTGATCTTGCCGGTGTCATCGGGCAGACATCTTTGTGGTATGACTACAAACCCATAACAAGGCAAGATACCCTTGCCATTCTGGCCAATCATGTCAGATCCATTTCAAGGAGCATAGTTATCAAAGGTCCTGGCGTTCTTACAGCCGACTCTCAGCATGTTTATAATGACAACTATTACCAAGCCACATTTTTTGTTTCGAACAACAAAATTGATTCCGTTACTCGCAGAGGATTCGATGGCAGAAGAGTTTACAAAAGATCCCCTCATAAAATAAAGGAAACCGTTTATTTCGACCACATTTTCGGCTGGGACATGGATGAACATGAACTTGTCGTGTATAAAAGAATACACTTTCTGGATTCAACCGGCCAGGTGATCCGCACAACAAACAAAGCAGTAAAACACGGAGGCCTGGAAGGTGAATCTTTTTCTAAAATTGAGTACGTTTATGAGCATGGGCTTTTAACCGAAGAGCGTGTGTACGAATCAGGGGCATATGAAGATCCTGAATTTTACTATGCTAAGAAATACGTTTATGGGTTTCAAGATCCCCATTGAAATCAAAAATTCAGACAATGTTTGCCATGAAAACAGCTCTTCTATTGCTTTTGGGATGTCAAGGTTTCAACCCGGCCTTTTTCATGCGGGATAAACCGTCAACAGATTCTTTCGGACAAAAGATTATCGCCGTTTCAAAGAAGCCACTGAATGGATATGTATTTCAAAATGATCAGGTATGGGCTGTGGCTGATACAAATATCGTTTATCATTGGAATCTGAAAGATGATTCGGTACACCGGATTGTTTTGGATAAAAAGAGCAAAACAATTTGCATTGCCAAAGACAAGGAACAAAACATTGTCATCGGTCTTGAATCGGGCCAGATCTTAAAACTTATGCCTGGCCAGACATGGAAGCAGCTTGCTTTCCTCGACGAACCTGTTCAGCGGATTTGTTTTACAAAAGCCAACCGGGGCTTCGCCATTACCAGGCATGGTATTGTATCGGTTGACCGGAACGAAAACTACGTACCGGCACAGTCAAACAACAACCAGATTCATTTCCAGGAAAACAGTATGCCTGTTCCTTCCTGCAGCTACATCGACAGTCAGGACAATATCTGGCTGGGATTTGCCTTCGGTGAATGGGGTGGCGACCTTCATATTTTCAGTACCTCGAAACGGGAATTCATCAAAACCGATCTGAAGGCCCTCAATATCACCCTCTCTCCCATTCTGTCGGTTTTTGAAGACAAAAACAACCGGATTTACATCACCTCCGGGCTAATGCACTTTTCCTACAGCGGCTATCTGGTTCAGGTCACCAATTTCGTCGAGACCCAAACTTATGACAAGGGCAGTTCAAGAGTTGACTCATTGAATGAATATATCGGTCCTGGTGCATACAACCCCTATAACAATTTGCTTTATTATTATTCCAACAAAGGTTTTAAAATCCAGGTTCCTGTCCTGAATACGCTGATGTTTGCCGAATTTTACAATCCGAAATTGTCGTGGAGTTATGGCCAATCCAATGCGGTGGGGTATCAGATGAATGTGCAGTCGTTCGAATTCATTGCAGAAAACAAAATGCTGTTTCTTTCACCCAACAACGGCATTGGTTATTATGACGGTTCAGAAATCAAATTATACAAATGAACTTATCAGATGTCTCACAGAAGAATCCTGTCAAATACCGGCGCATTGAGCAGGCCATAATCAGTTAAAATTATTAGTGAAACGGAGATTTCAGGCCGCCCAATTTTTTCTTTCCCGGCTCTTTGTAATCATCCAGCGCACCGGTTTTGCCCAGGCTTACTTCGCCTTTCTTGTTGTAAACAACCCTCAGATCGATCTTGTCGCCCTTTTTTATCCTGGCTTTGTTCAGAAACCCGGGGTTCATTATCTCCTAACGCCGATCCGGCGGATGAGCCCGCCCTTCGGTGGCTGTCAAAAAACGGAAGGCGGTATTGACAAATAATATAGTCCTGGACTGCAATTTAATGATACTTTTGCCCCATGAAAAGAGTATTTCTGCCGGTTGTTTTCACAGTCTTGTTTCTCAGTGCTAACTGCTCTTGCCTGGCTCAACAGGCCAAAATTGATTCGCTGAGGGGACTGGTTAAAAAAGACAAGGAAGATACCTGCAAAGCTCCGCATTTAAATTCCCTTTCCTGGGAATATGCCAAAACGGGCTCCAATGACAGCGCGCTGAAATGTGCGCAATCTGCCATCCGTTTGTGCGAAAAGCTTCTGAATGAAAATGCAGACGCCAAAATACAACACAGCGCTAAAAAGAGCGAGGCCACTTCCTACAGCACAATCGGAATCATCTTTCTGAACCAGGGCAATTATCCCGATGCGCTTAAAAACCATGCCCTTGCTTTGAACATACGAAAAGCCATCAACGACACCAAAGGCCTTTCTGCTTCCTACAACAATATCGGACTGGTCTGTAAGGATCAGGGCAATTATGCGGAAGCTTTAAAAAATTATTTTGCCTCCCTGACCATCAGAGAAACTCTTGGAGATAAAAAAGGCGCTGCCGAGTGTTACAACAACATCGGGAACATTTATTGCGATGAGGGGAATTACAAGGAAGGTCTGAAAAATTACCAGGCCGATTTAAACCTGAGGGAGGCCCTGGGTGATAAGCTGGGAAATGCAGGTACATACAACAACATCGGGAATATCTATGCCAACGAAGAAAACTACGCCGAAGCCCTTAAAAACTATTTTGCCGCCCTTGAAATTTTCAAGGTCACGGGCAGCAAAATCGGCATTTCCACTTCCTATGACAACATTGGAAGTATTTACAACTCTCAGGGAAACTATGAAGAGGCTCTGAAGAACCACTTCGCCTCCCTGAAAATAGAAGAAGAAATAGGCGACAAGGCCGATATTTCCGGCTCTTACCTGAATATCGGAGGCGTTTTGCTTAACCAGAAAAAATACAAAGAAGCCGGAGACTACCTTTTGAAAGCGAAAAATCTGGCTACTGAAGTCGGCAACAAAAAATGGATGATGGGGTGTTATGGAGCCCTGGCCAAACTGGATAGCGCAAAAGGCGATTTCAAAGGGGCCTTCGAAAATCAAAAACTATTCGTTCTCTATACCAATCTTCTGGATAATGAGCAGATACAAAAGAAAAGTATGGAAAGCCAGATGACCTTTGATTTTGAAAAAAAGGAGGCGGCCATCAAGGCGGAACAGGATAAAAAAGATTCGGTAACGGCAGCGGAAGAAAAAAGACAGAGGCTTTTTCTCTGGTTTGTGCTTGCCCTGGCCCTTTCCATAACCATTATTGCCATTGTGATTTTTATCGGACTCCAGCAAAGCAAAAGGGCTAAAAAACTGATTGAATTGCAGCGCGACAAAATATCGGAACAAAAAGAAATCGTTGAAAATCAAAAAACCTTAGTCGAGGAAAAGCAGAAGGAAATCGTCGACAGCATTACCTACGCCAAACGCATCCAGCTGACACTTCTGGCAAACAAACAATTGCTGCAAAACAACCTTCCCGAACACTTTGTCCTGTTTAAACCCAAGGCCATTGTCAGCGGCGATTTTTACTGGGCCACCCAGCGCGACAATAAATTTTACATAGCCGCCTGCGACTGTACAGGCCATGGCGTGCCCGGGGCTTTCATGAGCCTGCTGAATATTTCATTTCTGAATGAGGCCGTCAACGAAAAACACATTGTCAAACCCAATGAAATTTTGAATCACGTGCGCAAACGATTGATTGAAAACATGGACGGCGGGCAGGATGGGATGGATGCCATTCTGATGTGTTTTGAGAAAACCGGACAGGGAACCGAAATCACCTACTCCTCGGCCAACAATTCTCCCGCACTGATCCGAAACGGAGAACTGTTTTCACTGGGGGCCGACAAAATGCCTGTCGGAAAAGGAGAAAAAACCGAACCTTTTACCTTGCGTGAGGTCAGCTCACAAAAAGGAGACAGTCTTTATTTGCTTACCGATGGATTTGCAGATCAGTTTGGCGGATCGAAAGGAAAAAAATTCAAGTCGCGGCAGCTCAATGAGCTTATTCTTTCCATTTCGAACCTGCCTGCCGCCCAACAGTCTGCACTTTTGAACGAACGCTTTGAAGACTGGAAGGGAAACTTTGAACAGGTGGATGATATGCTGGTCATCGGCATCCGGATTTAACGCCAGCCAAACTTCCTACTTTTTCATAAAAGCAAACAGTCTTTCTGTCAACAGGCCATAGAACAGGCAATTGATCAACAGCCCGAATACGTAAGCAAGAAAGCCGCCCCTGAGTATGTATGGAGCGAACAAGGTGTGGGTTGGAAAACGCAGAATATTGAATACATGAACAAAAGAAACCCAGGTTATATTTGTGCCCATCGTACCTTCATCTTCGGTACCTGCGGCAATAAAACTGGGAATCAGGACTAATACAAACACACCGGTTGCATTGAGGAGAATCTTTTTATTGATCTTCTTCATCATCGTGGGTCCCTAGCTTGTTTACCTGTTGTTTCAAAAAACCATGCATTGTTCAGCAACGGCAGATACCCAAAGGTGTCTGAAGCCCAAGTTTTCTGCAATTTGTTTAAAGAAATCAAGGATGTGAGTTTAGTTTGTACCGGATATCGACGATGAAAGTATACTTATTTTTCCGAATAATTCATATTATTTTGCAATATTCCACTTTATATATCATTTTTTATTCACACCCCATTTTCCGCTTAACCCGCACAAATCCTTCCCGGAGTTTTAAAATTCGAAAAGAGTTAAGCTTCTCCCAACGATTAAAATCAAAGCTTAACCGAAAACCTGGAAAATGTACTTCATCAGGTCTTAATTTTATAGTGCGATTTTGGATGTGAAGCCGGACGGCTTCAGTAAAAGATCAAGTTCATTGAACCATTAAAAAAACAAAGCAAAATGATTCAGGATAAAGTAAGTGTCGAATCATCCATACTCATCAGTGCAAGTCCTGAAAGGGTATGGAAAGCGTTAATCACTCCCGCGCTGATTAAAAAATACCTGATGGATACCAATGTTACTTCCGACTTTAAAGTTGGAAGCCCCATTACCTACGAAGGTGTTCATGAGGGAAAAAAATACAAAGACAAAGGGGTGATCAAGAAAATGGATGCTCCAACAGTGATGCAAATTTCTTATTGGAGTTCCATGTCAGGCAAAGAAGACAAACCGGAAAATTACAATTTGCTGACTTTCCGGCTTTCTCAAGCCGAAGGAAAAACAAAATTGCTCGTCACTCAAGACAACATTGACTCTGACAAAGAAAAAGAGCACATGACCAGCAATTGGAATTCGGTTCTTGCGAAACTGAAAGAAGTTGTTGAAAAGGGCTGAATTCAAACAGGGGCCCTGCGGCAAATGAGCAGGCCCCTGTTTTTATTTGCCGGGAATCAAAAAACAAATTCAAAATGGGCGCCGAAGAAAAATTAAAAACATCAATAACCGTTTATGTGGTGATCAAGGCGGGCATCGACAAGGTGTGGAAATTGTGGACACAGCCCAAACATATCCGGCAATGGAACAAAGCGTCGGACGACTGGCATACCACCACAGCCGACAATGACTTAAAGCCAGGCGGAAAATTCCTTTACAGGACGGAAGCAAAAGACAGCCGCTTCGGTTTCGATTTCAGCGGGGTGTATGACGAAATAAAAAAAGACGAGTTGATTGCCCTTACTCTGGATGACGGGCGGCACCTGCGCATTGAATTTTCGGGCAACAGCCATGAAACAAAAGTAATTGAAACATTTGATGCCGAAGAGGTGAATTCAATTGAGATCCAGCAGGGCGGATGGCAAGCCATTCTGGATAATTTTAAAATATATGCAGAGGCCAATGAACAATCACACGCCTCCAGAATAACAGGCCGGTTTTAAGCTTTCCGTTTTCGGTAAGCTCTTCTCAAACTCAGCGGAGGGATATTTGGGCGTTTTATGGCTAAATCAGTATCTTTAACAAGCTCAGCTTATAAAATCAAATCCCGACTGGTAATCTGCCTCATTGAAAACCGACTCTCACATTTCACTGATTAAACAAGCCTTCAATCAGGGTTTATTCTTTCATCTTTATTATTTAAAAGGACTCATTCCCCGAAGTGTCCGCGCCCAGGTATTCAACGATTTCAAAAAGGATGAGAAACAGTATTTGATTCTTCTGAAAGGCATGCGGGGTGTGAAACTTAAAAACATTGATCCCGGAAAGGCATTCAGATCAGGCCATCTGCAGCTCATCGCTCTGGAATCGATAAAAAACCTTCATACCCTGACTCTATTGGGCATCTAAGGCTTTCATTTTACCGCCGATGCCCAAACCTACACCTTTCTTTCCCGGTGCAATGCGGATGCCTGGGTAATGAAGTTGAAACACCCGGACAAAGAGGTCAGTTTTGCAATCTGATTGATACTGTTGGAAGGGCAAAAATTACAGGCCATCGGAGGATGCCGGATTTTGCTTACCTTAATTGTAACCCAATGAAACCACAACTGACTATTCCTTTATTCCTGCTTGTCGCGCGCATGACGGTCATTGCTGTTCAGAGTCCTTTCCCCGAAGGGCATTATCGTTTAAAATATTATCCTGATTTCAAAAGCAAGAGCGGGTGGGATGAAAAACAAATTCAACGCGAAGAATTGCTGACAATTCGTGCTGATTCAACATATAAAATCGAACGCATTTATCCACAGGGCGGATTTGAAGTGATACCCGACACCGGCAAATGGCTCAAGAGAAACACATCCGTAATTTTGAGCTCCTCGGTTTATCTTAAAGAAAGAACCTTTCTGGCAAAAACAGGGGGCCTTTCCGAACCCAAATGCGCCGAACGGAAAGATTTATCGAATGTATTGTGGAGTAAAGAAGAATAGCCCGAACCGGATCAACACAAATAAATCAATGAACGTTTGCAAGATACTTTCTTATTTGCTTTTGAGTTTGTGCATGTCTTCCTGCGCCATGTACAACTACAAATTCAATTCTTCCGTCAATTCGATTCAGTCCATGAAAGGGAACTTCATCACGGGTGTTCAAATATCGGATGATCAGGGGAATCTTCTGGCCCGTTTTTCTCCCTGGGAAGATGAGGACAAAAGAACCACTTTTTTTAATTTAACCGATTTCAGTCCCCAATCCTTTTGCTGCCAAAATGGATGCCCCTTCAAACTGCTTCCGGATAAAATTTATTTGATTGATGTTTACCCAAAAGGCGACAGGATGCTTCGTCCTGTTCAAATAAAGGTGCGAGCCGATGGCAGCATCACTGCGATCAAAACCAAGCGATGATGATGTTCCTTACAACAGGCTTGCCAAATCCGCTGATCAAAGAAAACCTCAGGTGCATATATCAGAAGATTTTATATCTTTGATTTACTCCAACACATTTAAACCCATCTTATGAAAACAATCCCGACCCTTATTCTTGCCTTCCTCATTTCCAGCATCACCCTTGCTCAACCCGGAAGCTGGAGACAGCTTGGAAAAGCCGGAGACTGGAGAGGCACCATGAAAGCCGTTGAAGCCATGGGTAAAATCTACACCATAGAAAAGTCGGGAGCTTTATACGAAACAGATCCGTCAAGCGGAAGTTGGAGACAAATCGGGAAGCCGGATTTTATCAATACGGCATTTCTTTTCTTTAGCAACTCATCGCTCTATACGATAGAAACAAGCGGAACCCTGTATCAGGTAAGCCCTGTTGACGGAACCTGGAGACGCGTCGGGAAACCGGGCGACTGGAAAGGAACACTGGCTGGAGCCGTGCTGAACAACCAGCTTTATACCGTTGAAACCACAGGAAGACTTTTTGTTACCAATCTGGATGATGGGAGCTGGAAACTGATTGGCAAACCTGATTTTGCAGCCACCGCCTTTTTATTCGCGGCAAATGGCCGGCTTTATTCCATCGAACGCAGCGGTTCGCTTTATGAGATCAGTGCTGACAACGGGACCTGGAGACAAACCGGAAAAGCGGGCGCCTGGAAAGCGACAATGACCGGAACCATCATGAACAACAATCTGTACACGGTAGAAACAAGCGGCGCCCTGTATGTGACAGATCTCGGATCGGGCACCTGGCAGCAACTCGGCAAACTTGACTTCGCCGCAACCCGCTTTATGACGGGCGAAACCGAAAAACTTCATACTATTGAAAGTTCCGGATCGCTCTATGAAATTTCCGTCCGCTAAAAAGCCTGAACAAACGCTTGTTGATGAAATGTAAAGGGAATAGCTAATTTTATTTCCCCGGCATTTTACTCATGTCCATATGCAACATGTTCCAGCGGTGGCCATCCGGGTCGGCAAAACCGCAGCCGTACATCCAGCCCTGATGTTCCTGGGCTTTACCAAAAATGCTGCCACCTGCCTTTAAAGCCAGTCTTTCCATTTCATCCACATCCTGTCTGCTTTCTGCACCAATGGAAAACAACACTTCGGATGCGGATTTGATATCCGCAACTCCTGCGCGGGTGAAATTTTTGAATGCCTCTTCGCTAAAAAGCATGAGCACCACTTTTTGTTTTCCCACAAAAAAACTGGCAGAACTTTCGTTATTGCCATATTGCGTATTCGGTGTAAAGCCCAATGAGGTATAAAACGTTTTTGAAAGGCTTACGTTTTTTACCGGCAGATTGATCCAGATATCTTTGATCATTTTATGATTTTTTTTAAAATTACAAAGATTCCCCTTATCGTATTCTATTTGTTTACGATAACGGTCTTTGTCATGACCTCTCTTTCATTCCTGATCAGGATGACATAGCGTCCGCTGGGAGAATCCGACAAATCCAGTGGAATCCTGCCTGCATTGCGGATAGACGTATTGAAAACGGATCGTCCGAGCATGTCGTACACCACCAGTGTGGATTGGCTTGCCGGAGTGCTTAATTCAACAAAAAAAATGCCGGTGGCCGAAGGGTTGGGATAAAGGCTGATTTCAGATTTCGGCGTGTTGACTATAGCTGTGGCCACGTTGGCAGTCCCGCTGATAAGCACATTGTCCAGGCTGAACGTGCCTGCGGCCGATTCGGCGTTGTATGCGTAAAAACGGAAACGGATGGACGATGCAATCCCGGTAAAGGCCGCGCCGCCCAGTTTAATTGTGCTGCCGGTTCGAATGGTGGTGATGTCTTTATTGATAAAAAAAACGTTGGCGCTTTCCACAGTCAGGTTTGTGTCTGCCGGGCTGATGAGCGCCGTCAGATTCGATTTAAAACCGTCGGCACTCGATCTGACCACATAGGTGCGGATACCGGTTGAGGAACGCTGCAAACTGAAACTGATTGAACTCAAGTCCATGGAATAGGAAGGATCAGGGCTCAGCATGACCTGAAAATATTTTGAAGTATCCACCGCTCCGCTCAGTGATGCATAGGAGGCGGCCCCATTCAAAGCTCCTGCGGGCCAGCCTGTAAAAGAAAACCGCACACCGGCATTGGGGTTGGCAGAAACCCCTACCGAACAAAACTGCCCAAAACTTACCCCCGGCGGACTCAGCACTGGTGTGGGATCTGTTGTTCCTGTTGTTGTTTTTACACTGTCGAAGGAATATGTTACGGAAAAGCTCTGGGCCCGGATACCCGTTATGATGAGCACCGAAGTAAAAAATAAGGCAATCGTTTTCATGTTTTTTAAATTAATGTTTCTTCATTTATCTCCAAAAATTGCAAATGCAGTATATTGCCATCAAATATATATTTTGACATTCAGGCCTCCAAACGCAGGGCTCAATTGATACAAAGGGATGTGATTTTAGACTAACTTTGCCGTCCATTTTAACCCTTCAATGTCATACAGAGCATGAAAAAGACGGCTGCCGCCAAATATGAATTCACACGCTACCAGATATTCGTTGTAGCCATTTTAGCATTGACCCAGTTTACGGTGGTTTTGGATTTTATGGTGATGTCGCCTCTGGGTGATATGCTCATGAAATCGATGAGCATAAAGCCCTCCCAGTTTGCACTGGCCGTTTCGTGTTATGCCTTCAGTGCCGGATTCGCCGGTTTGCTCACTGCCGGTTTTGCCGACAGTTTTGACCGGAAAAAACTGCTCATGTTTTTTTACATCGGATTTATCGTGGGTACTTTGTTTTGCGGACTGACCACCTCCTACCCGATGCTCATCGCAGCCCGGATTGTGACTGGTCTTTTCGGAGGCGTTATCGGCTCCATCTCCATGGCCATCGTCGCCGATTTGTTCCCGCTTCAGGAACGCGGGCGGGTCATGGGTTTTATGCAAATGGGCTTTGGGGCAAGTCAGGTACTTGGCATACCCATCAGTCTGTATCTTGCCAATGTCTGGAGATGGCAAACACCCTTTCTGATGATTGTCGGCCTGGCAACAATAACGTGGCTGGTTATCCTGTTCAAACTCAAACCAATCACCCAGCACCTGTTGATCAAGAACAATAAAAATGCGCTCACCCACCTCTGGCATACCTTTTCTAAAAAGAGATACCGGATTGGTTTTCTTTCCACAGCGTTCCTGTCGATTGGCGGTTTCATGATGATGCCCTGGGGAAGCGCCTTTTCGATAAACAATCTGCACATCACCCAGCAGCAGCTTCCGGTTCTTTTCATGGTGGGCGGCATCAGCACTTTATTGATTATGCCTTTGGTGGGAAAACTCAGCGATAAAATTGACAAGTTCAAATTGTTTGCCGCAGCTTCCATCTGGATGATCATTGTCGTTCTGATTTACACCAATCTCACTCCGGTTCCGTTCTGGATAGCGATGATGATGAACATCCTGATGATGATTGGCATCATGAGCCGCATGGTTCCTTCCATGGCTCTGACCTCGGCATTGCCCGAAATGCAGGACAGGGGCGCTTTCATGAGCATCAATTCATCGTTGCAGCAAATTGCCGGCGGACTTGCTGCTGCTATCGGAGGTATGGTGGTTGTGCAAAAAACGAAGACCAGCCCGCTGGAACATTACAATGAATTGGGCCTTATTGTTATTGCCATATCCATTGTAGGAATCTATCTGGTATACCGGGTGAGCCAATTGATAAAATCAAGTCTGGTCATTGTTCCGCTGCAAATCAAAAAAGAAGCTCTTGCGGAAACAATTTAGTTCTTTCCGGAGGACAAATCACGGACAAAAACCATTTTGATACGTGTGCCAGGTGTGACTGATCTCTTTCATCAGCAGTGCATTGTCAAAAGTGACCGACCCTTCGGGGAAATTTGTTTTGTTGCCGAAGAACGATGATTTGACTTCTTCCACGGCCAAAGGATCCACATGCCAGTTCATTGTTTGCAATTCAAGTCCGTCGTATCCCTTTTGATTGGGAGAAAAACCGATGCTGCCTTTCCTGAAAAATGCAGATGCGCTTTCAAGATCCTGAAAGACCGAATCCGGATAAAATAGTTTTGTTTGTCTGGCAAGCAGGGAAATGCCCGTCCCGTCATCGCTGCGCATGTCCAATTTATACGACTCCTCGTTTTCCGAAACATCAAATTCAGCAAGGTGATGGACACCCGGAAAAACGCGGCCTCCGGCCCAATGGTTGATGTGTGAATCGGTATCTCTGCGCGGAATGTAAACGCCTTCCTTGATTTTCCCGTTTTCGGTCCATTCTACGGCAATGCGGTGTGCCGCATTTTCGGAGCCGATCCCCATTTGCGCCGGAAACCCTTTGGGTCTGATTTGCCTGAGCCGGATCAGACAAATGCCGGCTATGCCCCTGCCCTGTATCAGCTTTGGCCTGAAAGGAGACGGCAGATAGTTCGCAAGCACATCTTTGTCGACTGCAAAATTAATCAGCATCCTGCGTTCGATGA
The DNA here is from genome assembly GCA_003151415.1 of Bacteroidota bacterium. Classification (GTDB taxonomy): domain Bacteria; phylum Bacteroidota; class Bacteroidia; order Palsa-965; family Palsa-965; genus Palsa-965. Next base: position 26,738 of record PLXK01000108.1, read on the forward strand.
TTCCTTCAATAACCGGCAATTTCATGCTTATACAAATTGATTACGGACAGAATCCCAAAAAGCAAATTTACACAACGAGTTTTTTACTTATCCTTTCGGGTTTCCATTCTAAATTAAGGTATTGCCGCCACTTCATCAAATCTGCCGTTTCAGGTTGTGCAGGCATTTATTTTCCTTCTGATCAGTTCAATTTCGGCAATGGAAGCAGTCAGGGACAATGCCTTTCCGTAAATCATTCTTGCTTTTCCATGTTTGCCGGCCCGCATGTACATTTCGGCCAGGGAGGCATTGTAATAAAAATTTTCGGAAAGTCCGCTCAGCTTTTCAAGCTCGGCAATGGCTTTGTCATAACCCTCCACTTCTCCCAAAACAACAGCACGGTTAACGGCTACCATCGGATTGTTGTGACGGCTCAATAAGGCATTGTACATGTCCAGAATCAATTTCCAATCGGTCTTTTCGTAGGTCTCTGCATTGGCATGCTGCGAAGCAATAACGGCTTCCGCATGAAAATCGTGAAACGCTTCACCGAAAGCCGATTTGTCCAGGTATTCATTGCCTTTGGCTATGGCAGACAAGTTCCATTGTCTTCTGTCCTGGTCTTTGAGCAAAACAATGAGTCCTTTATCGTCGAGCCGGGTGTTGAAACGCGATACCTGATAGCACATCAAAGCAAGCAGGGCATTGGTTTGCGGCAAATTGGTCTTGGGATTTTCCGTAAGCAGGATGCACAGGCGCATGGCCTCCTCGCAAAGATCCTCCCGGATCAGTTTTTCGGGTTGAGAGGAGCTGTACCCCTCGTTAAACAGCAGGTACAGTGTTTTGAGAACGGCATCCGATCTCTGAATCATCGCATCGGCGCCGGGATAGTCCAAAGAAATGTTTTCTTCCTTTATTTTCTCCTTGATGCGGTAAAATCTTTTCTGGATAGTTTCCTCGTTGCTTAAAAAAGCGGCCGCAATTTCTTTGCTGCCCAGTCCGCAAAGCGTTTTAAGAATGAGCGTTACCTGGGCTTCCTGTGTGAATGAAGGGTGACAACAGGCAAACATCATCCGGAGCTGGCTGTCCTTCATTTCATTTTCGGTAAACATTTCGTTGAGCGCCGGAACCAGGGTGTATTCCGATTTCAACAGATAGGAAATGTCGCTATCAATTTTATGTTTCAATTTCTGTCTGCGCAAAACATCGATGGCCTTGTTTTTTGCGGCGCTGTAAAGCCATGCCTGCGGGTTATCGGGGATTTTTCCCCATTTCCATACCTCCAGGGCCTTCAGAAGAGTATCCTGAACAATGTCTTCGGCCTGCTCAATATTCGGAAAACCGAACAGCCGGATCAAAACAGAAACCATCTTCCCCGACTCCTGCCGGAAAAGATGGTCAACCGTTTTGTAAAGCTCTGAATTTCCGGAATCCTCCATTCAGGCTTACATTTCCATTTTCTGAACGGGGCGGACTTCCAGCATGCCGTTCTCCACAAAAATGGGGCATCCTTTCGAAATTTCAACAGCCTCGTTGATGTCTTTGGCATTGATAATTAAAAACCCACTGACCATTTCCTTGGCTTCAACAAAAGGTCCGTCGGTCACCAGTTTTTTTGTTCCATTGACTTGTTTGCCGGTAGGCTGAAGAGGTTCACCGGAAACAAGGATTCCTTTTTGCTGAAGGCCGCCCATCCAGGTCATCCAGGCCTGCATGTTCTTTTTAGCCGATTCCGAATCTTTAGCATTGTAGGCGTGATTGTCACCGCCTCTGAATAAATACATGAACTTTTCCATTTTTTTTGTTTTTAAAGGTTTATACTGTTTTATACACTCTTAACGATTGACTTTCCCATTTCCGGACAAGCCAGGCAAAATAAAATATCCGGGAGGCCATGTTCGGTTGTGTTGGGCTTAAGACGATTGGTTTATCTCCTGGCGGACAATGTTTTCAAATAAATTTAAACATTTGGCGCAAAGGCATTTCCTCACATCCGGGGAATTTGCATTTTTATTATATTTATTCCCAATATTAAATAAATATGCCCGATAAAATAAAAACAATGCTGATAATCAGAATCCATACAAACCATAAATAAACAAACACATGTCAAAAGTTTCCATTTACCTGAATTTTCAAGGCAAAACAGAAGAGGCCTTTAACTTCTACAAATCCGTATTCAAAACCGACTGGGCAGCACCCATTATGCGCATGAAAGATGCACCGGCGCAACCGGGCATGCCGCCCATTTCAGAAAAAGACGCAAATGCTGTCATGCATGTCTCATTACCGATTTTGGGAGGAACACGCATTATGGGTACCGACATGCTGGAAAGCATGGGGCAAAAGCTGGTTGTGGGCAACAATGTGACCATCAGTCTTGAACCCGATACCAAAGAAGAAGCGGACCGTCTGTTCAAATCGCTTTCTCAGGGCGGTTCGGATATGGCTCCCATGCGTCAGGAGTTTTGGGGATACTGGGGTTGCTGTCTGGACAGATTCGGTATTCGCTGGATGTTTAATGTTCCGAGTCCGCAACCCAACAACAAATAACACGAAGAACAAAAAAACCGGCTGATGATTATTCAGCCGGTTTTTTTATTGCAGAAACCTGGCAACTGATTCAGTTCAGCCGGAACCTTTCACCCTGAAAGCACCTCACCCCCGACCTCTCCCTCGCGCCGCGGCTTCAACGGGCACGGTCCATGAAAAATGGAGAGGGGAGAAAAAAGCACAAAGGCTTCCCCCTCTCCATTTTTCATGGAGAGGGGGACCGAGGGGGTGAGGTGCTTTTCTTCCAGAGGGGCACCGAGGGGCTGAGGTGCTTTTGTTTTTTAACCGAGGGCATTTAAGATTTTTCCAATAAAAACGCAAACGCAGAAAGCCGGTACGAAACGCTCTCCGTGGTCCTCCATGCTCTCCATGCCTCCTTGGTAAAATTGTTTTTTCTCCCCAGTTGCAACGTTTTCTCCCAATTTCTCTTAGCGTTTTCTAAGTCTTTCCGCGTATTTATCAAAAAATCTGCATTTCGCCTGGAACAAAAAGGCACCCTCGAGGCTTATATGCATATGGAACATCAATTGGAAAACTGGAAGGGAAAAAAAGAAATAGAAAATAAAAAATAAAAATTTGACGAAAGTCTTAAGTAAAATAAATCGAAGAAGAAAAATGGAAAGGATAATTGGAAATCGGATAGGCTCATTTGACAATCTGTTTTTGTCAGGCAGCAAACAACACGGGCAGAATGGCAAAACAATTTTGTCAGGAGTAACACAAGGTATGCGAGCAGGAAAAGATGTTTTGTCTGCGGGAAAACACCCGATGCGGACAGACAAAATGGGTTTGCCAACAGGAAAACCTTTCATGCCAATTGGAAAAATGGTTTTCTCAGAAGGAAAAGAGTTCATCTCAGCAGGAAAAATGGCTTTGTCAGAAGGAAAGAAATGGATGTCAACAGGAAAGGAGATTTTGCCTGAAGGAAAAAAGACATTCTCAATTGAAAAAAAAGCTTTGTCAGAAGGAAAACAAGATTTGTCAGCAGGAAAAGAAAAATTGTCTGGTGGAAAACAAGCCTTGTCAATTGGAATGGAAGGTTTGCCTGAAGGCAAAGGTAAAATGCCAATAGGAAAAGGAGTTTTGTCTCAAGGAAAACATGTTTTGTCAATTGGAAAAAAGGATTTGCATGAAGGAAAACGAAAATCATCAGCAGGAAACAGGGAAACCGGGATTTCTAAAAAACGGATACGGCTAAAAACATCAAATATTCATGTTTTAAAAAAGAAAGGAGGCACTATGACATAATCAGCAAAAAATCACCTGGGAGGAAACCGGGAAATGAGAATCAAACAAAAAATCAATTAACCGCTGGCTCTTATTAAAAAACGAAGTGCCGGCACAAAACAAAAACAAATGACAACAACAACAAAAGTAAAAGCAGTAAAAGTAGCTCTCAAAATGTCGAAGATGACATTTTTGCAATTGGCGGATTTCGCAAAACACGTGGTGGGCTCCATGACAGGCAATGCCAATTTTACGGCGCCCCTGCCAACGATGGCAACCATGAATGCGAACATTGCGAGTCTGGAAGCGGCCATTGCAGCCTCCAAACCCAGTACGCCTACCAAAACGGCCGACAAGCACGCAAAAAAGAAAGTGCTGTATGATGCCATGAATCAGCTGGGCGCGTATGTGGCGGGTGTGGCCAATCTGGATCCACCCAATGCCATCACCATCATCACCAGTGCCGGGATGGTGGAAAAAGCGGCCCCCAAGCCCAAAGCATCGGGCTTCCGCCTGTTGCTGAGCAAAACCCCGGGCGAGGTCACGCTGTATACAGCTTCTGTAAAGAATGCAGCTTACAAATGGCAATACACCACCACTCCCGCAGTTGATGCCAGCTGGATTACAGTGGAGGGGAAGTTGTCAAAATACCTCATCACCGGACTCACAAGCGGTTCGCGTTACTACTTCCGTGTGGCTGTGATCACACACACAACCGGACCCTGGAGCAACCAGATCAGTTCAATGATTCTTTAATAATTCCGACTGGCTTATTTGAAGAATAGCCTGAAGGGATAAAGAATAAAACAGCAGAAGCAGTGAGCAGCAAACCCGTTTGTTGCCACTGCCTGCTGTTTTTTGTTATAACCAGTTCCCGCAACTATGACTTTGCCTGAAAAAAACCGATGATCGGAATAATAATTTTTCAAAGACCGATCTCTAATCATTCTCTGCATCTTTTCGGGAGATAAACCCGCCGAAGGGTAGATATTTGATGCCAAACATATGGATAGCAGGCGGTCAATCTTGGCCTCAAAGCCTAAAGATCCCATATGCTTTGATTTGACTTCTGCAGGCCTTCGGAATAATTTAGTCCGGTCTAATCATCACAGACCTGTTCGTTCAGAAGTTTAAAGAGCATTCCGATTCTTTCACCTTTAAAAACAAATCACATGAAAAAAACAACATTCACACAGTGCCTTTTATTCATGGCCCTTCTTACGGGTGCCGGAAATCTGGCCGCACAAACCTTATGTAGTCCGGCTTCCCATTGCCAGGCGCATTTTACCTGGCAGCAATCAGCTCCGAATGTCATTGCATTCAGCGACACCTCCTCGACCGGTACCAATACCAGCACAACATACCACTGGACCTTTGGCGACGGAAACCGAATGAATGGACAAAACCCCGCTCACACCTATAACATTCCGGGAACCTATACGGTCTGTTTGAAGATTTCTGATACGGCAGGGTGCCGGTGTACATTCTGCGACACCATCCATGTAACCGGCACAGTCATTTGTTCCTTCAGCATCAAAACTCAGGCAGAGCCATCCAGCTGTAACCTTTGTGCAGATGGCGAAGCGGAAGTCACGCAATTGACAGGAGGCAGTCCGCCATATACCTATTCCTGGAATCCGGGAGGTTCGATGGGTAGCCAGATGGGGCATCTTTTACCGGGAATTTATACGGTTTGCGTGACCGACAAAAACGGATGTCGGGCCTGTGCCTCAGATACCGTCAAAATAAAGACCGGTCCCTGTCAGGCACATTTCACCTGGGTACAGACCGCTCCAAACACCATAGCCTTCTATGATTCCAGTTCTACAGGAACAGGTGTTCACACCACCTATTCCTGGAACTTCGGAGGCGGCACACAGGGCAACGGACAGAATCCTGTGCATGTTTTCAATGTGCCGGGAACGCATACGGTATGTCTGACCATACACGACCGCAAGGGCTGTGAAAGTACCTTCTGCGATACGATACATGTTACAGGAACTCTTATCTGCACGCTTGCTTTTGGCACAGAAACGGAACCGGCAAGCTGCAACCTATGCGGAGACGGGGAAGCGGAAGTCGAAAAAAATACCGGCGGAACGCCTCCGTATGCCTATTCCTGGTCGCCAGGCGGAGCCACGACAAATGAAATTGAACATCTGAATCCCGGCATTTATACCGTTTGCGTAACAGATGCCAATGGATGTAAGGTATGTAGGACCGATACCATTACATTGAAACCGAACATCAGTTCCTGCCAGGCTCATTTCACCTGGACTCAAACGGCACCCAATCACATCACTTTCGACAACAGTTCATCCGTTAATACGGGGCCTCACACTTCTTACCTCTGGAGTTTCGGAAACGGCAACGTAGCCGCCGGAGCCAACCCCAGTGCTGTTTATAACGTTCCGGGGACTTATACCGTTTGCCTGAGCATCAGAGATACGGGGCATTGTCACAGCACTTTCTGCGACACCATTCAGGTTACAGGACCTGTAATCTGCAACCTGATTGTGACTGCAAGATCGTACCATGCAAGTTGCGATACCTGTCACGATGGCTCTGCGGCGCTGGCGCATCTCATCGGAGGAACCGCTCCGTTTACGTATTCCTGGTCAACCGGCGACACAACACAAAGCAGCAGGAACCTGATGCCGGGAACATATACCCTGTGCGTAACAGATGCAAATGCCTGCAAGGCCTGCACACTAGTTACTGTGGGCAAAAAGGGGCATCCCGCCTGCTCGGCCGAATTTATCCTGCAGGCAGATACGCTTCATCCCGGCAACTATATCGTAACCAATCTTTCCAAGGGTTCCGGTCCCCTGCATTATGTCTGGAGCTGGGGCGACGGTTCCGCCAATGATACGATTGCGGCACCCCATCATACTTACCCATCTGCAGGACTTTATCAGATTTGCCTGAGCATAAAAGACACCACCGGATGCAGCGCTTCAGACTGCGATGTGGTTATGGCAGCAAGGCTTCCATCCTGGACGGCCGGGCAACACACCACTGTGAATGTGATTCTGCCCGCTACAGCTACCGGCATAGTGGCACAGGATCTGGTAAACGGCTGGAATGTATTCCCGAATCCTTCGCAGGGAAGCGCACTGATCACCTATTCACTTTCCCGTCCCTCGGATGTGAATATTGATGTGTATACGCTCACCGGACAGCAGGTACTCAAGCTCCAGTCCATCAACAACCAAACAGCGGGCAGCCACGAAGTACCCCTGGAGTCGGGAAAACTGAAGGCAGGCATGTATCTCATTCAAATGAGAAGCGGCAGCCAGACCGTAACGAAACGGCTGACGATTATCAATTAGAATATGA
>PLXK01000220.1 GCA_003151415.1 Bacteroidota bacterium
ATGGGCAATTTCCACATAAGAAACATAGATCTCTTTTGGAATCCCTGTCATGAGGTCGCGTCCGTGTACGGCATAATCGGGCGGCGGATTTTCGATTTCGGTCATGGCCGCACCCACTTCAATCTTGATGCGTTCTGCAGTTCGTTCACCGATCAGGATGTTGTGCTGCCTTCTCATATATTCTTCGATGCTCGCCGTGAATTCGTCGCCGGCAATGCGGATGGATTTGTCGCAGACAATACCNNTACCGCCGCCAATATCAATGATCATGTTTCCCATGGGTTCTTCCACATCGATGCCGATGCCAATTGCTGCGGCCATGGGTTCGTGGATGAGATACACTTCTTTTGCCCCGGCATGTTCTGCCGAGTCGCGTACGGCGCGTTTTTCAACTTCGGTGATGCCCGAAGGAATACAGATAACCATTCTCAGGGAAGGCGTAAACAGGCGTTTGCCGGGATTGATCATTTTAATCATTCCCCGGATCATGTGTTCGGCAGCATGGAAATCGGCAATAACCCCGTCTTTCAGCGGACGAATGGTTTTGATGTTCTCGTGTGTCTTGCCATGCATCTGCTGGGCCTGTTTGCCTACGGCGATAACTCTGCCGGTAATCCGGTCAACGGCAACAATGGAAGGTTCATCCACCACCACTTTGTCATTGTGAATGATAAGCGTGTTGGCCGTTCCAAGGTCAATGGCAATTTCCTGTGTAAAAAGATCTAATAGGCCCATATATTTTTTTAAAATCAATAATCAAAAGCAAAAAAGCGAAGACGAATTTTTTTCTCTTCGAAAAGAAGGTCAGTGTTTAAAATGCCGGATTCCTGTCAACACCATCGACATCCCGTTTTTTTCACAATAGTCAATCGACTCTTTGTCCTTGATCGATCCTCCGGGTTGCACCACAGCGGTTATGCCAGCCTGATGCGCAATCTCCACACAATCCGGAAAAGGGAAAAAGGCATCCGAGGCCATGACGGCTCCGTGCAGGTCAAACCCAAAGTTTCCGGCTTTGACGATAGCCTGTTTCAGGGCATCCACGCGCGAAGTCTGACCGGTGCCGCTGCCAAGGAGTTGTTTGTTTTTTGCAAAAACGATTGTGTTTGATTTGGTGTGCTTCACCAGAATGTTTGCAAATTCCAGATCGCTGTATTCCTGATCCGTCGGAATGCGTTTTGTGACGAGTTGCATCCCCGCCCGTGTTTCTGTTTTCCGATCCTTGTCCTGCTCAATGACGCCGTTGAGCAAGGAACGGAAAGAGCGCGAAGGAAGCGTCACTTCTTTCAGGATAAGAATGATCCGGTTGGGTTTCTGTTTCAGGATTTCCACTGCAGCTGCATCATATGCCGGGGCAATGACGACTTCAAAAAACAGTTTGTGTATTTCTGCCGCTGTTGTGGCATCAAGTTTCGTGTTGGTAATCAGAATGCCTCCGAATGCCGACTGGGGATCTCCCGCAAGGGCAGCTTTCCAGGCGTCGAGAAGAACGGGGCGGGAAGCAATTCCACAGGCGTTGTTGTGTTTGAGAATGGCAAACGTGCACTCCCTGAAATCGGAAATCAGGCTAACAGCCGCATCGACATCCAGCAGGTTGTTGTATGAGAGTTCCTTTCCGCCAAGCTTCTCGAACATCTCATCCATCTTGCCATAGAAAATACCCTGCTGGTGAGGGTTTTCGCCGTAACGAAGAACCTGTGCGCTGCGGATACTCTGTTTGAAGATATGATCGTCATCGGATTTGAACCAGTTGTAAATGGCCGAATCGTAATGCGAAGAAATGTCAAATGCTTTTGTGGCCAGAAGCCTGCGCTCGGCAAGATCTGTGCTGCCTTTTTTAGAACGCAGCAAATCGACCAGAAAAGGGTATTGTTCGCGGGAGGAGATGATAACCACATCGCGGAAGTTTTTAGCTCCGGCGCGTATCAGCGAAATGCCTCCGATATCTATTTTCTCAATGCTTTCTTCTTCACTGGCTCCGGCCTCCACGGTTGCCTCAAAAGGATAGAGGTCGACAATCACCAGATCTATTTCGGGAATTTCATACTGTTCCAGCTGGGCCACATCGCTGTCAAGACCTCTTCGGCCGAGAATTCCACCGAAAACCTTCGGGTGCAGTGTTTTTACCCGTCCGCCTAAAATCGAGGGATAGGAAGTCAGGCTTTCTACCGGGATAACGCTAACGCCCAGCTTTTCAATAAACTCCTGTGTGCCCCCGGTGCTGTATATATTGACATTCAAAGCCTTAAGCTCGTGTATGATGGCTTCCAGGTTTTCTTTAAAATAAACAGAAATCAATGCGTTTTTTATCTTTTTCGGACCACTCATAATGCTTATTGGAATGAAAATCAAAATTAATTATTTTTAGGATGCATTTGCCGCTCCAAAGCCCTGTTTTTCGCTTTGTTGATAACTGCCCCGAAATTGTTCATAACGCCAATTTCAGCCTGATTTCCGGAGATTGGATCCTTGCATTTCAGGCAAGCAAAAAAGCATACCGAAAATCAATACCCGGGCATTGTTTTTTTCAGCATCATTTCACTCCGTTTTGCCCGCCAAATGAGGGCTTGTACGGTTTCAGGGGCTGCCAGTGTCCGCGCCCTTATTCGTCAAAGCCGCTCTGCATCGCATCTGCAGAGGATTGCCGGCATGCCGGCGGATAAGCCGGTGTTCTTTGGGTATAGTGCCTGAGAATAAGTAGTTTTGTTTCCTAAAGTTCCTGCATCTATGTTGTTTCTCAATCTGTTCAAGGAAAGCATCCATTTCGCCTTTACCGCTCTGCGGGTAAACAAGCTGCGGACGATCCTTTCATTGCTGGGCGTGACCATAGGTATTTTTGCCATCATTACCGTATTCACGGCGGTCGACTCGCTCGAAAAGAAACTGCGCGACAGTGTGGCCTCTCTGGGCGACAACGTGATCTTTGTTCAGAAATGGCCCTGGTCCTTTGGCAATGACTATCCCTGGTGGAAATACATGAACCGCCCCAAACCTTCTGTCGAAGAATTGGAAATCATTCAGCAAAGAGTCAAATCGTCAAAGTCTGTGGCTTTTCAGGTTACCTCCAGCCGCAGCGTTCAGTTTGCCAGCACCACCGTGGAAAATGTAACGGTGAGCGGTGTATCCCAGGATTTTGACAAGGTCGCGAATTTCGAACTGGAGACGGGCCGTTATTTTGCCGAAAGCGAAACTGCCGGCGGCCGCAATGTGGTTATTCTGGGCTATGGCGTGGCTGAAGCTCTGTTTCCGCGCCAAAACGCGGTGGGCCAGGAAGTCAAGGTGTTTGGCAGAAGGCTGACGGTAATCGGCGTACTCAAAAAACAAGGCGAAAGCGTATTGGGAAACAGCTCGGATACGGAGATCATGATACCGGTAAATTTCTACCGCAATTTTGCCGACATCAAAAGCGAAGGGGCGCAGATTCTTGTCAAAGCCAGCCCGGGAGTGACCAACGATCAACTCAAGGATGAACTGACCGGTATCCTGAGGGCGGCCCGCAAACTGAAACCAAGCGTTGAAGAAAATTTTGCACTCAACGAAACCAGTCTGCTCTCCAACGGATTTGATGGCCTGTTTGCTGTTGTGGGTCTTGCCGGCTGGATCATCGGTGGCTTTTCCATTCTCGTTGGAGGATTCGGCATCGCCAATATCATGTTTGTTTCTGTCCGCGAACGGACTAACCAGATCGGGATTCAAAAATCATTGGGGGCTAAAAATTATTTCATCCTCATGCAGTTCCTGGCCGAATCGATTGTGCTTTGTCTGGTGGGGGGAATCATTGGCTTGTTTCTGGTTTATCTGGGCACACTCATTGCCGAATATGGTTTTGATGTGAGCCTGACACTTTCTCTGGCCAATATTGTACTGAGCATCACCATTTCAATTCTGATCGGAATCATCTCGGGTTTCATCCCGGCTTATTCCGCTTCGCAACTCGATCCGGTGGAAGCGATACGCATGAACTGAGCAATTAAGATATGAGGACCATTTATCACCGCAACAAATACCTTACTTTTCTCTGCTACCTGGGCCTGATCTGGTCTTTGCTGAGCTTTCTGTATGTGTTTTCGCCAAGCGTGAAAAAAGTGGGCATCTGGTTTCCCGCCGTTTTGGGCGTTCTGGTTGCCAGCCGTTTCATCTCCATGATCGGTGTTATGCACATGAAAAAATGGGGCGTGTTTCTTTTCTTTACATCAGCATTCCTGAAACTCTTTCTTGCGGTAATGCTCGATCAGCTTTCGGTATTGGAAGTTATTCTGAGTGTTTTGATCGGCATCTCTCTCTTGTTCTTCTTCCCAAAGATGGACGAGAATTTGTAAGTGCATACAGATCATCCCTGGTTCAGAAAAACAGGTCAGCTGGATTTTAATTCAACCGGAAGAACTCCTGAAAGCGCATGCATGGCATCCTTGATTGAAAGAATATTTTCGAAAGTCAGGGTGAGTTTGTTCGGGGCTTCTTTCATCTTCACCGATCGCTGGTTCTGTTGCACAAATTTCAGGACGGCAGAAAAAATGTCACTCTGGTAATACAAGGAAGCCTGGTTGGGAATAAAAAAACCAATCATCTTTTTGTTTTTCAGGAGGATTTTCTCCAAACCGATTTCCATAGCCATCCTTCTCAGACGAATGGTATCAATCAGTTCAAGAGCAGGACCGGGTACGGGACCGAAACGGTCACGCAGACCGTTTTCGAATGCGTGCAATTCCTCTTCACTATTGAGCTCATCCAGTTCACGGTATAAACTCAGCCTCTCGGTGATATTGGTGACATAGGTTTCGGGAAGCAGAATCTCCATGTCGGTATCCACCTGTGTGTCGCGCACAAAGGCTTTTAGTCCTGAAGGACCTTTTTTGCGGCGATGGGTAAAGGAATCTTCATTGCCCTCAAAAAGTCCCTTGAAAGTGGTCTCCTTGAGTTCTTCCACAGCCTCATCCAGAATTTTCTGATAGGTATCAAATCCGATATCGTTGATGAAACCGCTTTGCTCTCCGCCCAGCAAATTACCGGCTCCGCGGATATCCAGATCGCGCATGGCAATATGAAAACCGCTTCCCAGATCTGAAAATTCTTCGATTGCTTTCAGTCGTTTCCTGGCTTCGTCCGTGAGTACACTCATGGGCGGAGTAATGAGGTAACAATATGCTTTTTTATTCGAGCGTCCCACCCTTCCTCTCATCTGGTGCAGATCGCTGAGTCCGAACATGTGTGCGTCGTTGATAAAGATGGTATTGGCATTGGATATGTCCAGCCCCGATTCCATGATCGTAGTCGAAACAAGCACGTCGAAATCGCCTTCCACAAAGCCAAGCATGACTTCCTCCAGCTTGTCGCCCTCCATTTGCCCGTGCCCTGTGGCAACCCTGGCTCCAGGACACAGACGGGTAATCATTCCTGCAATCTCCACCAAAGAAGACACTCTGTTGTGAACAAAGAATACCTGCCCGCCGCGACGAAGTTCATTCAGGATACCATCCCTGATGATTGTCTCGTTGAAAACGTGCAGTTCTGTTTGCACCGGATAGCGGTTCGGCGGAGGGGTGGTGATGACGGACAAGTCTCGGGCGCCCATCATCGAAAATTGCAGGGTTCTGGGTATGGGTGTGGCGGTGAGGGTAAGGGTATCCACATTCACCTTGATGGTTTTGAGCTTGTCTTTTACCCCGACACCGAATTTTTGTTCCTCGTCGATGATGAGCAGGCCGAGATTTTTGAATTTCACCTCTTTTCCGACAATCTTATGGGTTCCGATAAGGATATCCACTTTCCCTTTTTCAAGATTCTCGAGTGTTTCTTTCTGCTGTTTGGCGGTTCTGAAGCGGTTGATGTAATCGACGGTACAGGGCAGTCCCTTGAGTCTTTCGCGGAATGTCTTGTAATGCTGAAGGGCAAGAATGGTTGTTGGCACAAGAATGGCTACCTGTTTGCTGTCGCACACAGCCTTGAAAGCGGCACGTATGGCTATTTCGGTTTTCCCGAATCCAACATCCCCGCAGATCAGACGATCCATGGGATATGGTTTTTCCATGTCGCGTTTCACATCGGCTGTGGATTTGACCTGGTCCGGAGTGTCTTCGTAGATAAAAGATGCTTCCAGTTCATTTTGCATGTAATTGTCGGGAGAAAACTGAAACCCTTTTTGGGCTTTGCGCTTGGCATAAAGCTGAATGAGGTCAAAGGCAATTTCGATGACCTTGCGCTTGGTCTTTTGTTTGAGATTGCTCCAGGCATTGGATCCGAGTTTGTCGATTCTGGGTACGGCGCCTTCCTTGCCCGAATATTTGGCAATACGGTGGAGGGAGTGAATGCTGATATTGAGGATGTCATTGTCGCGGTATACAATGCGTATGGTTTCCTGAATTTTTCCATTGGCTTCGATCTTTTCCAATCCTCCGAAACGCCCGATGCCATGATCGATATGGGTAACAAAATCGCCGGGTTTCAGATCGCTCAGTTCTTTAAGCGAAAGCGCTTCCTTCTTTTTGTAGGAACTGTTTTTTAGCTGGAATTTGTGGTAACGTTCAAAAATCTGGTGATCGGTAAAGCAGGCAATTTTCAGGTCACGGTCGATGAACCCTTCATGAATGGAAACATTGACAGGATGAAAGTCGATGCTTTTGCCGATATCCTCGAAAATGGCGTGCAGGCGTTCCATTTGCTTGGGCGTATCCGAAAAAATAATGTTCCGGAATTGATTTTCGGTATTGGCTTTCAGATGCTCAATGAGCAGATCAAAATTTTTATTAAACGAAGGCTGTGGGGAGAATGCATATTGAAAACTCTGATGGGCAACAGGCATAAAGTAATTGCCCCATTCAATCACCGGGAAACGACCTGCCTGATTGCTGAATAATTCGCCGGAAACAAACAACTCGGAAGGCTCCAGATGATTGAAGAGCGAATCCAGCTGGTCAAAGGCCACCGTTGATTTTTCATATTCCTTATCCAGTTTCTCCTGACTAAGGGCCATATCGGTGATCCAGAGCGGGGTTCCGGCGGGAATGTAATCCAAAAAGGACTGCCTGCTTTCCTGCAAAACTCGGTCTTGTATATTGGGGATAACGCTTGCCTTCGTATAATTGCTGATACTGAGCTGGGTCAGGGGATCGAATGTGCGGATGGAATCGACCTCATCGCCAAAAAATTCGACACGGTATGGAAAATCAAAACTGAATGACCAGATGTCCACAATGCCACCGCGAACCGAAAACTGACCGGGCTCCAGCACATAGTCGGTTCTTTTGAACCCGTACTCGTTCAACACCTCGGTGATGAAGTCGATGCTCAGTTTCTCGCCTTGTTTGAGTTCGAGGGTATTCTCTGTAAGTTGTATGCGGCTCAGCACTTTTTCACTCAGCGCTTCGGGGTAGGTAACAAGCAGCAAGGGGTTTTTACTTCCCTGAGCCGACTGCAACAAGCGATTGAGTACTTCCGTACGCAAAAGGATATTGGAATTGTCGGTTTCTTCGGTTTGGTAAGGAAGCCGGTTTGAAGAAGGGAAGAAGAGTACGCTGTCTTTACCGCTGATGTTTTCCAGATCGTTCAGGAAATAGGCGGCCTCCTCTTTATCGTTCAGGATAAAAAGTTGTGTTTGCCGGCTGACCTGGAAGACAGCATTCGCAATCATGCTTCGTGCCGATCCGGCAAGACCCTTCAGATGTATTCTGGCGGGACCTTGAATGGCTTCGGCAATTTCAGCAGTACGTTTTTCAGCAATATAAAGTCCGGATAAGTCTTCTAATTTCAATTCTCCTGATTATATCCTGCAAAAAAACCGGCTCAAAGATACTCAATTCGGCCGGAGTGGGATCTTTGAGTTTGCGGCAAAAAAAAACGAGGCACACACCTCGCTTTTACTGATTAACAGAAAATGCTGTTTAACCTTTCACTTCCACGGCAGCGTATTTGCGCATATAATCTTCCGCCATTTCCACGATATCGGCAGAACCGATAAAGATAGGTGTCCGTTGGTGAAGTGCTTTGGTGTCGATTTCCATAATGCGTTTTGTCCCGTCACTGGCTTTTCCTCCGGCCTGTTCAACAATGAAGGCAAGGGGATTGCATTCGTACAAAAGCCGCAGTTTGCCTTTGGGGGCCTGGGCAGTGGTGGGGTAAATAAAGATACCTCCGTACAGCAAATTGCGGTGGATGTCGGCAACTGCAGAGCCAATATAACGCGAGGAGTAAGGTCGGTTTGTGGCCTTGTCTTCTTCTTGGCACCACTTGATGAATTTCTTCACGCCGTCCTGGAAATGGACATAATAACCTTCGTTGATCGAATATGTTTTTCCGCTTCGTGTCATTTTAATATTGGGATGCGACAAACAGAATTCACCGATGGAGGGATCGAGTGTAAATCCGTTGACACCTCTGCCGGTGGTATATACCAGCATGGTGGAAGATCCGTAAATGACATAACCCGCTGCTACCTGCTCCGTACCGCGCTGCATAAAATCTTCGATGGTTCCCGGTCCGCTAAGGGATGTGCGCCGGTAGACGGAAAAAATGGTGCCCACCGAAACATTTGCATCAATATTGGAAGATCCATCCAAAGGGTCGATGGCTACAACGTATTTTGCATTTTTACTCTGGGGGTTGTCTACGGTAATAATTTCTTCGTTTTCTTCCGAAACGATGGCGCAAACCTCGCCTCCAACGGTAAGCGCTGCTATAAACTGCTCATTTGCAAATATATCCAGTTTCTTTACCTGTTCGCCCTGAACATTTGTTTCTCCGGCTTCACCCAGAATGTCGGCCAGTCCGGCTTTATTTACTTCCCTGTTTACAATCTTGGCTGCAATGCCGATATCGCGCAGAAGACGCGAAAACTCGCCCTTGGCATATGGAAAATCACTTTGTTTTTCGATTATAAACTGTCCGAGAGTTTTTACCTTGCTCATTGTCTGATCATTGATTATGTAGCAAAGATCGTAAAATTTCGGGGATCTGTTTGCTTTTTCAGAACGAATTACTCCATCTTAATTGCGTAATAATCAAGCAATCATGATCTAAATCATTTTTAACCGGAATTTTTTTCCAAAGAAATTCTCTCCGGGCATGAACTGTGAAACGGGTCAAAACAAGGACTCCTCAGAGAATCGTTTCCGGGTATTTTAAAAGATCAGGAAAAAGACAAGAATCAGTATATCTTTGCCGGCATGGAAATAAAAATCAGGAAAGGATACAAGGAGGACCTGCCGGCCGTACTCGGATTGATTCGTGAACTGGCAACCTTCGAAAAGGCTCCCAACGACGTTGTGGTGAGTCTTGAAGACATGGAACAGGATGGGTTTGGCGACAAGCCGATCTTTAAATTCTATGTTGCCGAAGCCGATGATGTCATCGTCGGTATGGCCCTTTATTACATCAAATACAGCACCTGGAAAGGAAAATGTGTTTTTCTGGAAGACATCATCGTCACGGAAAAATTCCGCCGTTTCAAAATTGGCAAGCAGCTTTTTGAAGAAGTGGTCAAGGCGGCTAAAAAATTAAAGGCCCGGCGCGTGGAATGGCAGGTGCTCGACTGGAACGTGCCGGCAATTCGCTTCTATGAAAAGTATGACACTGCTTTTATGAAAGAATGGCTCAGCTGCCGTTTGACCGAAGAACAGATCAATGAATTTTAAGTTCGGATCAGAAAAAAAATCAACAGGTCAATGAAAGTATTCAAGTTTGGCGGGGCCTCGGTAAAAGATGCGGCCGGAGTGAGGAATCTGACGGCTATTCTTCAAACCTACAAAACAGAAAAGCTGATCGTCGTGGTATCGGCCATGGGCAAAACAACCAATGCCCTTGAACGGCTTACCGATGCCTTCTATTTTCAAACGGCCAATCTTGCGTCTATACTGGAAGAAATAAAGAAATTTCATTTCAGCATTGCCCGGGATTTGTTTGCCGAAAGCAAGCACCCTTTTTTTGATGAACTTCACAATACATTTGTAGAACTGGATTGGGCCATTGACGGAACTCCCCAGCACAGCTACGATCAGGAATACGATCAGATTGTTTCTTTGGGAGAAGTGCTGGCCACAAAAATAATCAGCGCCTATCTGAATGAGCAGGGCATAAACACCAAATGGTGGGATGTGCGTGATTTTATCTGCACCGACAATACTTTCAGGGAAGGGAAGGTAGATTGGACCCTGACCGAGGATAAGATCAGAACATTCTTGCTGCCATTCTTTGACTATGCCTCTGAGCAGGTCATTCTGCTCCAAGGTTTTCTGGGTGTCACTTCCGAAAATTTCACCACCACCCTGGGACGTGAGGGATCTGATTATACCGCCGCAATCATGGCGTATTGTACGGATGCCGAAAGTGTAACCATCTGGAAGGATGTTCCCGGTGTTCTCAATGCCGATCCGAAATGGTTTGATGAAACAAAACTCATCGATCATCTTTCCTACCAGGATGCCATTGAGCTGGCCTATTACGGAGCCACGGTCATTCACCCGAAAACGATAAAGCCTCTTCAAAATAAAAACATCCCGCTGTATGTGCGTTCATTCCTGAATCCGGCTGAAAAGGGAACGCTCATCAGCAATCAGCAAAGCGCTCTGCCGGTTCCCTGTTTTATTTTTAAAGTCAAACAAATCCTGATTTCGATTTCGCCGAAAGATTTTTCTTTCATTGTGGAAGAAAATATGAGTGCCATTTTCAGGCTTTTTGCCAGCCATGGAGTCAGAATCAATACCATGCAGAATTCGGCTATCAGTTTTTCGCTATGTATCGACGACAACGAACGCAAAATCCCTGATCTGGTCAAAGCCCTGCAGGAAGATTACCGTGTGTTGTATAACGATGCGCTTGAACTGATCACCATCCGCTATTACGATCAGGCCACCATCGACAGGGTGTGCATCGGCAAAAAGATTTTGCTGGAAGTCAAGAGCCGGTATACCGTTCAGTTGGTGGTAAAGGATTTGTAGAATGTAATTTACTTGGGCGTGCCCCTGAAGTATCCCCGCGAAAAGCGGGATTGCTTCAGGGTCGGGCTTTCGCCACTCGCTCTTTGCGGTGTTTGTAAGCGATGATCTCGTTAAACACCAAAGGTGATTTCTTAAAACCCTATCGAACTGCAAAGGAGCTCAGACAAAGATGGCTCAATCTCTCACGCAAAAAAACAAGTAAACAAGAGTTGTTTTCTTTGACCTTATGAGAGCTTTCCGGAAAACTATTTCAGTGACAAATGCTGAATAATCTTCTCTGCCAGCACAGCGGCAATCTTCACATTGCTTTCCATCGTCCAGCCCGCAATGTGGGGAGAAAGCATGACTTTTTCGGATTGGATGAGATATTGAAAGGCTTCAGGGAGTTTCGCGGCATCCAGGTTTTCAAACGACACGCTTTCATACTCGAGCACGTCCAGACAGGCGCCTCTGACTTTACCATTTTCAACGTTTTTAACCAGGGCATTGGTATCCACAATTTTTCCTCTTGCCGTATTGATGAGAAAGAATGGTTTTTTGAATTTTGTCAGAAAGGCATCATTCACCAGATGGTGAGTTTCCATGGTAAGCGGCAGGTGCAGACTGATAATGTCACATTCTTCCTGCAGAGTTTTCATAGTGCTTTCAATCGCAAAATCATCCGAAAAACCACTTTTGTATTTGTCATAGGCCAGAACGCGGATATCAAACCCTTTCAGCCGCCGGGCAAATGCGGTTCCCATATTTCCGTAACCGATCAGGCCAATGGTTTTTCCCATGAGTTCCAGTCCCCGGTTGCCTTCCCGGATCCATTGCCCGTCTCGGACCTGCTGGTTCGCGCGGCAAAGATTATTGAAAAGGGAAAGGATCATGCCCAAGGCATGCTCGGCAACGGCATCCTTGTTTCCTTCGGGCGAATTCAGACAACGTATGCCTTTACTTTCGGCATATGCTATGTCAATGTTTTCCATACCGGCTCCGGCACGGGCAATGAATTTCAGTTGTGTGCCTTTATCAATGAGCGCTTTGTCGAGTTTAATGCGGCTGCGGATAACAAGGCCTTCATATTTGTGAATGTTTGCCGCAATTTCTTCCAGAGTCCATTGATACTGAAGATCACAGCGAATGCCTGCCTTCTCAAGTGTTTCGTGTAATACCGGATGATTGGAATCAATGAAGAGAACCATTTTTAAAAAGTTGGCAATTTGCAGTTGGCAGTTGGCAAAAAAAATAGAAAAAAATTAAAGCAGTAAGCCATGTAAAACAACAATAAGAATCAATAATCCAGTAAAAATAGAAACAGTTATAAGAATACCTCTGTTTAAATGAGAAGCTTCCTTTCTGAAAATCAAAAATAGTGACAGAAAGAATACAATAACTATATACAGAGCGAAAGTCAGGGAAATTAAATTTTGAACAAGAATTTCCTTTTCGTGATTTGGATTTGGTAAAAAAGGTCCAAGAGTGGCTTATGGTATATCCAATCAAGGAGCGTGTCCACGATCAAATGGTTAATTGCAAAAAAGATCAGGCAACCCAATAGCAGATAATAATATTTACCAGCTAAATATTTGATCATTTTATTTTATTTCTTTGCCAATTCTTTTATTTTTCTTTGCCAACTGCTAACTTGCAGACTGCGAACTTTTCTTTGCCAACTGCCAACTGCCAAATGGAAACTGCCAATTGTCAGCTTCTTTTTCTGCCAACTCCTTATTGATAAACCGGTTTCACCCCCATATTGAAAAACATAAACGACCATTTGTCCGCTTCTTCATCGATGACTTTGGAAACGGGTTTTCCGGCACCATGACCGGCTTTTGTTTCCACACGGATGAGAATCGGATTGTCTCCTTTGTTTTTTTCCTGAAGAGTTGCAATGAATTTGAAAGAATGCGCGGGAACCACACGGTCGTCGTGATCGGCTGTCATGACCATGGTGGCAGGGTAGGCCACTTCTTTGATGTTGTGAAGAGGTGAGTAGCCATAGAGGTAGTTGAAATATTTGCTGCTGTCGCTCGATCCGTATTCGACAACCCATCCCCAGCCAACAGTAAACTTGTGGAAGCGGAGCATATCCAGAACACCTACTTCGGGAAATGCGACTTTGAACAGATCGGGTCTTTGTGTCATGCAGGCTCCCACCAGCAGGCCTCCGTTAGATCCGCCTTCTATGGCCAGTTTTTCTTTGCTGGTGTATTTTTCGCTGATGAGGTATTCGCCGGCGGCGATAAAATCATCAAACACATTTTGTTTGTTGAGGAGGTTTCCGGCCTTGTGCCATTTTTCGCCGTATTCATTTCCGCCCCGGATATTGGCCAGGGCATAAATGCCCCCATTTTCCATCAGGATAATGTTGGATGTGCTGAAAAAGGGAGGAATGGCAATGTTGAATCCGCCATAGCCGTATAGGAGTGTTGGGTTTGTGCCATCGAGCTTGATGCCTTTTTTATAGACCAGGAACATCGGAATCTTTGTTCCGTCCTTGCTGGGATAAAACACCTGTTTGGTTTCGAATTCGAAAGGATTGAATTTGACATCCGATTTGTGCCAGACTTCCGAGACTCCGCTGGCTATGTCGTATTTGTAAATGGTTGCCGGATAGCAAAAGGAAGTGAAGGTGTAGAAAAGCTCTTTGTCGGTATTGTATCCCGAAAACCCGGAAGCATTGCCCAGCGCAGGGAGAACGATTTCATGCTGAAGCTTGCCGTCGAGATCGTATTGGTAAACGCGGGAACTTACATCCTTCATATAACTGATGAACAACTTGCCGCCTGCAGTTCCACTGGCATCGATCAATTCCGGTTTTTCAGGAATCAGATCAAGCCAGTGCTTCCTGGCCGGGTTTTTCGTGTCGACTTCGAGAATCCGTTTGTTGGCTGCTCCGTCGTTTGTTTCAACGATAAGTTTATCCCCTTTGTTGTCCAGAACGGAATAGTCGTGTTCGAACCCCGGGAAAAGAAGAGTGAAATCTTTCTGACCGGCTTTCAGATCCCTGAACGACATCTCAGTGCCTTCGGTTCCGGCAGAAACATAAAGAAAAAGAAAACGTTCATCCTGACTGGTTTGCGCCCCTACATATTGCTTGGCTTCTTTGCAGGCATAGATCAGCTCGTCTTTTTCCTGTGCATCACCGAGTTTGTGAAAATAGATCTTTTGATATTCATTGGTGTTTGAAAACTCTTTGCCTTCTGTGGGTGCATCGTATTTGCTGTAATAGAAGCCATTGCCCTGCCAGGAGGCACCGCTGAATTTCACCCATTTCAGTTCATCACCGAGTTTTTTCCGGGTGGCCACTTCCATGACGTAAATTTTTTGCCAGTCGCTGCCGCTTTGGTTGACGGAATAAGTCACATATTTTTTATCACGCGAGAAGCTGATCAGGGCAATAGCGGCAGTTCCGTCATCAGACATTGTATTTGGATCCAGGAATACCTGCGGTTCTCCCTGTATGCCTTTCTGAAACCAAATGACGGCTTGGTTCTGAAGGCCGTCATTTTTGCTGAAGAAATAATAATCACCTGCTTTTTCGGGTGATGAATATTTCGCGTAATTCATCAAACCGGTCAGGCGTTGTTTGATTTTTTCACGGAATGAGATTTTTGACAGGTACCCGAAGGTGGTTTTGTTTTGCAAATCAACCCAGGTTTTTACATTGGCAGCGGTGTCCTGTTCAAGCCAGCGGTAAGGGTCATCCACCTTGGTTCCGAAATAAGTATCGGTTTGTACTACTTTTTCTGTTTTGGGATAAGCGATGTTTCCTTGCATTTCTGTTTTCTTACCTTTTGAATATCTAACTGAAACCAGCGTAATCACGCAGCCCAGGAAGATAAATAGGACCCATTTGTTTTTCATTTCTTTTGATTTTGAAACAGGAAAGAACCGGCATAACAATAAAGGAGACGGCAAATTCCAGCAGATACAAAGCTAATACTTTAAGAGGGAACAAAGCCTTTTTGTTGTTGAGAAAGAAGAGGAGAAACAACACCGGATTTGCCCGGTCGTGAAGATTAAAGAAGGATTCCGCGGAGCATGAGGGTGGCCACGGTGAAGTAAATAACCAGTCCGGTCACGTCCACCAGGGTGGCAACAAAGGGGGCCGAGGAAACGGCAGGGTCGAGACCGGCTCGTTTGAGTATGATGGGAAGGATGGAGCCGCTGAGATTGCCCCAGAGCACTACACCAACAAGCGAAATTCCGACTGTAGCACCCACCATCACCCAGTGGACTCCATATACATTGACGAATGCAGACCAGAGCGCAACGCGCAGAAAACCTATGGAACCCAGGATAATTCCAAGGACAAGACCGACAAGCATTTCCTTTTTGACGATTTTCCACCACTCTTTGATGGTCACCTCGCCAAGGGCAAGGGCCCGGATAATCAACGTAGAAGCCTGGGAACCGGTGTTTCCTCCGCTGGAAATAATCAATGGAACAAAAAGGGCCAGTACAACAGCCTTGGCAATCTGATCCTCAAAAAAGCTCATTGCTGTTGCGGTGAAGCTTTCGCCGATAAACAGAATAACCAGCCAGCCTGCACGTTTCTTGATGAGCTGCCAGAATGGAATGCTCATGTAGGGATCTTCCAGCACTTCCATACCGGCCATTTTCTGGAGATCTTCCGTTTCTTCTTTCCGGATAACATCCACCACATCATCGATGGTGATGCGGCCCACGAGTCTGCCCAATGCGTCGATGACCGGCAATACAACCAAATCGTATTTTTCCATCACCCGGGCAGCTTCTTCCACATCGGTATCTGTGCGAACAGAAAAAATTTCCTGTGTAAAAATATCGCGGATAGCCGTGCGAAGGGGTCTGGTGAGTACCTTTTTGAGGGTGACAAGGCCAACAAGTTTGTCGGTGTCGTCTACCACATAGATGGCAAATATATCCTGGATGTGATCGGCATGGTTGCGCAACTGACGGACACACTCGATCATTGTCTTGTTCACATTCACCTTCACCAGCTCTTTGGCCATAAGGCTTCCGGCAGTGTTCTCCTCATACTTCATCAAATCAACGATGTCGCTGGCCTGGCCGGCATCTTCGATGTGAGAAAGAACTTCTCCCTGAACATCATGAGGCAATTCGGCGATCACGTCGGCAGCATCGTCCGACTCCATATTGTCGATGAACTGTTCGGCAATTTCTTTGGAGGTCAGGGAAGCAAGAAAACGCTCGCGCACATCTTCGTCCATCTCCACCAGTACTTTTCCGGCTTCCTCTTCTTCCAGGTGGACATAAACGAATTTGGCTTCTTCGGAATCCAGTTCATTGAAAATTTCGGCAATGTCAGAGGGGTGCAGCTCTTTAAGCAGATCCACAATGAATGCGTCGTTACGCAGGCTGATCGCTTCTTTGAGCGACTCAAGATAGGCCGGTGTGAGTTTGAACTGCATGGTGGATAGCGGAAATCTTTAAAAAACCGGGCAAAGATACCTTTTATCCGGGATTTAAAAACAATCGCAAAACAGGAGATCGGGCTGCACCGGACATTTCATGCCGTTTTGGCGAATCCAAACATCACGGAAGCTGGAATGGCAGCGAAGAACAGCCAGATTCCGGGATTGATTTTCAAGAATTTCCAGGCAGTTTTCCTTTTA
Organism: Bacteroidota bacterium; assembly: GCA_003151415.1. Taxonomy (GTDB): domain Bacteria; phylum Bacteroidota; class Bacteroidia; order Palsa-965; family Palsa-965; genus Palsa-965. The sequence goes on from PLXK01000220.1 coordinate 16,538, forward strand.
GGTTATCCTGTTTTTGTCAAAGGGTCTTGATTTTACCAAGAAGCAAGGTCAGTTCCACGAAATCCTGAACACTGAGCCTTTCAGCCCTGAGTGCAAAAAAGGGATGAGACAGAATGCTGTCATCCTGAATCATGGAGCGCAGGGAATTGCGCAAGGTCTTGCGTCGCTGATTGAAAGCCGTTTTGACGACCTGTACAAAAAGCACCTCGTTGCAGCCAAGAGATTCGCTTGTGTTTCGGGTTACCCGGATCACACCCGATTTTACCTTTGGGGGAGGTTGGAATACATGTTCGCTGACGGTAAAGAGGTATTCTATTTTGTACCAGGCCTGGATAAGCACACTAATTATGCCATAGGTTTTGCTTCCGGGCTTTGCTGCCAGACGCTCGGCCACTTCTTTCTGGAACATGCCCACCACTTCCGGAATCAGGTCGCGGTGTTCAAGTACTTTGAAAAGGATCTGCGTGGAGATATTATAAGGGAAATTCCCGATGATGGCAAATGGCCCCTGAAAGGTTTTGTCAAGGGGGTAGTTCAGAAAATCAGCACTGATGATTCGCCCCTTCAGAGCCGGAAATTGCTCCTGTAAAAAATGGATTGATTCGGTGTCGATGTCAATAACAGTGGTTTCAAGTGAGGGGTTTTGAAGCAGGTATTTAGTCAGTACCCCCATACCAGGCCCCACCTCAAGGATTTTATGGTATCCATTGTGTGTAAGGCTGTCAACAATCTTCCGGGCGATGTTCTCATCCTTTAGAAAGTGCTGACCCAAATGTTTTTTTGCTCTGACTGGAATCAATGTGTTGAAATAAATACAGATGAATAAAAAAATGAAGCGTGGATCAAACGACTTCCAGCAAAGTGCGGAAGGCAACGTATTTGTCCTTGAACTTGTCTGCATGAGCCTGTTGCAAACGGAGGGAGTGTTCCCTTTGATAAGTCTGTAAATCCACCATGTTCGAGGCCGTGTACTGAATGGAATAGGTTGTGCCCGAATCTTCTTCAACGAGCACTTTGCACATCTTCCAGTCAATGAAATACCCAGTGGCCATCACTTCGGGAATGTGTATGTCTTTCATCCACCGAAACCATTCGTCATGAACTTCGTTGTTGATATTGATTGTCACGTTGTAGATGATCATCTTATTGTGTTGATGTGTTGAAGTATTGAGGTGTCGACGTGAAAAGCAACAGCCTTTTTTTGTAAAAACGATTTGAAAAAATAAATTTATTTCTGAACTTAAACACGCCAACACCCAACACGCCAATACCCAACACTCAGTTTACAGCATCTCCGCGCAGGATGCGGAATCGCTTTCGGGCTTCGGTGGTGAAAATACTTCCCGGATATTTGACCAGGACATCCTGGTAAATCTGCATGGCCCTGACTTTGTTATTTAGTTTTTCATCATACAACAAGGCGATGTTGTAAAGCGCGTCATCGGCGAGAATGTCCGATCCGTAATTGTCAACTATTTTTTGATAATAGGTTATCGCATCTTCATACTTTCCTTTCTTGATCATGATCTTTGCCCGTTTGAAAAGTATATCATCGCTCAGGGCGTGGTTGGGGAAAAGTTTGTTGATCGAGTCCAGTGTTGCCATGGCCTGATCGTCCTTGTTCTGGAAGGAAAGCAATTCTGCACGGGCAAACATCATCATCGGAACAGCGTTGGTGTCGTCGGCCATGTTTTCGCTGATGCGCAGAGACAGGTCCATAGCATCATTTGCAATCAGCTTGGAAGTGGCTCCTTTCAGCACATCGAGTTGCGCCTGCGCCCATTTGAAATCGCCCGTATAATAACCAACCTTGGCATTGCGGAATTTGGCTTCCTGTCCGATCGGATCGTGTTTGTATGCTTTTTCAACCTGCGAATACAGCAGAGACGCTTCCCACACATCACCCTTGAGCAAAAGGATGTCACCCAGTTCAAGTTTACATTCGGCCTGGCTGATGGGACTAACCTGAGGCATTTCCACAATTTCATTGAGCAGGGCAGTGGCTTCGTTGGTGTTGTACAGATAAAAAGCCTCCAGGTGAGCGAGTTCCTGCATGCATTTACTTGTGGTTGCGCTTTTCCCGAGATCTTTCAGGGTTTCCTTGTATTTTTTTTCAAGCTCAGCGAGTTCCTGTTGCGACCAGGATCCTTTTGTTGTCAGTTTATTGTTCATTGCCGTCAGAAGGTCAATGCGTGCATTCTGGAAGAAAAAGCTTTCCGGTCCAAGGCTGATGACATAATTGTAACATTTCATAGCCGTCTCGTAATCTTCATTGGATACGCAGATCGAGGCAAGTGCCATCACACGGGTACCTTCTTCTTTTTTGCGTTTGTCCAGCGCCCTGGCCTGAACAAATGCGGCATCGAATTCCTTTTGCTGGATAAGCATCCAAAGCAGGATTTCAGAAAAGACTGCCTTGTCGCCCTCCTTTTGAATCCGTTTGAGAAGTTCGGTTTTGAGGATATCGTTCTTTTTCGGGTCGCTGTTTTTACTGAATTTATCCTGCATCACATTTTGGACGCTTTGCAGGCTGCGTTCATCATTGTCAATGGCATCCAAGTATTCATCGGCCATGGCCGTATAATCTTTTTTGCTTTCATAAACGTCGGCCAGTTCGAAATGGAACTCATAAAAACTGATCAGTTTGCGGCCCCTGAGATAAGTTTCAATGGCGTAATCATATTCTTTCTGGGCGATAAACGATTTGGCAAGGTCAAAGACCTGATTCTGATTGGCAGAAATGTCCTTGATGGCCTGCTGATATTCCTTCTTTGCCTTTTCTCCCTGGCCACTTGTTTTGAATAGAGTGCCCAGATCGACTTTGTAGCTCAGGTCGTAAGGAAATGTTTTGATCTGTTTGCGGATAATCTTTTCTGCTTTTTTGAAGTCTTTGGTATGGATCAGACAATCTACGTAATAGGTGTAGTAGAGTTCCGATTGTTTTTTAGAAAACAATTTTTCATAGTAAACCAGGGCTTTGTCAAATTCACCCGACTGGTAGTATTGCACGGCCAGTTGCTCGTCTGCCGAGGGCTGTTCTGTCGCAGGCTGCGAAAAAGCAAGGCGTGGCCACATGGCGGCCAAAACGATCAGCCAAACAAAAAAACGGGTACGGGGATTAATCCCTGTCTTCTTTGATGTCATTCAGTTTGTCAATGCCTTGTGGTTCTTTTCCACCTTTGGCCTTCAGTTGGTTCACACGGGCCTCGATCCGGGGATAAAGTTCTTTGAAATGTTTCATGGATTCGGCAACAGCAGGCGCTACGATCGTGCAAAAAGAAGTGATCGCCTCGACGCGTTTCCTCTCGTTTTTCAGGCAAGCCGCAAGGTTCAGTTTAGGATCAAGTGTGTTGTGTTTCAGGTCATGTGCCAGATCGGCACATTGCTCTTTCTCCTGCCTGATTTTCTGTTCAATTTCTTTTTTTTGTTTTGAAAAAGCGGTCAAGGGTCTTTTCAGGTTGTAAAAATTCAGAAGCAATTGGCCCTCTTCCCTGTTTATGGTGTCTTTCTGATTCAACTGGATAAATGCGAGGCTATAATTAATCTGAAAAAGGGATTGTTTGATCTTCACAGAGTCCATCGATCTAAAAAGAGAATCGGCTATTTTCATCGTCCTGTTCAGGCTATCTGCAGAAGCGAGTTCCGATGGATGTTTCGGATCGCCGGTGCAGGATGGAAATGTCAGAATCCCTGAAAGAAAAAAAAGGATGAAAAGACAGCGTGCATTTCTCATGATTAACTGATGTAGTCAAATCCGGTGTATGGAACCAGCACCGCCGGTATGCGAATTCCGTTTTCGTTTTGATTGTTCTCCAGCAAAGCGGCCACAATCCGGGGAAGCGCAAGTGCACTGCCATTGAGGGTATGAGCCAGTTGCGGTTTTCCGTCGCCATCTTTGAACCGCAGTTTCAGGCGGTTGCTTTGAAAGGTTTCGAAGTTTGAAACAGAGCTCACTTCCAGCCAGCGTTTTTGTGCCCCGCTATATACTTCCAGATCATAGGTGAGGGCAGAGGCAAAACTCATATCACCTCCGCAAAGCTTCAGCACACGGAAAGGAAGCTCCAGATCTTTCAAAATGCCGGATACATACTCACGCATCTCTTCCAGGATTTCATAAGATTTGTCGGGATGAGCAATCTGCACAATTTCAACTTTGTCGAACTGGTGCAATCGGTTCAGGCCACGCACATGGGCACCCCAGGCACCCGCTTCTCTTCTGAAACAGGGTGTATAAGCACAATTCTTTAAGGGAAGCTGACTCGTTTTCAGGATGACGTCGCGGTACATATTCGTCACCGGAACTTCAGCTGTAGGAATTAGATAAAGATTGTCGACACCGACATGATACATCTGGCCTTCCTTGTCAGGCAATTGCCCGGTTCCAAAACCGGAGGCCTCATTGACAAGGATAGGAGGCTGGATTTCCATATATCCGTTTGCCGTTGCCCTGTCAAGGAAAAAGTTGATCAATGCGCGCTGAAGCCTGGCTCCTTTGTTTTTGTATACCGGAAATCCGGCACCGGTAAGTTTTACGCCCAATTCAAAATCAATCAGATCGTATTTGCTGATCAGATCCCAATGAGGCAAAGCATCAATGGGAAGGTTCGGCAATTCACCATAACTGTAAATGGTCTCGTTCTCCTGCGGTGTTTTTCCTTTGGGAACCGTTTTGTTTGGAATGTTGGGCAGGAGAACAAGCGTTTTTGCAAGTTCATCTTCGTTGCCCTTTAAAACGTCTTCCAGTTTCTTTGCGCTTTCTTTGAGTGCCGTGCTTTTGTTTTTCAAGTCTTCGGCCTCGGCTTTTTTGCCGCTCTTCATCAGCTCTCCGATTTGTTTGGCCAGAATATTGGCTTCGTTCAGAAGGCTGTCAAGTTCGTTCTGAACTTTGCGGCGGTTGAGGTCCATTTCCAGTATTTGTTCGATGGATTGACGCGCTTCCAGATTTTTTATGGCTAAACGGGTGATGACTTCTTCCTTGTTTTCGCGAATGAAATTCAGTTGCAACATAATTTATACTATAATTACAGCGTCACAGTTAAGCAATGGCTGAAGGTTTACTCATGTCCGGGCATCTGGCAATTCGCAGTGTTCGGTTTCCTGCGGAGCCGGAGGTACAAAATTACGAAAAAGCCTTCTTAAAAGGGATAAAATAAAAATCTCCTGTCCCTTGCAAAAAGGAACAGGAGAGATCTGAATGAAATTATGCGTTTATTCGGCTGTGGCAGGAATAACAGATACAAAAGATCTGTTGTTTGCTTTTTTCTTATACATGACCTTTCCGTCCACAAGAGCGAAAAGGGTATGATCCTTTCCGATGCCCACGTTCTCACCAGGGTGGTGTACTGTACCTCTCTGACGAACGATGATGTTACCCGAATTGGCAGACTGACCGCCATAGATCTTGATTCCAAGACGTTTGGCATGGGATTCCCGGCCGTTCTTTACTTTACCTTCACCTTTTTTATGTGCCATGGTATGTCGTTTTTGTACTGATTTTCTTTACTAAGGCCTTGGGCCATTGAATTACTCCGCTTTCTTTTTGGCTGCTTTTTTTGCAGGAGCTTTTGCTTTTGTTGCTGCAACTTCTGCAACAATTTCAGCTATGACTTCTTCGCCTTTGGATTTTGCTTTTGTCTGAACAACAGCCGTTTTCCGTTTCGGTTTCAGGGCAGCATGTTCAGCTTTAAGTTTTTCGCCTTTGCCAAGGATGTCCTGGACAAAGATTTCAGAAAGCTGCTGGCGGTGGCCGTTCATTTTCTGATAGCCTTTACGGCGTTTCTTTTTGAAGACGATTACCTTGTCGCCCTGAAGATGCGAAAGCACCTGAGCAGCAACACGGACACCATCAACAGTAGGATTTCCAACGACGATCTTGCCGTCTGTGTCGGTCAACAAAACTTTGTCGAACTCCAGGTTGGAACCCTCGCTAGCTTCTAGGCGGTGTACATACACTCTTTGGTTCTTTTGAACCTTAAATTGTTGCCCAGCTATTTCTACAATTGCGTACATTTTTATAGGGTTTTATGTGAATGTTACGTGTCCCCTTCGTGATTTGGGGAGGGCGAAAGTAGGAAAATATATTCAGTTGGCAAAAAAATGCTGGATTTATCTTGATCCAAAGCCAAATATAGCTCCCTTTCTGTCTTGCAGGTCTATTTTAAACCGGTTCTTCCGGCCGACACGGACATGCTGGTTCTTCCCGAGTCTTGTCGTGACCTTGGGGCTATCCATTCCGAAAATCATTATCGCCGCAGGCGGATGCTGTATTTTCTTTCATATTGAGTATATTCGCCCTGTTTTTCCTGTGATTTTTAATATAGATACTATGAAAAAGCTGTATTTGCTTGTCGTTGCAACCTTATTTCTGTCTTCCCTGGGAAGCATTCTGGACGCTCAGTGCGTGGGTATCCGGTACAGGGATTTCCTGTTTACTGATTCGGTGCAATCGGACCTGAAGTATGGGCAGAACTACCGGTACAACGGCCAGATGGACAGCCTTTATCTGGATCTTCACTTTCCGAAAGCGGATCCTGCTCCCCACAATCGTCCTTTGCTGATCATTGCCCATGGTGGTAATTTCCTGTTGGGCGACAAGTCCGACCAGGATGTATTGCCGCTGGCAAGCGATTTTGCGAAAACGGGTTATGTTGTGGCATCTTTGAATTTCAGAATGGGGCTGGATGGTTTTCCGGCAGTACCACTCGACTCACTTGTATCTACCCGTGCGATCATGCGTGCGGTACAGGATGCACATGCGGCCGTTCGTTTCTTCCGGAAGAGTGCAGCAGGTGCTAACATCTACGGGATCGATACAAGTAATATCTTTTTTGCAGGAGTCGGTTCCGGCGGAATAATGGCTGCAGATCTCGCTTATCTGAACAATATAACAGAATTCCCAGTGTGGTGCGATACAACCAAACCCGGGCTCTCCGGCGGTATCGAAGGTCGCAGCGGGACTCCAGGATTCCAGTCGAACGTCAGGGCAATCGTCAATATTTCGGGTGGTGTACAAGATACCAGCTGGATCAAGGCTGGAACAATCCCTGTTTGCAGCTTTCATGGAGATATTGATTCAACTGTACCCTATAGTACTGGACGCTATACCATTGAACGGACGCCGCTGCAGAATATGCAGGGCAGTCATTCGATTATGCAAAGGGCCAACCATCTCGGACTAACAAACTGCTTTACCGAATGGATCGGCCAGGCAGAAGTTCCGGAAGTCGGAAACGCTACATATTATGATACCTGCAGAACCGTTATGCGCAATTTCCTTGTTCACTTCACCTGCGGAGATCCTCTTTTCTGCGGTTACAGCAACCCCATGGGTATCGTGGAACTGGGGCAAAAAAATGCCACGCTCCATTGCTTTCCGAATCCTGCCAGCGACAAGATCACCATCGATCTTTCCGCATTCAATGGAGAAGGAGTCAGCCTGAGTCTTTATAATTCCAGAGGACAAGAAGTCCGAAGTTTTACCGGTATCCGAAACGATCAGTTCACATTAAGCAGAGCTGATTTGCCTCAGGGGCTCTATCTAATACGGGTGCTCAGCAAAGAGCATTGCTTTGTTTCAAGAATCATTTTTAACTAGGCACTGCGCCAGGGCCAATTTCCGCCTGTTTTTTGTCCTCGACGGGGCCCTTCTCTTCCTGGGGTCTTTGGATCTTGTATATGGATTGGCAGTATATAGATTTTTACATACTCCATGTCTGGATTCTTGCCAAATAATGCCTGAACCTGTGTTTTTGACTGTTTATTTTCATCCAATGCCTCCTGTTTTACCCAAATTTCAGGGAATTCCAGGGAAATACGGATGAAATTTTATTTGCGTCAAATTCAGGTATCTGCATGTGAAAGATAAAAACCCCCAATGTTATGCGTGCATAGTATTATTATTATACATTTGTATTCGTGAACGCAAAAATTCGTACTGAAACAATAGATTCTAAGTTAAAAACGACCTGGCAGGTTGTTAGTAGAATGTATAATACAGAAGCGTCCATGCACAATGCCACCATTGCTATGGCACATTTTCTTTTAAATGTTGATAGCAAGGAAGGATCTTATGCTTCCGATAT
>PLXK01000119.1 GCA_003151415.1 Bacteroidota bacterium
TACATTTGTCCTCAGGATTGAGGCTTTGTCTGAGCTCCTTTGCAGCTGTCCCTTTATTTGTAAACGAGAACTCAATAGTTGATCCTTCTGTTTAAAAGAACATACTGCAAAGAGCGAGTGCCGAAAGCCCGACCCTGAAGTAATCCCGCTCTTCGCGGGGGTACTTCAGGGACACGCCCAAATTCACCAGGCCCCAACTTGACTGGATTTCGAACACCCTTGGATAAAATTCAGAATAAAAAAAGGCCCCCGATTGCTCGGGGGCCTTTCGATATATTCTTATTTGCTTAATAAAACTTAGAGCGGTTGTCTTTGATGTTTGCATTTTCTTTCAGGGCTTCAAAAACTTCTCCCTCGGCCCGGCTCTGAAGAGCGGACAGACTTTGTTTCTGAATCGCTTTTACGTTTCCACCCGAATTTCCTTTGGCCACTTTCTCGATCATCAGTACAAATACGCCTGCGTTGCCCTGGATGGGTTTGCTCATCACACCTTCTTTTTCTGCGGCAAGAGTTCCGATGATTTCGTTTTCCTGGCCCATACCCGGAATGAAGCTGTTTACAAATGTCAGGTTATCGGCCATCTGTGCCGGCTCGCGCATTTTGGTTGACAGGTCTTCAATCTTGGTCACGCCCACACTGGCTTTGTTGAACATCTCGATGAAGTTGTCTGCTTTTTTCTGTTTCTTCACTTCGGCTTCCACCTTGTCTTTCACTTCTTCCAAAGGAGCGATTCCTTTTTCTTTCACCGAAGTCAGAGAGGCAATGACAAAACGTTCTCCAAGCTGGAAGGGTTGTGACACCTCCCCTTTCTTTCTTTCATCGGCAAACATCCAGCGCACGATTTCTTTCGGAGATTCAAGTCCGCGGATAGTTCGGTCTGAAGCATGGATATCGGAAGCGATCATTTTGTTGAGGCCTTCTTTCACAACGGCTTTTTCAAAAAGTTCGGATGTTGTGTTTTTTCCCGCAAAGGTATTGGCCCGCAGATATACCGAGTCGATGGTTGCTTTGCTGGGCTGCTCCAGGCGCTCGATAGAGACGATCTGAACTTTGGGTGTTTCTTTTGTTTTGTCCAGAACTTCGATCAGGTGATAACCAAATTCGGTTTCAACGATGGTCACATCGCCCTTTTTGCCCTGCAATCCTGCATTTTTGAATGCCGGAACGAATCCGCTTTCTTCGGTGAACCAGCCATAATCGCCTTTGTTACCTGGTTTGCCACCGGCTAAGTCTTTTGATCCCGGATCGTCGGTGTATTTAGCAACGAGGTCTTCAAGTTTTTTCTTTTTGCTCTTCACCACTCTAAGAAGGCTGTCGGCCAGAGCCTTTGCCTGTTCTTTGCTGCGGTGTACGGTGCTGTCGGCGCGGGCTGCACCTTTGTAGGAAATCAAGAGGTGTCTTACTTTTGCAGAATCCGAAGATGTCTTTTTGCCCAGTACTTTATAGAGCATCATTTTCTTGTTCTCTTCAACAGGACCGATCACTGTTCCGGCAATTCCTTTTGAAACAATCGAATCAATGGCCGGATTGAGGCTGCCCTTTTTCACGTATTTGGCATTGAAAGTGCGGGTATCGGATTCGCCCTGAACAAAGGCGGTATCTTCTTTCGCGGTCTTGGTTTTAAATTCATCGGCACGCGTTTTCATTTCCGCCTTCATATCGGCAATGTCCTTGTTCGATGGAACGATATCAAAGGTGACGTATTCGATGCTGCGAACGGCATCTTTGATCTTGAATTTGTACTGATGCGCATTGTACCAGCTCAGCAGATCAGAATCGGTTACTTTAAGTGCACTATCAGACTGTGAGGTGTATTTCTTTGCGATATAGCGGATGGAGAACATCGCCACGGCATCGGCAGAATCGCGTTTGGCCTGGGCAGTGGTTACATACAGACCCTTTTTAACCAGGTTCATGTATTTGGATTGTCTGCGGCTGTCGCGGATGTATTTTTCGAGCAATACCCATTGTTTCTCCTGCTCTTCCTTCATTTCAGAAGCAAACTTACGCACAGCAGCCATATTGAGTTTGCCATCTGGTCTTGCATACTGACGGATAATCTGACCGGTTTGCTGATCGCTGAAATACTGGTTCATCACCTGGTTCGGCTCTTTGCCGTACATCTGGTCGGCCAGCTCATCGGTCGACACATTCAGGCCGAGTTTTTCATATTCTTTGGAAAATACTTTTTCGCTGACGGTTTGCTGCCAGAGGCTTTGTACAACCTGATCGGTTTTGGCTTCATCCACAGGAGCATTGGGATTGCTCTTTTTCATCTGCTCGAGCTGATCCTGAACTTTTCTGTCAAAATCCATGCGCGGAATTTCTTCTCCGGCAATGACGCCAACATTGTTTTCCTGATGGGAAAAAATGGAACGTCCGGATGTGAACAAATCACCAAGGATAAAAGCGAATAACGCAATACCGATGATGGCCACTAACAGACCTGCTCTGCTTCTTATTTTACTTAATACTGACATAATTCACAATTATTAATTGGGGGACGAATATACACATCTTCATGGAAACAAAAAAACAGGTCTTATTCCGCCTTGATATATTCGGGCGGATTGAACGCGGATTGGGCAAAAATTAACAAAACAAGCCTGCTTTATGCCCTATTTCAGGATCAATTTGACGGTTTCGACCCGATTATTGTTCAGTTCGATCACTTCCAGACGAAAATGGTCGGAAAAGAGTTTTTGTTTGGCCCTTGGCATTCCCTTGGCCAGAAAACCGACCAATCCACCCAGGGTGGTATACTCTTTTGAGGAGGGGATGTCAAATCCATACTTTTCATTGATATAGGCAATTTCGAGCTGGGCCGAAAAAAGGTATTCCTTCTCATTCAGTTTCTTTTCCTGCTGCAGTTCGCTGTCGTGTTCATCGTCGATTTCACCGAAAAGTTCCTCGATGACATCTTCCAGGGTGAGGATACCCGAAGTGCCGCCGTATTCATCCACCACAACGGCCATGTTGCTGTGCTGTTTGTTGAACAGGCGAAGCAGATCCTGCACGGCAATGGTTTCGGGAACCACCACCACAGGCCGGATGATTGAAATGATGGATACCGGTTTGCGGAACATTTCGAAAGAGTGCACGTAGCCGATGATGTGTTCGATGTTTTCGCGGTAAATGAGGATGCGTGTAAGCCGCGTGGAAGTGAATTTTCGGACGAGCTCCTCCACAGGCGAATTGATTTCCATAGCAACCACTTCCGATTTGGGAATCATGCAGGACCCGGCCTTGACATCCTGAAATTCGATGGCGTTTTGCAGAATCTGCACTTCCGGCTCCTGGGCCATGCCCGAATTGCTTTCGTTGAGGCTGTTCACCAGTTCTTCAAAATCATCGGCCCGGCTTTCTTTTTTCTGAAGCAAACCGGCAGAATTCACCGAGCGCCTGAATATTCTTTGTCTGAAAACAAAAAGTATGGAAGTCAGCGGTTGTGTGAGGGTATAACTGAACAAAAACACAGGCGCAAGCATTTTGAGCAAGACATAGGGAAAGAGACGGGTCAGATTGCCGGTAATCGTATCGGCCACAAGCATCAGGCAGGTTGCCGCACAAATGGCGAACAGCAAAAGTAGAACATGGTGTCCGGCGAAGGATCCATACCGGTGTTCCCAGAGCATGCACAAACTGAGTGTCCAGACGATGAGAAACAGATTGGCTCCGGTTTTGATGGAGAGCGAGACACGGGTGGTTTCGTTGATGAACAGCCGCGCTGCTTTACCGGCCAGAGTTTTGTGATGACTCTCCAGCTCCAGCCTGAGCCGCATAGCCGAACTCAGTGCCGAGCGCATGGCAGAATAGAACAAAATGGCAAAGAAAGAAAAAGCGGCAAGGAATAGAAACATGGTTTGGTTTACAAAGCTACAGCTTTCATCAGCCTTTCTTCTTTTTGTTTCGGGGCTCTTCCTCGCCCATCGCTGCATCGGCCCGGATACGCATCCGCCGGCGCACGAAATACATCAGACAGGCCATAAAGGTAAGCCCCAGAAAAAAGACACCGCGCTGCATGTCGTGTTTGAAAAGAAAAATATACAGATCGGTCAGGATACAGGCAATGCCGATAACCAGCCACATGATTTCACTGAAACGGAAGAGTTTGTTTGCTTTCATGATACAGTTTGTTTTCGCACCCTTTATGCCGGGTTATTTTTCCTTGTCGATGCTTTGTCCTTCGGAAGGCATGCTGACAACCGCTTTTTTGATTTTCCAGCGCGTAAAATCCTCGTTGGCTTCAAGACCTTCTCCTTCGGTTATTTCATTGTTTTTGGAAGTGATCAGCACATGCACATCGGTATAGATGATGCGCCGTCGTTCATCCCAGATCAGTTTCTCGGTATGCAAGGTATCGCCTTTTTTATTTCCGACAACCACACGTTTGCGGGCTTCCATCATGTTGTCTTTTTCCCTGCGGATAGCCGAATCGGCCCTGAGGGTGGTGGTGACTTTCAGGCTGTCGTTAAAAAAACTGATCTTCACTCCCCTGGGCATGACGATACGCGGATTTTCGCCAACATACTGATCAAAAACCGGAGCCGTCAGTTTCACTTTCACCCGGGCCGAATCGCTGTACAACAGCTCGGCATTCTGGGTGGTGATCATGGGCAAATCGGTTCTCTGCGTAACCATTTGCACAGTTTTGATATCGTTTTCGCAGGATGAAAACAGAACGATACCGGCAAACAGGAAAAGAAAGGAAACTGGGAGATGCATTAAACCCGGATTTTATACTGATTCGCCTTTCGCAGGGTCCCTCTGGGGAACATATACTGGCGCGCTGCCCTGATCAATCGTTGAATTTGAAATGCTGGAACCATCTGTCATTGATGGTGAAGCCAACAACAACGCGTGCGTAATTTTCCTTGATGAGTCCGTTGCTGGTTGTGCCCATCTGGCCGATTTCAGCACTGATGTTCACCATGGAATAGTTGCGGTACAGATTGATGTCGTATTCGTGTTTCTTGACGCGCGAAATGGCCACCGGGAAAGCGGCGCCGAATGTGAAAGCATATTCCACAAGCCGCGTATTCTGCAAATCCAGATAAGTCTGGTTGTACAGCAGCCCCATGCGGTAACGCGCTATCTGAAAATAGCTTCCGCGCAATGCGGGCTGGAACTGGTAACCCAGAGAACCCTGCATGCTGTTCTGAAGTCCGCCGCTGGTTTGGTTGAATGAATAATCGGACCATTGCTGGTAAGTGAAATCGGCAAGCACATTCCACCGGTAAGAGCGGTTGACGGAAACGCCAAAACCGATACGTGCCGGAATGTGCGCCAGAGTCGACTGGTTCTGGATGTTGGTCAGAGTGTCTTTGTAAATTTCGAGTGTTCCGGGCATGATGTACGTCCGCGAAAGCAGATCGTACGAAGCACTCAGACTCATGGAGGGTGCGTAGGTCAGTCCGAAACAGACATGGATGTCGTCGATATCGGTTTTGATCCTCCTCTTCTCGATGTGGGTAGTGGAATCGGTGTGTATGTATGTCAGTTCCGATCCGGCATGGTGGCTGGTATCTACCTTGCAGTTGTTGTACACCACGCACTGGCCGTGAACCATGCGGGCGCAACCTGTTTTTAGTTTCGGGTTTTTTCTCTTCAGCGAATCGATGCGGAATTTGAACTGCAGGCCGAAATCAAAAGTCACATCGTGGATGCGTGTATTTTCATCGATGCGCACTCCGAAATAGTTCGGGTCATCGAAAGACACGTGGCGGATGTTGTTGATGCTTCCGAACATGTAGCTGGCATTGAAACCGAAACTCAGATCGGTGCCGGTGCGCTGCGTGTATTTTTCGTGCAGAAGCTTGAATCCGTTTCCGAGGTATACCTTATTGATGCCCCCGGTACCTTCATAATTGTAGTTCACCACGCCCAGGGTGTCCTTGGTCTGGCTGTCGTGAATTTTGTAGCCCACATTGCTGTAAGGAGAAATTCCGAAAGCCAGTCCCCACCATTTTTTGATGGGCAGCCCCACGGCAATATTGGCAAATGAGGTATTGTTCAGAACGTATCTCTGATCGCTTGTGATGAATTGGGTGGTATTGCTGAGCAATCCGAATTCGATCACGGTGATGCGCATGGCCGAATACGAGGCCGGGTTGAGGCTGTTGATATAAGAAGGAGTGAGCGTATCGCTTCTCCATCCGATGCCGGCGCCACCCAGAGCAAAATTCTGTGCCGAGCTGTTGCCATTCAGATCGCCAAGACCATAACGCGAATAAGGCGAACTGGTCAGGTTTTGAGCAAAAGAAAAAGAAGAGAGAAGTATGAGAGAGAAAAGGAAGAGCGATTTCAGCATCAGTTGGGACCCACGTACTCGATTAATTCCTGACATTATATTCCAATATTTCATTTAGACCTTCAAGAACCAGATTTGGGTGCGCAAAGATGCAGTTTTTTAGTCTCTTCTCAAAAAAATGATAATTGCCGCCCGTAACAACGACTTTCAAATCAGAATATTGCATCTTATAGCGGTTTATTATGCCATCGGCTTCTTCCACCACGCCGTTCATGACACCCGAGAGCAGCGAGTCCTGGGTTGTTGAGCCGATGAGGTGGTCAAAATCGTAATTGGCTTCGATCAGGGGGAGCTTTCCGGTGAGGCTGTGCATGGCTTTGAAGCGCATGTCTATTCCCGGTGAAATGCCTCCGCCCAGGTATTCGCCGGTGTTTGTCACCATGTTGTATTTGATACAGGTTCCGGCATCGATCACCAAAAGCGATTCGCCTTTGTATCGTTTCCAGGCGCCTACGCCGGCTGCCAGGCGGTCGCTGCCCAGGGTGCTGGCGCTGTGGTATTTGTTTTGAATGGGCACGGGTGTGTCGTGGCTGAATTCAAGACTGGGAATAGCCGAGAGGTAGTCCTCCAAAAAGGCAGGCAATTGTTTGATGACCGATGACAGGATAAGTTGACCCGGTTTGTTATTGGCCAGAAAACGAAAGAGTGAGGCCGGTTCAGAAAGTTCGAGAATGCCGGAATGGACAAGAGCACCGTTTTTAAACAAGCCGGCTTTGGCCCGAGTGTTGCCAATATCGATAATGAGGTTCATGCTTCAAATCTACTATTTCTTATTCATACTAATAACTAGATGACTATCAATGAATAACGAACTTAAAATGACTTTAGCAAACGATTTTGCAGCTGAATTGTTCAATTCACTCACGTTTTCTTTCAATTCCGTTA
>PLXK01000265.1 GCA_003151415.1 Bacteroidota bacterium
GGGGAGCCAAATAGAATCCTTCAATTCAATGTTTATCATTGGTTGAGGGATTTTTTAGTTTTTAAGTATTTGCTCTCCTTAAGTTAACCGAATTGGGTTGCCAGGATATTCAATTGGCTTTTCATTGCAAACATTCTCTGGCAAAAATCCGTAAGATTCTAAATTGTTTTGAAAACAGTTCATTCCGGTCTATCGAGCTAATTCTCAATTACACCGGAAGCCTCACCGCTTCTAACCTTCGTAATCTGGCAGACAAATACAGGCGGATTAGCCAATTGGTGGTTTACAACTCTCCAACTTCAAAAAGTATTCAATCTCCTCATTTCAGTATGCACGAAATAATTTGGACTAAGGATCAAATTTCCGAAGAATTATTTGCTCCGGTTAGGAGCGAGAAACAATTCTCAGTTAATTTGACTTTGTTCTGTGAGTCACAGAATTTCAATACTTATTTAAACCGAAAAGTTGTAATTGCAGCAAATGGAGAAATAAAAAATGCCCCAAATTCAAAAATCGAATTCGGGAATTATAATTCCGCCGGCTTATCTGCAATTGTTAATACGAAAGAATTTCAATCCCTTTGGCATGTAAAAAAGGACGACATTGAAGTTTGCAAGGAATGCGAATATCGCCACATGTGCTTGGATAATCGGATTCCTGTCAAGAAAGAGGACAAATGGATCCACGAAACAAATTGTTTGTATGATGTATATACCGGAAGATGGAATACCAATTAATTTAATTTACAAATGGCCAGACAGCTATCCTTTTTCTTAAGTTGTACCCTGACAGTAGTTGCATTTTCAACACATGCCCAGGAGAACAATATTATTTACCAAAAGGTCGTTGCAGCTGATCGTCAGCCCAATGATTGGTTCGGGTTTTCATCCGCGATTTCCAATGATTTTGCTATTGTAGGAACTTTAATGAAGGATAAATTAAAGGATCGGACGAGTTTAAAACAAGCAGGAGCGGTGTGTTTTTTGAAAAGAGACAAATCGAATCATTGGACAGAGGTACAGAAGATTGATGGTCCGGGCGCAACGCCTTATCAATGGTTTGGGTGTTCTGTAAGTATTTCCGAAGATTATGCAATTGTCGGGGCAAATGGAGATCACGACATTTTGGACAGTACAACACAAGTACGAAAAGGCGCTGCTTATTTATTCAAACGAAATGAGCATAATAAATGGATCGAAATCCAAAAATTGACTTTGAAAAACAGAAATCCGCAAGACGCCTTCGGGAAAATTGTTTCAATTCAAGGTAATTACATGGCAATTAGCGCCACCGGTGTCCAACTCGATAAGGCGCATCCTTCATCAAAAGGGGCTGTTTTCATTTACAGCTTAGTTGAGAATGAGAAGTGGACACCCATCGACACCATTATTTCTCCTGATTGGAAATGCGCTGATTTTGGGGAATCGCTCGGGCTTTATGGAAATCAACTTGCTGTTACTGGAGGAAGAGCCATTTATTTATACCAAAGAGGGGCATCACAAAAGTGGGAGTTTACACAAGCTCTTCAGCCAGACGATTCCGCCGATTCGGGACAAAGCTTCCACCTTTCAGTTTGTAAAGACTATTTACTGGTCGGAGGGGCTGGAGACTATGGTCCGTTTGAAGGGAAAGACATTCCTCAAACTGATTCTGTATATCGATTTGTCACTCTTATGCCCTCGGGGGATTTTAAATGGACTTACGTTCTTAATGATAAACATCTTCGTGATTCTCTGAAAATTTCACCTTCCCGCTTTAAAAGGGAAGCAGAAGTCGTAGAATCAACTGAGAAGAGGATGAAACGTTTGGCCGGCGCCGGAACCGCTTATATCTATCACAAAAACAAAAACGGAAATTGGATTCTAGCCCAACAGATCTACGCAAGCGACAGAAAATATGATCAGCATTTTGGAAATTCCGTTAGTATATCCGATAGTATCGCAGTCATAGGTGCTTTTGGAGACAGACTAGATGGTCAAGAAGTAAAAGATAATTTTTATGTAGGTGCTGCCTATGTCTTTAAACTAGGCGAATCCGGGGAATGGAAACAGGAAAGAAAATTGACTTCCAATCAAAGAGCTATTTGGACCAAGTTCGGATTTTCAGTTGGTGCGTACGAAAATACCGCAATTATTGGCTCTCGCTTTGAAAGTGGCAACACTGAAGAAAAGCAATTTACCCCGAATGCAGGGGCTGTTTATATCTATACTCTGAAGAAATAACTCTTCTTTAAGTTATGCGAGGATACAAAAGCGGCCAAACATCTCTTGGTTCGAACTCTTTTCCCAAACCCCTCAAAATGGCCCACTCAGGCTTCTTTTTTAAGTATAATTCTGGAATGCCCGATTAAGTTCAAATGCATCACGCCAACATGTCCCTGTTTATCAAATCTTTATGAACTCCCTCTGTCCATATAATTTCTTCAAATTATCTTCCAGCCGGTGTGAAATCTCGAGGATCGGGGGAGCAGGTAAAGAAAGCATCATTTATAAAGTGGGTGCTTTTTCATTTATTGGTTGAATGAGAAAAAAACAGCCCTTCAAACCCCAGGCCTCGGCAGACTTGATACAGTAAGCCCCGGAAGACCCCGTTCATATCGCCAGAAACGTGAAACGAACAACTCAATTTGTGCTTATTTACTCTCATTTCCATGATTTTCCCTCAAAATGGGAAATAATATTCCCAGCTTGAACCCGAATAAGCAATATATTTACGCAAATATTTAAAACCCCTGATTTTATGAGCCTTTTAGTCGTTGGAACTGTTGCTTTTGATGCCATTGAGACCCCTTTTGGCAAAACGGATAAGATTATCGGGGGCGCTGCCACCTATATTTCGCTTGCCGCTTCCTACTTTACCAGGAAAAAAATCAATCTGGTTTCGGTCGTTGGGGGCGACTTTCCCGAATCGGCTATCAAAATGCTCAAAGATCACCGCGTAAACGTGGACGGACTGCAAATCCTGAAAGATAAAAAGACCTTTTTCTGGAGTGGCAAATACCACAACGACATGAATACCCGCGATACCCTGGCCACCGAACTCAACGTATTGGGCGAATTCGACCCCATTGTACCGGCTTCTTACCAGGATTGCGAGTTTTTGATGCTGGGTAACCTCATGCCCGCCGTTCAGCTCAAGGTGATCGCGCAACTGAAGAACCGCCCGAAACTCATCGTATTGGACACTATGAACTTCTGGATGGATATCGCCCTTGCCGAATTGAAAGAAACACTGGCCCTGGTGGATGTACTCACCATCAACGATTCGGAAGCCCGCCAGCTTTCCGGCGAATACTCGCTTGTCAAAGCCGCTGCAAAAATCCTGAAAATGGGTCCGAAATACCTCATCATTAAAAAAGGCGAACACGGCGCCCTGCTCTTCCACAAAGACCAGGTCTTTTTCGCTCCCGCCCTGCCCCTCGAAGATGTCTTCGACCCAACCGGTGCCGGCGACAGTTTTGCCGGTGGTTTCATTGGTTTTTTAGCCGAAACAAAAGACATTTCTTTCGACAACATGAAACGGGCCATCATCTTCGGCTCTGCCATGGCTTCGTTTTGTGTGGAAAAATTTGGAGTGGAAAAACTCATCGGGCTGACCCAAAAAGACGTGGATGAACGTGTTCAGGAATTTGTCGACCTCGTTCAGTTCGATATTGCTCTTGTTTAAAGAATTCAAAAAAATACAAAGTCATGTCTAAAGGAAAAGGAACAAAAGAAGATCCCTGGATTTTAAAAACGCCGCCTCAAACATCCGAATACACCCTGTATAAGGATGAAGCGAATAAAATACTCGTCTGCACCGTGGGTAAAACCGTTTTGCATTACGATCTCCGGTGCATTGCCGATCTGCACGCCATGCTCAAAAAACACGGCGACTGGATGGAACTGGGAAGCGCCGACGAGCAAAAGCCCGCCAAAGAAGGAACCGTCGAAGCCTGGGGACGTTCTCCGAAAAATCCGATAGGCGGATGGTATGGATTGAAAAAAGGATTGCGCGGACGCTTTGGCATGTACCTGCCCCCTGTCCTTGAAGTATTGAAACTGGCAGAAGTGGAACACAACCCCAGAAACAACCGCATGAAAGCACTTTAAACGACAATATAGAATAACAAAAAAAGTCCCGCTTGTGCCGGGACTTTTTTGTTTAACCTTGTGCTTTACATTGTCTTGTTCTTCTTTACCGTCTTGCCTCCCAGAAATTTCTTCCAGGGCTCCCAGTAAAATTCGTTCCATCCTTTGCTGATACCATCGGCCTGATTATCGGGCACATTGAAATGCACAGCATGCAAAACGGTATTCTTGCCTTTTTTTTCAAAACGCATCATCCACGTCGAATCCGCATCATTTTTACCCCAGTCCGATGCTCTCCAGGATTGAAGAATCAATTCGTCTTTAACCAGGTGCAGGTTCTTTCCGTTGATGTAGCCATCGTGCGCGGAATAATCACCGCCTGTTTTTGCAGAAATTTTTGCAGTGGCCCCGGTAGCTGCAGAATGTTTTTTGGAATTCATATACAGTTCATAGAGCGCCTTTGGCGACGTGTTCTTGAATAGGATTTTCTGTGTGATTGTCTTTGCCATTTTTTACAGGGTTTAGTGTAAATAAAATCGATCTTGTTTTAATCAGACTCCGAACTGCGTCAGGTGATGGTCCAGGTGTTTGTACTGACTCTGTCCCCATTCTGCGTCGGTGAGCGTACCGAAGAAAGGATGGTTCTTGTCTGAAACATTGTCAGCAGTAAACCGGCCGACAAGTTCGAGCAAGGCTTCTTTTTGCGTGTCAAAAACTTCCTGTGTATCGACCTTGAACTCTTTGGGCGTAAACCCGTTTTTCTTAAACGGTTTTGGGCCGATGACCGCATTTTTAATGAGCGGGCCCATTATTTTTGACATCAGATTGCGTTTCGCTTTGGGGTTTGTCAGGGCCATTTTCATGGGCAGGGTGCTGTGTTTAAACATCTGCGCAACAGACATTGTGCCCCATTGTCCTTTCGAATTTACATTCAGGGCATTGATCCGCTTGATGATTTCCTGCTTGTCTGCAGGGTTGAATAGGTTTTTCATGGTTGAATCGGATTAAGTGCTGTTCTGTTTTTCAGGGTGAAAAGATACCTAATTTCTTCTACACTGGTGATATCTCAACGTTATCTGTTAATCCGTCCGAGGCCTTGCTCCATTCCGCTGTTTGAGGTCAAGGATAAAAAGAAATTAAATTTATACATTGCATATCCAAACACCGGAATAAATGACCAAAAGGATTTCATTCCTAACTGCAATTAAATGAACAGAAGAAACTTTATTAAAACAAGCGGTGCGGCAACAACATTGGCTGTACTTGCACCAGGCCTGACCTTTGCCCAGACCCATACAATGCCGCTGTCTTCTGCCGGGAAGCTTTTTCATGAACGCATCAGACCCATCACTGCCGAGGAAAGATTGCAAAGGCAGGAACAGGCGCGGAAACTCATGCGTGAAAACAAAATCGATGCTTTGTTGCTCGAAGGCGGAACCTCCCTGCGCTATTTTACCGGAGTCCACTGGGGCCGCAGCGAACGCCTGTTTGCGATGATTCTTCCGCAAAAAGGCGAACCTGTATTCATCGCCCCGAAATTCGAAGAAGGCCGTGCAAAGGAACAAGTGGGTACTGCCAAACTCTATACCTGGGAAGAAGACCAAAGCCCTTATGCCCTTATCGAAAAAATACTGAAGGAACGTGGTCTGCTCAGCGGAAACCTGGGCATCGAAGAAAGCACGCGCTATTTTGTTGCCGGCAATATTCAGAAAGAAATTTCTTCGCTTCAGATTCAAAGCGCCACCGTCGTTACTGCCGGCTGCCGGAGCCTGAAGTCTGCCCATGAAATTGAACTCATGCAGATTGCCAACGACATTACCGCTGAGGTATTCAAATCGGCCGTGTTGCAGCTCAAAGAAGGAATGACCGAAGTTGAATTTGGAAAAATCATATCAAAACTTTTTTCCGAATCGGGTGCAGAAGGCGGCGCGCTTGTACTGTTCGGCGAAGCCGCGGCCTATCCGCATGGTCTGGTCAAAGAAACCCGGTTAAAGCCGGGCGATGTCGTGCTTATCGACGGAGGGTGCTCGGTAGAAGGCTATGAATCGGATGTGACGCGCACCACCGTTTTTGGCAAACCCAGTGAAAAGGTGAAAACCGTATGGGCCATTGTTCACAAGGCACAGGAAGCCGCCTTGAAAGCCGCAAAACCCGGTGTGCCGGCAGAAGCCGTTGATGCAGCCGCCCGAAAGGTGATTTCAGAGAGCGGATACGGTCCGGGGTTTACCTATTTTACACATCGTCTGGGACACGGCATCGGAATGGACGGTCACGAATGGTATTACCTGGTGGGAGGAAACAAACGGCCCCTGCAGACAGGCAATATGTTCAGCAATGAGCCCGGAATTTATATTGTGAATGAATTCGGAATTCGCATCGAAGATGAAATGCTCATCACCGCAGACGGCGCGAAATTGCTTTTGCCTCAGGCTGTCAGCCTGGAGATTTTGTTTTAAAACAATGCTTGCAATTTCAGCCTTTATTTAAGGTCAGCAGCGAAAGCAACTCGCCCTTTTTGCTTCTCGATACCTCCACCACGGCGCTGTCAATCATTGTCACATAGCCTCCGTCGCCTTTGGTATAGGCCTGAACGAATGCCAGATTGATCAGGTGTGTGTTGTGCACGCGGAAAAAATTCAGGCTTGTCAGGATCTCCTCGAATTCCTTGAGCGTCTTGGATGCGAAAATTTTCTTCCCGTTTTTCAGAAATATATTGGTGTAATTCGAATCGGCAGACAAACGGATAATCTGATCGGTATCAACAAACATGATTCCCTCCACAGTGTTTATCGACAGTTTTTTGACTGCCTTTGCCTGGTTCAATGCGGTCATGAGCGTTTCCATATGCAAAAACTCGGGATTGACATCTTTCTTTTTCTTTTCGCACTTGGCTATGGCTGTGGTCAGTTCATCAATATCAATGGGTTTCAAGAGATAATCGATGGCGCTGTGTTTAAACGCCCTGACCGCATAGTGATCGTAAGCAGTTGTAAAAACAACTTCAAAACGAATGACCTTGAACCGGTTCAGAAGATCAAATCCGTTGGCAAAGGGCATGTCAATGTCCAGAAAAACAAGATCCGGACTCAGTTCCCTGATTTTGATTTCCGCTTCATCAGCCGAATTGGCAATGCCTGCCACATTTACGGATGAACAATATTTCTTCAAAAGGATTTGCAGGGACTCAACTCCCGACGACTCATCATCAACAATAATGGCATTAAGCATAATCTGAATAATTTAAATTAACCGGAATAAATATTTCCACCCGTGTTCCTGTAGCCGCGCCCTGCTCATTGGTCTCGTCGATGAAGGTCACGCTCTGGGAGCTGTTGTGCAATGTATTGATTATTTCGACCCGTTCCTTATTCAACGAAAGTCCGGTTGACTTGTGCTCTCTCCCCTTTTTGAATTCGGCCGATTGTTTTCTGCCGATTCCATTGTCGCTCACGATGCATTTCAGTAGCCGGTCCTGCTTTTCTATGCGAATGCTCAATTCTCCAGGCCGGTCTTTCAGATGCATCAGACCGTGCCAGATTGCATTTTCAACATAGGGCTGGATCAACAAAGGCGAAATTAAAATACTTTTAACGTCTATGGCCTCATCCAGGCTTATTTTATAACTGAATTTGGAAGAAAAACGAAGCCGTTCAAGCTCGATGTAGTGTTCCAGTGTTTCTATCTCCACTCCCAGGCTGATGTATTCGTGTTTCGAATTTTCCAGAACATTCCGGATCAGCCTGGAAAAGCGGGAAAGATGCTTGTGGGCCGACTCGGAGTCGTTCTTCAAAATAAACAACTGGATGGAATTGATGGAATTGAAAATGAAATGCGGATTCATCTGTGCCCTTAAGGCCATCAGTTTCAAGTCTCCTATTTTCCGGTTCACTTCCGATTTCTCTGCGGCTTTCTTTTTCAGCAACCCGATGCGGTAAGTCACTCCGCCAATGGCAGAACCAATCAGAATTACAAGAACCAAACCGATGAACCACCATTCTTTCCAGAACGGTTTTGAAATGGCAAAAAAGAAACGGGCCGGCCGGGTGCTTTTTATGCCATCGTTATTTACGGCATAAACCTTGAATGTATAAGCCCCCGGAGGAAGCGTGGTGTATTGCAAATTGGTGTTTGTCGTATAGTTCCATTTCGAATCAATGCCCTCAAGCATATACTGGTATTTCATTTTCGAACTTCTTTTGTACGATATGCCCGTGAAGCTGATTTTGAGATAATTTTCAAAATACTTTAAGCGGAAGGTATCGGCGATGGCTTTGGGAACAGAATTTATTTCCAGCGAGCTGATGTATACCGGCGGCGGGGTGTGGTTGGAGAAGGCCGTTTTCTCGTCAAATTCAACGATGCCCAGATTCGTGGCTGCCCATACACGGCTGCCGGTTTTAACGACTTCATTGATTTCATTGGACAGCAATCCGTCTTCCGAAGAATACACCTCCAGGACCGGGCTTCCCCATGTTTTCATTGTTATGCGGTTAATCCCATTGTTTGTCCCAGCCCACACGGTTCCTGCCCGATCGATATACAGGCTTTTACACATGTTGCTCGACAAACCATTGCTTTCATCGATGGTGATTAACAGGCTTCCTTTTTTGACAATCAACCCGCTTCCTTTTGTGGCAAACCACAACGAACCGTCGGCAGAGGCTTTGATATCATCAATCCGGTTGGCAAAAAGCGGGTTGTCCAGGCCGTAGTAGACGAATTGACCGTCTTTAAAAGACCACAAACCATTCACGCACCCCGCCCAAATCGTATTGTTTGAATCGCAATACAGCGAAAGAATTCTTGATTTTGAGATGTGGCTTTCCGCCACTTTCTTATTCTGCAAATCCAGTTTCGACAGCAAAAGATGATTCCCTCCCCAAACACTGCCGTTGGTATCTTCGACAAAACACTTCAATGGATTGATGAGCATTTCATCAGACAGATAGTCTCTCTCTGTGTTTTGATCCGGCGAAAAACGAAAAGAACAATAGGCTCCGGCAATAATTTTATTGTCGGACGGGGTTCTGAAAAACCGGTAGATTGGATTTTCTCCAGGCCAGATCTTTTTTCCTTTTAACAGAGACACGGTATCGGAAGAGAGCAGGCAAATATCTCCATTTGCCATACCGGCCAAAATGCTGGTACTGTCTTTGCCAATAATTGTCAGCACTTTATTGTCGCTTAACCCGTTCTGTTTGTTGTAATAGAGAAAATCGGGAGAGGCCATGTAATACAAGCCGTTTTCCAAAGTCGTAAACCAGAAGCCGCCTTCTGAGTCTTCCTTAACAGAGGTGATGGACAAGCCTTTTAAGTAGTGCCTGGGCCCGGCTGTTTTCAAATCTCCTTTTGCAAAACAATAAACGCCATCCTTGCCGGTGCCTGCCCATAAGTTTGACAACTTGTCTTCCAGCAAGGCATTGAACCGTATTCCGGGAAGCGCAAACCTGTCTTGTTTATTGATGGGACCCACACCTTTGGAACTGGTGATTATATAATCTCCCGCCTGATTTCTGCATACGGCCGGATTGGGGGCAAAGCTGATGATTCCATAATATTTGGTCCGTATGGCATTCTTGTCGTAGCGAATCAGAATGGCTCCGATGGGTTCATAATCCGTGTTTTTGTCATCGGCCTTGCGCAAGGTTCCCCAGATATAACCCGTCTTATCGATTTCAACGATAAAGGCACACGGCACTTTTTCGTGCGGGCTGAAAAATTTACAATCCGAAGCCAGGTAAGGGGGTGCGATTTTGAAAAACCCTTCACCCATATACATACCACACCAGATGGTGTCGGAAGAATCGACATACAAGGAAGAAATAAGTCCGTTTTGAAGTTCTTCTGTAATCCGGCGATTGGCTTCTATGCCATATATGCTGTCATTCTGATAATAAAACAGTTTCCCCGACATGGTTCTGAACCAGATTTTCCCTTTCTTATCTTCGAAACTTCCAAAGACGGTATTGTCCTTCAATCCGTTTCGGGTCGAAAAATTGCGGAAAGAATAGCCGTCATATCGACTCACACCGGCATCCGTGCAAAACCACATGTAGCCTTTGGAATCCTGCATGACGTGATAGATCTCCGAGCTTGGAAGCCCGTCTTTCACCCCATAGTTCTTAAATACAGGTTGCTGTCCAAAAGCTACGGAAGAAAACAGGAACAGCACATAGACAGTCGGAAACAAAAAGCATCTCCCTTTCCGAAGCCCCTTCCTCAATTGGCAATTACATAAAGCGGATATACTACCTGTCATTCCCTTTCAATCTGTTCATTTTTTATCACGGCATTGTCAGTCAAAGAAAACGGGGCATTCCGGTACGGTATAACCTGCCCGACCGTTAAGAATATTCGCTGAAATTTATATTGATGGGTATATAAATAACCACCTGCGTTCCCAAAGGAAGACCATTGCTGTTTGTCTTATCAATAAAATGAACTCCTTCCACACTGTTATGCATGGTGTTTATTATTTCCACCCGTTCCTTGTTCAGTGAGAGCCCGGTTGAATTGTGCTCTTTCCCCTTTTTGAATTCGGCCGATTGTTTTCTCCCGATTCCATTATCCTCAATGCTGCACTTCAATAACGTTCCTTGCTTTTCAAGCCGGATGGTTAACTCTCCCGGCCTGTCTTTCAGATGCATCAGACCGTGCCAGATTGCATTTTCAACATAGGGTTGAATGAGCAGCGGTGAAATCAAAATGTTTTCCACACCCAGATTCTCTCCCACCACAATTTTATAATTGAATTTGGATGAAAAACGCAACCGCTCCAGCTCGATATAATGCTCAAGGGTTTCTATCTCCACTCTCAGGCTGATGTATTCGTGTTTCGAGTTTTCCAGAACATTCCGGATAAGCCTGGAAAAGCGGGAAAGGTGCTTGTGGGCCGACTCGGAATCGTTCTTCAAAATAAACAACTGGATGGAATTGATCGCATTGAAAATGAAATGCGGATTCATC
>PLXK01000135.1 GCA_003151415.1 Bacteroidota bacterium
AACAAAAAGAAAAAAAGAAGCAAAAAAAGAAAAAGCTTACATCATCACTACTATCTTTGATTGAAATCCTGTCCTAACAACCGATACCATTATACACAAACAGAAATTTCCTTCTCAAATGTTGCTGATTTCTATTCCAGCAGCCTTGACCTATTTTGAAGACGCGGAAGAAAGTGAAGATCCTGTCAGCTTAAAGGGGCAAAGTTGGGAGGGCGTTAAGAAAGTTATTCAACAGAAGGTCAGCGAGTATTTACGGTAATATTTGATTGAGCTGGACTGAATCAGCCCTCCTCATCCTCTTAAATCAGCAAGGATTTCCCCACAATCACCAACAAACCGGTTCGACAACCTGCCAAGTAGTTCCACCCTCAATCGAATTAACCTCTTCAGACTTACATAGTTAGAAGAGGTTTTTTTACTTAGGCTTGGCAGATTTGCCTTTCGCAAACCTGTTTAGCCTAAGTTATACCGCACTTCGCGCTTCGTTTCGGTATCAAATTCGGTAAAGTACTTTTCAGGGTTAATCATTCCAGCTTTCAGCCCAAACAAGACCTGAAAAACACTCAGAACGCTGATTCTGAATTGGTCTTTTTCCGGAATCCGGCCCACCCCAATTCTTGGTTCGATCTTTTTTACTGGATTGGATTTAATTATTGAGGCAGGAAAGTGTAACTTGTCTGTCCGATGACGTAAACGTTACATCCTAAAAAGTGTAAAGGGTTTCCAGACTAATCCATTTCTTCCACCAATGAACAGAAAACTCCTCTATGCATTTCTCATAACAACCGTCTTGTTTTCAGCTAAACAAGGCTTTACGCAGGTGAATACTTATCTGCAAAACAATCCTGTATGGCATGTGGGTACCTCATGCTCCTTTTCGGGCCCTTCCTGTATTCAAAACGAAGATTACAATTATTATACAAACGGAGATACGGTCTTCCACACTCTTACCTATAAAAAAATCTATAAAAAGGGAAAAGGCTCATACAGTTGGATGGCTTCACCTCCTATACCTCCCGGTTGTTCCGGAAACTATTATTATCTGGGTGCTAATGCTTCCTATTTTATAAGGTCAGCTGGAAAGAGTATGTTTTTGAGACAACCATCTGATACCAGCGAATATCTTCTTTATGATTTCAATCTAGCTATTGGAGATACACTGCCAAATTCCTATAACTATAACAATGCAGGGGGCAAGAAAATTCAAGTAACCGCAATTGACAGTTTCCATACGCCTTACGGTTATCGTAAACGCTTTGCAATAAACGGTACTGGTTCGGGAGCCCAATACCTGATCGAAGGCATTGGGAACTCCCATGGGCTCGTGTAGTCTTTCTTTCCCAGCATGGATTGTGGGATTGGATTGGATTGCTTCAGTTTGGATGACACCGCCTATTATCCAATCATCGGACCGGATTGTAATATAGCCATTGGAATAGCTCTGTTTGAAAACAAGCAGTCTATCTCCGTTTATCCAAATCCGATGAACACAATAACAATCTTTCACTTTGGTTCTATGCTGGAAAATGCGGAATTAACCATTTACAATGTATATGGCCAAAGGATGGAATCAATCCATCCTATTTCAGGGGAAACATTCCATCTGGAAAGAGGAGATCTAAGCCCAGGCCTATATTTTTATGAAGTGAAACAGAATGACAAAAGGCCCATTACCGGCAAATTAATTATATCCAACTGACCATGCTTGGAATTCGGGGGTATAAACGTTACATCCTGAAAAGTGTAAAATTTTGTAAAGTTCATTCGGCCAACTTCTGATTAAGATGAAAAAGCTACTTCTTTTATTCACTGCTCTGTTTGTCATTACCAATATTCTACCCGCCCAAACAGTGTATGTCACAAACACGGGAAAGAAATACCATGTTGCAACCTGCAAATATCTAAGCAGCAGCAAAATAGCAATTGACTTGAATTCAGCCGTCAAGAAGGGGTACACGCCTTGTAAAGTCTGCAATCCCCCAACTGTCAGCACATCAAACCAAAAAGTAGCTGAACCAAAACAGACACCCACTAAAGCAACTACAGCTCCTCAATCAACTTCCAGAACGAGAACCGGATGTATTTGCAGGGATGGAACACAAAGTACGGCAACAGGAAGAGGTGCTTGTTCACATCACGGAGGAGTTGATCGCTGGCTATACAAATAAATACCAATGAAAAAAGCAACCTTATAAAGGAGTCATCACTATCACTTCTTCAAATATCTATTAATCCAATGCCTCGAAAATCACAAATTCCGTTCTGGTCCTGTTATTTCTTACCACTCCTTATCGAGGAAAAGAATTAAATTCGCTTATGGCATTTGATACTTAAAATCAGTCATAATTTCCCCGCAATCAGCAAACCAATTCGACAACCTACCTTGGTAATTCCACCCGAAAAACAGAGCGAGTGTGAAAGGGCATTCGCTCTGTTTTTTCCATTAAAAAGCCCCGACAAGCCGGGGCATTTTTTCTTTGGTCTGGAGCCCGATTATTCTTCAACCGGTGCATCTCCTTTGTACATGCCATTCTCGTATACCGCTATGCGGGTGAGGATTCCGTTGTCGTTATAAATATAAATTTTGCCAGACACCATTTTGCCATTGACAAAATTTCCGGTTTTGCTGACCTGTCTGTTTTTGTTGTAAATGGTGGCCTGGCCGTTGATGGCAGTTGCATTTCCGGACACCGGTTGGGCTTTGTTGCCGCCTAAATCCTGCTCGCTGGCTTTTACCTTGGTGTCCAGCTTCGGATCCACCACAACTTCCGGCTTCTTCTCGGGAAGTGCCGTCTTGGGTGTATAGAGTTTTGTCTTTTCCACATTCAGGTTCCCCCCGTCAAAGAACTTGTCCGCTTTGGGCTGTCCATCGTCATACCATTCCTTCAGCACCCCGTCTTCGTGACCTTCGGCCCAGTTGCCTTCGATGATTTTTACCCCATCTTCGTTCCAGTAGACCTGTTTGCCTTCCCGTTTTCCATTGGCATTGAAGTTGAATTCGTGCTGAACATTGCCATTGTCATAGTAGAGCTTGTAATTGCCTACCCAGCGGTTGTATTTCCAAAGCCCTTCTTCGTAAATCTTTCCGTTTTCATGATACATAATGGCATAACCGTTGGGGCGGTTCTCGACATAGGTAAGCCGGTTGTGAAGTACCCCGTTGGGGAAATACAGCTTCCAGATTCCCACTTTCATGCCGCTGTCGTAGGTTCCTTCCTCAACAAGTGCATTGGGGGCATATTCGCCCCGGTTTGCAATGGCTCCGGTCACCTTCCAGTATCCGGTTCTTCTGCCCTGATCATCTGTCTTATTCAGATTCAGAGAGTCCTTCCCTTTCGACACAGGGGCCTGGGCAAAACCGGCATGGCATGCCAGGAATAAAAGAAATAGAAGTAAAGATGTTCTCATCACTGCCGGCTGTAGAGGGAAGTATGAAGTAAATATAATAATTATATCGAATCCCTTAAGATTGCAGCAGGACAGATCCTGAATTTATCCCCAAAAGCCTGTTTTCCCTGGGTTCCCAAAGACGGCATTTCCATGCTTCGGCCAACTTATTGCTCCTCCCGAACCCTCGAAAAAACACCAGGAATAAGCCAACTCCTTTCCCAAAATGGAAATTGTCCTGTTTGGCTCCCAAAACCTCACATTGCCTTAATCTTGTATATCCATACAAAGTATAACTTAGCACCTATTAATTCAAACAGTATGGCAAAAAAGAAAACGGCAAAGAAAACGGCTCAGCGCAAACCGGCCAAAAAACAACCTGCAAAAAAGGCCGCTCCGCGCAAGCCGGCTAAAAAACAGGCAGCAAAAAAGGCAAGCCCCAAACCTGCGCAGGCTCTGCAAAAGTCAAATTCGATAAACCCCTATCTGACTTTCAACGGTCATTGTGAAGAGGCCTTTTTGTTATACAAATCTGTTTTCGGAGGAAAATTTCCCTTTGTAGGGAGGTTTAAAGACATGCCACCTGTGGAAGGCAAACCCATGTCTGCCGGGCAAGGTGAAAAGATCATGCACATGTCTTTACCGATAGGCAAAGAATCTGTGCTTATGGGAAGCGACAGTTCTGAGGCATTCGGACACGCCAGTGTCATGGGCAACAACTTTTCAATTTCTATCAACGCATTCAGCCGAAAAGAAGCAGACCGGATTTACAAAGGGCTTTCTGCAGGCGGCCTGGCAACCATGCCCATGAACAAGACGTTTTGGGGTTCATACTTTGGCATGCTCACCGATAAGTTCGGCATCCAATGGATGATCAGCGCCGAGGAGAATCCAAATAAATAGACTATTCAAAGCATGACCCGACAGGCTTTCTCTCGGGTCATGCTTTCACCCACTCCCGGGAAAGAATGCCGCCCCCCTTCTGCGGTCAATAACAACCTTGCTTTATTTTCCGATTCCCACAACAGGCAAAAAAAACGTTTTGCTCGTGTTTCTGCTGCTGAAAACGAAGCCGAATTTTAGGCTTTCATTTCTCATATGATATTTCTCATTCATTTACTAAAATTGAGGCAGCAGAATCTTTCATTTTCCCGGAGTTGAGAAAAATCAGTCCTTTTCTTTGCCTGACAGAACCCTTGTCATACTTTTCGTAGTTGCCGCGAATTAGTTTTGTATCGTATAATTAATATCGGCCTTATGAAAAAGTTGTGGTTTGTGTTTGCACTCGTTCTTTCTTTGAATGCGCGCGCTCAGAATGATGCTCAGGTATTCAACACCCTTATTTCGAACGACACTTCGGGTGTTCCTTCCCTTTTTAGCCTTCCTGATTCGATAAACAGACCCATATTGATTGCCACCTCCTATCCGGCGGCCCTGATTCATTTGAACGAGATTCAGAAATCAACAAGCAATTCCTTCATNNATCCTTCAGAAAAATCATTTCGCATTTTGACCGCCGAAGCCAGAAAGAACTCTGGGAGATCGCCAGGTATCCGGGTCTGCTCGCTCTGCTGGTCCAAAACAAAGGCAAACAGCCCAAGGAATTGGAGGAAACACTTAAAGCCTATCCGCAAAAGATAAGGCACGCCGCTTTACATTATATGCAAAAAGCGTATCCAACACTGGCTGATTTGGAGAAGGTGCACCAAAACTTTGAAGCCAGATACAAAGCCTTGCTTCTTGAATACCCCGCTTCGTTGAAGTCCTCACTGGATGTATTGCTGCGTTATCCAATGACGCTTAGTCTTTTAACGGCCAACATGAAAACCACCGTTGCCATCGGGGATCTGTACCGCAGAAATCCCGCCTTGACAAAACGGCTCACCGATTCTCTTCACCAGGAACTGGTGAAAAGAGACGGGGCCGAACTGGAAGACTGGAAAGAGGGTATAAAGAAAGATACCTCCGTTCAGAAAGAGCTCAAACACATTGCCAATAAATATGCCTCCGAGGATGATTCAGATGATGTGTATGCTTCCTCTTCTTCATCCTCCTATGACCCGGCAGTGATCAATGACATTGCTCCCTATCCTTACTGGGCCGGTTATCCGTATTGGCTTGGAGAGAACTACTGGTATCCTTACCCCTGGTGGATTCAAATGGGTCTTTACTGGCCAGAAGCCGGTCCCTATGTTATTTTTGGTTTACCCCGTTATCATTTTGGCTGGTGGTATTACAACCACCCTTTTTACTATGGCCTGCATCCGCATACATCGACTTATTTCAATAACCATTATTACGGGCACAGAGGTACTTCTTCCGGGTTTAACAGAAGCATCCAGCAGTTCGGAGGACACGGAGGAGCCGGAGGAGGAAGAAGAAGATAAAGCGATCCCGTCCTTTTCAGCTCAATAGCCTATTGCCTGTTCATTTCAATTTTGTTCTTACCAAAAAAGAAAAACAAATGAAAAACAGCAATGTATTTCCTCTCTTTTTGTTCTTCGTCATCCTGGGCCTTGAACTGATTGTCCTGCGTGTGGTATCCGACTTTTCCAATCCCGTTTTAGGCGCCACGCTTATCGCCGCAGCCGTTGCCATTGCTTATCTCGTTGCTTCCGCAGTTCGCATTGCCGACCCCTGGGACAGGGCCATTGTTCTGCGGCTTGGCCGTTTTCACGCCCTCAAGGGTCCCGGCTTGTTTTTTATCATTCCCATCGTCGACACGATCCCCTACATGATCGATACCCGGGTAATTGCCAGCTCTTTTAAAGCCGAAAAAACACTGACCAAAGATACAGTACCTGTGGATGTGGATGCGGTACTTTTCTGGAGAGCGATTGATCCAAAAAAAGCGGCCCTGGAAGTGGCAGACTACATGAGCGCCATCAGCTGGGCCTCACAGACCGCCCTGCGCGATGTGATTGGAAAAACCATGCTTTCTGACATGCTTGAAGGAAGAGAAAAGATCAGCGGCATCCTGCAAGGCATTATCGATCAGCGAACAGAACCCTGGGGCATTGCCGTTATTTCTGTGGAAGTCAAAGATGTGCTGATTCCTACGGCACTTGAAAATGCCATGAGCATGCAGGCACAGGCCGAAAGAGAAAGGCAGGCCAGGGTTATTCTTGGCGATTCCGAAAGACAGGTGGCCGAGAAGTTCGGAGAAGCTGCCCTGACCTACACCAACAACCCCGTAGCCCTGCATCTGAGAGCCATGAATATGCTGTATGAGGGCCTCAAGCAGAATTCCACGATTGTCATTGTGCCCAGCTCGGCCATCGATTCCATGCAACTCGGAGGCATGTCGGGATTAACCGCCCTGGCTATGGGCGCTGAAAAAACCAGGGACGGAAATCCGACAACACAAACAAAAAATTAAAAAAGCATGTTGTTAAAAACAGAAAGCCTGCATGTGTGAGTCCGCAGGAAATTTTGTGAATATAAAACCAAAGCGATGGAAAAGAACTTCGTTTATAAAAAAAATCCTGAAAACATCAGGCCAGCACTCTGCCTCCTGATCCGTATATATGGCATCCGTGTTTTGTTTGCATTGAGTTTGTTCGTCCTGGTTTCCTGCCGGGCTCAAAACAAAGACCCCAAAGAGGAAAACCCGAAAATTTCCATTGAAGACATGCAAAACAAGGGTTCTGAAAACAAGATAAACAATTTCAGCCTGAGTCCTCCGCATTATTCCAGTTTCGTGGATTTCCGCTTTGCCGCAAAAAAAGCGACACCTGGCGTGGTGCATATACAATCCACTTACAAACCTGAAAAGCAAATCAAATCGCCTTCAAAAGACGAGGATTTCTACCAAAATTTTCCTGACCCCTTCAAAGGACTCTTTAAAGACGAACCTTTTCTTCATCCCTTTGAATTCCAGTTGCCCGATATGCCCCCGCAAGCCATGGTGGCCAGCGGATCCGGAATCATCATCAGCAGCGATGGATATGTTCTGACAAACAACCACGTGGTAAGCGAAGCGGATAGCATAGAGGTGGTACTGAGCGACAGAAGATCGTATTACGCCACAACCATCGGTTCGGATCCGCAAACCGATCTGGCCCTGCTTAAAATTCCGGAAAAGAATCTGCAGTTTCTCAAATTCGGGAACTCCGACAGCGTGGAAGTCGGCGAATGGGTCGTGGCCGTAGGTAATCCATTCAATCTGGCGTCCACGGTAACGGCCGGAATTGTCAGCGCCAAAGCCAGGAACATCAATATCCTGAAAGACCAGGGAGCCATCGAATCCTTTATACAGACCGATGCCGCCGTCAATCCGGGCAACAGCGGAGGGGCTCTGGTTAACCTCAACGGAGATGTCATTGGCATCAACACGGCCATTGCAACACCAACAGGAGTCTATGCCGGTTATGCCTTTGCAGTACCTTCCAATATCGCAAAAAAGATTGTGGACGATCTCCTGAATTACGAGATGGTTGAACGCGGCTATCTGGGGGTGGTGATCCGGGATTTGGATGAGAAACTGGCAACCAAACTCAATTTGGATGTGACCAAAGGCGTTTATGTGGACAGCCTTGTTGAAGACGGAGCGGCAAAAAAAGCAGGCGTCAGGGAAAAAGATGTCATTCTTAAAATCGATGACAAGGAAATCAACACCACGCCCGAATTGCAGGAATACATAGGCAGAAAACGCCCGGGCAACAATGTCACATTAACCATATTGCGGCATGGAAAAACGGAAAAAATCCAGGTCAACCTGAAAAGCAAAGAAGGCAAACCCGAATTGCTGAAAAAGGAAAAGTATGAAGCCCTGAAAACACTGGGGATAGAATTGGGCGAATTGAGCGGCACAGAAAAAATGAAATACGGATTGGGTCAGGGCGTGAAGGTTGAGAAAATTTATCCTGGCGGGAGAAT
The DNA here is from genome assembly GCA_003151415.1 of Bacteroidota bacterium. Lineage (GTDB taxonomy): Bacteria > Bacteroidota > Bacteroidia > Palsa-965 > Palsa-965 > Palsa-965. The sequence goes on from PLXK01000135.1 coordinate 8,266, forward strand.
AAATAAATACACGGGTATGCACCAGGGTTTTTTAATAACCAAATTAAATAACAAAACCGTCACATCCGTTCAGGACTTCATCGCACAAATTGAATCTATCAAAAAAGGAGGGCTTCTGATCGAAGGCAGATATCCGGACGATCCGGCCACGTATTATTATGCCCTGGGTCTGAAATAAACCAAAATTTTATACCGGATACAAGGATGGATACATGCCTTGCGTCAAGTTTTTGAGCTGAAACAAGGAGAAAATATCAGGCGTCGAGCCAGAGAATGGCTTCTTCCAGTGTAGTAAAGAACTTCAGGTTCAGCGATCTGTTTTTCACAAACATTTCGTAGAGTTTATACTGCGCCTCATTTTCTTTTCTTTCCACAACAGCCGTCCTGACTCTTTGAAACTCCGGAGGATGGCCCGAAGCAAAATCAAGAGATTCTCTGAATTCCAGAAAGACCTCACTTTCCCGGGAATCAATGAGCAGCTTATCAATGAAATTATTGCCCAGCAGCGCATAGATTCTGTCCATTATTTCAACCATTTCCTTGTTCTGTATTGTCCCTGAATAGTTTATGCGAAGAAGGTTTCCCTCTATTTTGTGATTGAATGTGTATGGTGAAAACATAAGCGTCTTTTTACGAAAATCCACTCCGGGAATGTCCATTCCTATGATCAGGAACAGCCTGAACCGGAACGGGTTATCCTCCGGATCGGTCAGCAGTATTCAGCAGGGTAAATTTGTAACTTAAAGATAGTGGGAAAACTCTTTTGCACTCAAAAGCAAGGCTTCAATTTGTCGGTTCAATAGTCTTTATTAACTTTGAGGTAACGATAAATTAACCAGCACCCTGTTTATGCCCAGTCGCCCAGCCAAAAAGACAACAAAAACAATCAAGTCTGCCATTACCCAAGCCCTGATGCTGATTAAAAAACCCAAGGCCAGGAAAGCAAAAACAAAAAAATCGACAGACCCGGTTTACTGGGCTGAAGAAGAAGAAATAAACAACCGCAGAAAACTTGCTTAAGCTCTGCAGCCGGACGCGGAAACCCTGTTTTCGACGCTCTATTATTTAATCCTGAAACCATCCTTCATCAATTTTTTTTGCCAAAACCTGCCGTTTTGCCCTGATGTTTTAACGAAACTCAGGAGGCTGATTATACATAGCTATTGCATTTTATTAAGAATTGCTTACCTTAACCAAGGAATTGCACAAACCCCAAAAACCAGAAGACTGATATAAAGAAATACACACCGTTTCGGGATGTTTTTGTTTGTAAAAAACAGGTTCATCAAAGCTCTCAGAAAAGCCCCGAATGTGTCAGCCTTTTGTGTTCAAAACACCACACCATGAAAAAAACAAACTTACTTGCGGCGGCCCTTTTTGTTGTTTCTGCTCTGGCTGCCCAAAATGCCAGTACACCCAAACCCTCTTCCAATTACATTCTCAACACCGGGTTTTATGAAACCATTCCCGTGAGAGACATGCCTGTGCAAACAGCAGCAGAAGCAGAAGCCGCTTCTGTCCATCACATGGCCCTGGAAGAACTGAGAGAATCAAGACGTCCGCATTTTGACAACTTCCAAAAGAAAGAAGACATCGTTGACCCGATTCGTCAGACTGACCAGGGAATCCGTACCTTATCTGCCCCGCTTGTTAATTTTGACGGGCAAACAACTTCCGGATCCTGCCCTCCGGATCCCGACGGGGCTGTAGGACCAACCCAATACGTTCAGGCGGTCAATTCCTCTTATCAGGTATTCAGCAAGGCCGGAACTGCACTTACCGGGGTCATTGATTTGAAAACCTTGTTCCCAAACATTCCCGGTGATGACGGAGATCCGATCGTGCTCTTCGATAAATTTGCAGACCGTTGGGTGATTACCGAATTCCAGGTTTCCAAAGCGCCTTGTGGATTTTCCATTGCCATCTCGAAAACCAATGATGCAACAGGCGCTTTTTACGTTTACAATTTCTCAAACGCTGTCTGGACAACGAACAATTATCCGGACTATGTCAAATTTTCAATCTGGAGCGATGGGTATTACATGACTGGCCAGTTTGCCCCCGAAGACGTCGTGGTTCTCGACAGGGCCCGTATGCTTGCCGGCAAGACCTCTGCAGGTATGATTCTCGCTCCGACACCTACCTCCCCTTATTATTTTGGCGGCAACAACAGTCTTTACACGTCTGCCAAAACACTCGATTGTGATGCCTCCGCCCTGCCTCCTTACGGAAGCCCCGAATACATGGTGTTTTTTGAAAACAAAGCATCAGGCGGATTCTCGGATATGATTAAATTCTACAAATGCGTTCACGACACAACAGCCCACACCCTTACTGTCAGCCGCGCCGATTCTCTGGCGCCGACAACATTCAGCGCCTATTTCACCGGCGGCTCTGAGAAGGATATTTCTCAGCCCGGTTCAGCAAGCAGCCTGGATGCCCTCGATGGGACGTTCAACTTCCGTGTGCCTTTCATGAGCTTTACCGGTCATAACTCTGTGGTGATGTGCAACAGCGTAAATGTCGGAAGCGGTGTTTCGGGTATACGCTGGTACGAGTGCCGCCAAAACGGTGCCGGTCAGCCCTGGACCATTTACCAATCGGGCACCTATGCACCTTCTGATGGTGCAAGCCGATGGAACGGAGCAATTGGCATGGACCAGGACGGAGACATTGCCATTGAATACAGCGTATCCAGCAGCAGCATTTACCCCAGCATCCGCTATACAGGCCGTATGGCCGCAGACGCCCTGGGCACAATGACGGGAACAGAAACAGTTGCCGTTGCTGGCACATCACCAGCGGTAAGCTGCGTGAACCGCTGGGGCGATTATTCTGAAATGACACTCGATCCAAAAGACAACGTCACCTTCTGGAACACCAACGAATATTGCAAGGCCGGTGCAGAAGCTTCCAGGATCTTTTCCTTCCAGCTGACAACAAGCCCTACGGGCGTAACAAACCTGATCGACCTGACAGAATTCAAGGTATATCAGAACAGCAATGTTATTGAAGTGATAGCAAACAAACTTCCTTCGGATGACAATGTGCAGGTGGACCTGTTTGACATCGTCGGCAAACAAATCAGCAGCCAGATAGCCAAACCCGTATCCAATGCCATTCAGACCACTGTATCAGTAAGCGGCTTACCTACGGCCACCTATTTCGTACGTATCGGAAATCCGAATTATCAGCGTGTATTTAAAGTGCATGTAAACAACTAAGCCTTTCTCTTTCACATAAAAGGGAGGATACCATCTGGCATCCTCCCTTTTTATTTAGAGGTTCTTCTTCCTCTTTTTGAATTATCTTTTGTCCCTTAATCCACACGTTGAATATTGATTTTCTGCAGGCTTTTCAGAAAGCGTCTGCCCGTTTTAAAATCTGTGGTTGAAACCAACAGGATGCGGTCCTTCATCTCGCCGATTTTGATTCCGTCCATTTCCACAATAACATATACATTGTTGCCTGTTGCCGTATTGAACAATTCGTTCCAGGAGAAAACGATTTTATATCCGTCGCTGGCTATGCAGGCAATAAAGAATTCACTCAGCACCTTTGGATTCTCTGCCTGGATGTCCGTTTTGCCGAGTATGTCTTTCAACAAAATACCTTTCAGGCCCTTTGCTGTTCTTTTCAATTCGCCCAGATGGTTCGTTATGGCCATATCTGGCACGTTACGCGTTTCGTATTGACCTAAATCCGCCAGGGTAACTTTCAATTCCGTTTTAACTTTTCCACCGATGGTGAATTCGGTTGTTGGATTGACTTTCTCCTGTCCCATACAGGCAGAAGAAACAAGAAGGCATATCGCCAGAAGGGTTCTTTTCATATTCTGCAAGCTACATCAAATTTCAATTTTGATTACATTTGTTTTGCGCCGATGTCTGGCAAATGACCGGCAGACAGATAGCAAACAGCAAATTTATGAAAACAGAAACAACCCTGCTCTGCGACAATTTCTCAAAACAAATAAAAGTGGTAAGCCCCATCGGATTCAAAGATTATGGAGGCCGGAAACAATTTTGCGGACAAATCGTTACCGTAAAATGTTACGAAAGCAACCCGTACGTGAGACGCCTGCTTGAACAGGACGGAACAAACAAAGTTTTGGTTGTAGACGGGGGCGGTTCCAAAAGATGCGCCCTGATGGGAGACAATATGGCGGAACTGGCCATTCAAAACAAATGGGAGGGAATCCTCCTCTACGGTTGCATCCGCGACAGCGGAGCCATAGCCAAACTGGAAATCGGACTCAAAGCCTTGGATGTACACCCTTTAAAAAGCGGCAAAAAAAACGAAGGCGAAACAGGCTTGTCCCTGCAATTCGGAAATACCGAGTTTGTCCCCGGGCATTTTATTTATTGCGATGAAGACGGAATTGTTGTATCAGCAGAAAAATTACATTGAGTCAAACGGCTTTCAGAAGTTCAAAAAAACGGTTTCTCATTCAAAGCCTTCGAATACCCAGCATGAAAACACAGTTAACTCTTGCCTTTTTATTCCTGTTTTGTTTTTTGCAAGGCAAGGCCCAGTGGAATCTTGTGTGGTCGGATGAGTTTAACGGTACAACCATTGACCCGGCGAACTGGATCTTTGAAACCGGAGGAAGCGGATGGGGAAACAACGAACTCGAAAATTATACAAACCGGCCTGTCAATGCAACGGTTAGTGGCGGAAATCTGCTCATCATCGCCAAAAAAGAAAACTATGGCGGAAACAATTACACCTCTGCCCGCATGAAAACCCAGGGTTTGCACAGCTGGACCTATGGAAAAATAGAAGCCCGTTTAAAATTCCCTTCAGGCAAGGGCTACTGGCCGGCATTCTGGATGCTTGGCGATACCATCTCCACCTCGGGCTGGCCCCAGTGCGGGGAAATAGACATCATGGAACACATCAATACCGATACAACTGTTGAAGGAACGATGCACTGGTATAATAACGGGGCCGCAAGTTACGGACTGAAGACCGCCTGGAAAACGAATCAATTCCATACCTATGCCGTTGAATGGGATGCGGGCTCCATCAAATGGATGATGGACGGTGTGCAATATATGCAAGGCAACATTGCGAACAACATCAATAACACGAATGCCTTTCAGCACCCTTTTTTCATTTTACTCAATTTGGCTGTGGGTGGTACCTGGCCAGGCAGCCCGGATGTAAGCACCTCTTTCCCCGATACCCTGTTCGTTGATTACGTCAGGGTCTATGCAGCTGCAACTACTTTAATCCTCAAACAGCCAGACGCACATTTGGGTTTCAACATTTCACCCAATCCGGTTTCACACAATGCTGTTTTGGAATTAACGAACGCAAAAGCCGGCATTTGTCAAATTGAAGTAAGCGACATGAGTGGCAGGATTTGTTTGAATCAAACCTCCCCGCTGACTTCCTCCGGCCCGAATCAGATTCCTTTGGTTCTTGAGGATCTCAAGCCAGGCCTGTATATAGTTAACCTGAAGAATGAAGGTCTTTCGGGGCATTTGAAAATCATCAGACAGAACCATTGAGTTCTGCGCTCCCTTTCAAGATAAAACCCATCTGATATTCAGCCCCTTTTGGGAGGAAGAAAAGCCTCTTTTCCAATGGATAAGAGTGGTCGTTGCATGGTTCAGAATTAAGCAATTTGACTACCTTTGGTTTCTGAATAGGTTAATGCCATTCGATATATTTACTCACTTTTATTTTCCGCGTTATCAATAAACCTGTCAAGTAATACCCATGAAAAAAATCTATGCTCTTTTTTGTCTCTCTTTCCTGCTTCTGAATTGCGGCAGTCTGATTGCACAGGGACCCAATGCGACAGTTACTTCAACCAATACCACTTGCTTCGGTTCATGCGATGGAACAGGACAAACGACCGCTTCCGGCGGCACGACCCCGTATACCTATTCCTGGACCCCAAGCGGAGGAACTGCAGCTAACTCCACCGGACTCTGTCCTGGCACCTACACGGTAAAGGTGACAGACCACACCGGACTCAGTGTCACCAAGACAATCTCTATTACTCAGCCTACCGGTATCTCCATCAGCATGTTTCCAACCAACGTAACCTGTAATGGAAATGTGGATGGCTCCTTGTATGCTTCCACAGGAGGTGGCACCGGACCATACACATTCAGCTGGTCGCCTTCGCCGGCAGTAGGCACCGGACAAACAGTGGCCTCACTTCCGGTTGGAACGTATACCGTGCATGTGACAGACTTACACGGATGTATAGCCACACAAACCGGAACCGTTGGACAACCTGCTGTGCTCACCGCTACCGCAACGTCGACAAATGTTACCTGCAGCGGTAGTGCAAATGGAACAGCCAACGTCACTGCGCTCGGAGGTAATTCTTCCTATTCATACTCCTGGTCGCCTTCCGGAGGAAGTTCCAATTCTGCCAGTTCACTCACACCAGGAACCTATATCTGTCATGTGAATGATTCCAGAGGATGTACAACCACGAGTGTTGTGACGATTACACAACCGACATCGGTCACAACAACTATTACCCAACAGATAAATCCAACCTGCAACGGATCAAGCAACGGAACGGCAACGGTTACACCATCGGGTGGCACAGGACTTTATACCTATTCCTGGAGCCCCAAGGGAGGAACCGCATCAACAGCATCGGGTTTAGCGGCCAATGGATACACTTGTTTTGTAAGCGATGCAAACGGCTGTCAGGCCAATCCGACAAATGTACCTATGCCTCAACCACCAGCTCTGACTTCCTTCATACAGACCTTTACAAATGTTGTTTGTAATGGAACAAGTACGGGTTCGGCCACCGCTACTGCAAGCGGAGGAACGGGAGCCTTTACTTATTCCTG
>PLXK01000098.1 GCA_003151415.1 Bacteroidota bacterium
GAACACATCAATACCGATACAACCGTAGAAGGCACCATGCACTGGTACAATGGCGGGGCTGCCAGCTACGGACTTAAAACTTCCTGGAAGGACAATCAGTTCCACACCTATTCAGTAGAGTGGAATGCCAGTTTCATAGGATGGTTTATGGATGGTGTCCAGTATATGCAGGGAAATATTGCCGCCAATATCAACAACACCAATGCTTTTCACAGACCTTTTTTCATCCTGCTCAACCTGGCCGTGGGAGGCACGTGGCCGGGGAGTCCGGATGCGACAACCCTTTTTCCGGATACTCTCTTTGTTGATTACGTCAGGGTTTATACAGGCGGTCCGTCTGCCATAAGGAATGCGACTCCTGACAACTTTGGGGTGACTGTCGCCCCAAACCCTGTTGGCAACACTCCCGTTCTAACCTTACAAGGCGCCGAAGCCGGAACCTGCGAGATTGAATTGAGCGATCCGGGCGGGCGTATGTGTCTGCGAAAAACCGTTTCAACAGACGGATCCGGGCTTGTTCAAATACCACTGAACCTCGACCGGCTCAAGCCGGGTATCTATTTTCTGAAATTGAAAAACGGAGATCAAATGAAGTATTTGAAAATAGTCAGGTGATTTTTATTGTTAACCTCCAAAAGAACTACATTTACTCTACTCAATTCCCTTTCAATAGAAAACACAGTATGAAAAAATCATTCCTGCTCGGCATTCTTATTGCCGCTTTTTGCTTCACTGCAAATGCGCAATTTGCCAAACTCCTGGATTTCACGGGTCAAAACGGAAGCAACCCTTCCGGGGATCTTATCTCCGATGGCACCTTTTTATACGGAATGACTTACCGTGGCGGCCTAAACAACGAGGGACTTCTGTTTAAAATAAAGCCCGATGGAACCGGATATGCCGACTTGCTTGATTTCACGGGGTCTGCAATCGGAGGCAGGCCAATGGGCTCACTGTATTTTGACGGAACTTTCCTATACGGCATGACCAGTATTGGCGGATCCAGCGCAATCGGAACTCTTTTCAAAATACTGCCTACCGGATCCGGTTATGTAAAATTGCTTGACTTCACCGGCCCCAACGGAAGCTGGCCCAGGGGCGCTCTTTGTTCTGACGGAACCTTTCTTTATGGTATGACCTGGCAGGGTGGTGCAAACAACCTGGGTACCATCTTTAAAATAAAAAAAGACGGCAGCCTCTACTCCGATTTGCTTGATTTTGCTGGCACATCAAACGGAAGCAGTCCATACGGATCTTTAATTGCCGACGGAACCTTTCTTTATGGGACGACAAGAGGCGGCGGGGCCAATGGAGACGGCACCATTTTTAAAATAATGTATGACGGAACAGGCTATTCCAAACTGTTCGACTTTACAGCTGCAACGACAGGCGGTGGCCCTTGCGGAACGCTGTATTCTGACGGAACCGCTTTATATGGAACAACCTTCGGAGGAGGTAGCAACAGCGGAGGTCTTATCTTTAAAATATTGCCAAACGGTACAGGATATACTTCTCTTTTCAATTTTACTTGCAGTCTTTCCGGCTGTCGGCCCGAAGGCTCACTTATTTCGGATGGAATATTCCTTTATGGAATGACGTCCTTCGGTGGAACAATCGGTGCCGATACGGGAGCGGTTTTCAAAGTGAAAATGGATGGCAGTTTGTATTCTGTTCTCTACGGGTTCGGGAATATGGGAATAAACGGCAGCTGGCCTTCTGGTTCACTTTATTCTGACGGCACTTTTTTGTATGGACTCACAAACAGAGGAGGCACCAGTTATGAAGGGACTTTTTTTAAGTTTAATCTGATGAGTATAACAGCAAATATGGTGGGCAATCCCATCTGCAGCACACAATGCGATGGAGCGGCAAGCGTCACTGTAACTGGCGGCTCCCCTCCTTTTACCTATTCCTGGAGCACCACACCCGTACAAACAACAGCAACCGCCACAGGCTTATGCTCATCCACATACACAATCAGCGTTACAGATCAAAACGGTTTTAGTTCCTCAAACAGTGTTTCGATTGCGTCTCTTCCGGCACCAACAACACCTTCCATTTGCGCAGTAACAGTAGACTCGCTTTCTCAATTCAATACTATTATGTGGGATAAAACTTCATTTGCCGGAAGTGGAGTGGACAGTTTCGTTGTGTATAGGGAAATCACTACAAATAATTACATGCCTATTGGTTCCGTCCCCCTCAGTTCACTGAGTATGTTTATTGATACCGTGCGCACCAAATATTTTCCCTACACCGGAAATCCCAACAACGGCACTTATCGTTACAAGATCGCTACACGAGACACCTGCGGAAATTTCAGTGCAAAAAGTCTTTACCACAATACCATTTTCAGCACAAATACCAATGGAACATTTTCCTGGAATTTCTATACTATAGAAGGCACCCCGAACCCCGTACCAGGATACCTGCTTATGCGGGACGATAACAGTAACGGGGCCTGGCATGCAGTGGCCGGGGTATCCGGCACGCAACAAACCGTAACCGATGCACAATATTCCACTTATCAGAATACGGCCTCCTGGCGCATTGAAACGCAATGGAACATCAGTTGCACACCAACATTAAAAAACCACCAGGGTTTAACAAGCTCTATCAATGCATCAAAGTCAAATGCATACGAATCAAGCAATACTTCAGTAAATGAAATTTCACTGGGAAATTCCGTGGTCGTTTTCCCATCTCCAAACGATGGCGAATTTCAGATTTCAAGTTCCAGGTTCAGCTTTCAGAATGTGGATCTGTACAATCTGTATGGAGAAAATGTTTATTCTTCCATCGTTGAAAACTCCGGCCCCTTTTTCATCAATGTACATCTTGCCGAGGGAATCTATTTTGTTCAAATCAGAACAGAAAAAGGAACAGCTGTAAAGAAAATCATCATCAGCCGTTAGCCCTTATTGAGGCAGACAGGACTTATTAACCGGGAATTTTCATTGCTTTTTATTGATCCTCAATTCAATTTTCTTTTTTTCTCTTTCCGATAATTTGTAATCGTTCCAATTGAAACGGAGGTGGCCAATCCCATATCGGCATATGGGTGAAGGTTGCAATAGGCCTCCAGTTCTATGCCCACATGATGAATGGAAGTCAATACACGGCAGCTCATCGGAACTCCCAGGTAATAAAAATGCTTCCCTTCGAAATGGTAGATAGTACTGCTTCCGAAAATGACCATACCAGTCAGGTAAGTTGTATCGGTATGCCGGCCCCTGTATTCCAGAGCGCCGAAAGACAACCCGGCGGCAGGGATTACACTGCCCCATTTGTACTGAAAACGATGGCCGTAGGACAGGGAAATATCTCCCAGCTGACTTAGCTTATTTGCCGTGGCATTGTAATAGCCCCAAAAATCAGAGCCGTAAAAATCGTGGACAGAATAGACCTTTAAAGAAAGAACCTGTTTGCTGCTTTCACAGGTCAGAGCAATCTGCCCGCCCTGAAGTGTGCGGCTGTTGCTGAAACAGACATTCGGAGATGCGGAACAATACACCGAACCGAAACTTAGCCAAATGTGGTTTTTAAACGGCTTTGCAGAATCTGCCTGAGCATGGACCCGGATGGACGTCATAAAGAAAAACAAGACAATTGCAGTTCTTTTCATTTCGGGCATTTCATGAAATACATTTTTCTCAATTTTTCCTTGCGTGAGGGATTGAAGCATCTTTGTCTGAGCTCTCCCGCTCTTCGCGGGAAGCGAGTGCTGAAAGCCCGACCCTGAAGCAGACTTGCCCTTCGCGAGTCTGCTTCAGGGTCACGCCCAAATACTCATTCTCGTTCCCCTCACTTTACCCCATAAAAAAGCGCGCCAACCGAAACACACATCCGGTCAGCGCGCGGGGTATTCACACTTACTTATTGCACTATCATTTTCCCTTCATACAGTGGAGAGCCATTGTTTTTGAGGCGGTAGATATACACACCCGGTTTCAGATCGCCGCGCATGAGGGTATAATCAATGGTGTTGTTCGCCATAACAGGAACAGGAACTTCGAGTTCTTCCCGGCCCATGATGTCGAATACAACCAGCGAACAGGTACCCAGATTGTTGTAGGCAGAGGTCACCTTGAATTCAGTTGAATTGATCATCGGGTTCGGGCCTAAACTTACATTCAGGGTTTTTGCTTCATCCTGAATACCTGTAGGGCTTGTGAAGTAAATATCGATAATGGGGTGAAGTTCCATATTGTTGGGAGCGGCTCCGGTCTGACCGTGGGGAGGATCGATGAACCCGATTCCTTTGACAGTCACTTTAAGACTTAGTCCGGTTACGTTTCCGCTGGCCACATGCGCATCAATAAAATTGCGGCAGGCCAGAAACTGGTTTACAAAAGGTGATGAAGCAGCCGCTGCGCAGGCAGGATCGGGTATTTCACCAATCATGGTTGTGCTTCCATCGGCATCCACAAGAACCAGGTGATAATCGTTATCCGATTCTGCTTTCTTGATAGTAATGGTACAATCGGTGATGTATGTCGTTGTTTCGATCGGAGCGGTTCTGGTCATGCTTGTCGAAGGCGTGGGAGCCGCCAGAAGCGTCATTTGTTTTACGGTCTGACGCACAGCCGTAAAATTGACGGTGTGCTCCAGGGCATCGGTCAGTGTCTTTTCTGCCCAGCGTTCCACACCGCCGCAATTCATGCTGCGGTCTGATCTTTCGCCTTCTTCTTCCTCCCCGGAGTCGGTTTGTGCTTTTTGTTCCTGCACTTTTTCCTGCGCCTTGATTCCTTGAGCGTATAAACTCAGTACTCCGGTCATCAAAAGCATCAGGGAAAACTGTTTCAAGCGGAAAATGGAGTGTACTTTTTTCATGGTGTGTGTGTAAATGTGGCGTTTTACAGCTTTGTTCTTTCATACAGGTCAAAGCTTCCTGTTTTTTTTGCGTAAGCATCCCCGTTTTTGTTCCCGATTGTGTTGAGTCAGAAACATCCTCCATCATCTGGAGTTTAAGGGCGTCTTATTAAATTCTTGTTTTGTCTGAGTAGGACGTCTGTAATCAATGAAACCAATCTTATCTTGTAAACCGCCTCAAGGAATCTTTTTCAGATCAAAGCGCGGCCACTAAATTCAGTCTGTCTTTTATACGCAGCAATACTCCACTTTGTTCCCGATAAAAGGAATAAAGTTCTGCTGCGGAATAAATGCCTTTTTTTGAAAAAAGTAAAAGACAGGAGCAGCAAAAGAAGATTACGCTTAAAGTTTCAATCGGGGGAATGTGCATCATCGCATCAAGATTTAGGTTGTTGAAAACAACTACTTGAAGCGGCTTCGGATGATTCCGGGAAGAGATCCGGAATTCCTGTAGGATATTCGCTTCATATCCTATTGTACTATAACAATATTAATCTATTGAAATATCAATTCCTAGTGCTTTTACAACTATTCGACTAAAAATATACGATCGTAGACGAATCTTTGGAAATATGTGTTGAGGTATTGGAGTGTTGGGCTTTGAAGTGTTTAAGAAGCTGCAGCTCCCCGCCCCAGTAGTCCTGAGAAGCCAGCCAAATCCCTTTTCACGCCCTCCAATCAGCACTTCTTCCCTTCAACACCTAAACACCATATAAAGGCGGACACCCATCACACAAACGTCATCGGTCTGTGTTTCCGTCCCCTTCCAGGATTCAAAGTCATTCTCGAGCAGGCGCTTTTGCCCGGCCAGGGGAAGATGGGCAATGGACAAAATCCGTTCTGTCATCCGTTTTGTACCATACCGTTTACTTTGAGGCGAACCGAACTGGTCCTTATAACCATCGGTAGAAAGGTAGACCATTGTATTTTCGGGAAGAATCAGGGAATGGTTTTGAAAGGTTCTCATTTTTTCAAGTTGCCACCCTCCGATGGGGTAACGGCTTCCGTACATATAAGTCACATCATTTTCCGAAATGCAGGTGAGTTTGTTGAAGGCTCCCGAATACTGCAGTTCCCGGGTTTCGGTATGAAAGGTACACAACCCGATTTCCATCCAGTCGTTGTCGAAGCCGTATTCGGGTCCCTGCTGAAATGTTTCTATCCATTTCTTGTCCAGTTCTTCAAGCACCTCATGGGCCAGTGTAAACTCCTTTCCTAAAATAACGTAATTCAGAAACGACAAGGCAAGTACAGAAAGCATGGCTCCGCTGACCCCATGGCCAGTACAATCGGCTACTGCAAAAATGTTCAGTTTGCCTTTCTGCCCCACCCAGTATAAATCGCCCCCAATGATATGCTGGGGTTTGTAGATGACAAAATATTCGGCAAAGAGACGTTTCAAATGGCGCTCCTGCGGCAATATGCCTTGCTGAATGAGCTGCGCGTAATGAATTCCATCCAGCAGTGCCTTGTTGTTGCTGAAGAGCCTTTTGTACTCCAGTTGCAGCTGGAGGTAGGTGATCTCTTCGTTGTTCTGAATTTTCTCTGTCCGTCTTTTTTCGGGAAGGGTCATTGTTTCCATCATTCTTTCTTTTTCTTCACAGGATGAATAAATTTATTTCCTTTCGACCGGTCAGTTCATTCCCAAAGATGCCTTCGAAAGGTCTCTGATCCGACGTCATGCTCACAGGATGTTGTATGGGTAGTTGAATAACTCAATGCAAGAATAGGCTATTAAAAGGCGAAACCAGGGTCTTTTAAGTTACCAAATTGTGGTATTCGATGAATCTGAGAATAGCTCAGCCCTTTGCTGCTAATTTCCCGTCAGACAGTACATTCCTTAACCCTGGCCTTTCTATGCGGTCCTGTTTTTATTACCTTTATCGGGCAAACTGACCCTATGAAAACACCCAGACTTTTGCTTTTAATCCTCATCGCCCTCGGCTCACAGGCATGCAAACACGAATCAAAAAAAACCGAACGGGCTGATTTCAAAAAACAATTTGATCAATACAAAGTTCAGGGCTGCTTCGCCCTGTATGATCAGACCAATGACTCGTATACATTTTACAATGAAGCCCTGGCCCATCAGCCTTTCGTTCCGGCCTCGACATTTAAAATCTGCAATTCGCTCATTGCCCTGGAAACCGGAGTGATAAAAGACGAACATGTCGTTTTCAAATGGGACAGCGTGGTTCGTTTCAACCCGCCCTGGAACAAGGACCAGGATATGCAGGAAGCTTTTAAGAATTCAACCTATTGGTATTACCAGGAACTGGCCCGCCGCGCCGGTGGCAGGCAAATGAAATACTGGCTCGACAAGGTGGGTTACGGCAATGCCGACACCAGCGGAGGCGTCGATAAATTCTGGCTCCATGGAGGATTGAAAATAAGCACCCTTGGGCAGATCGATTTCTTAAGGCGATTGCAGTCCAATACACTGCCTTTCGCCCGGCGCAATATGGATATTGTAAAAAGAATCATGATCCGCAAAGACACTTTGGGCTATGTGCTTCGCGGCAAAACCGGCTGGGCCATTCTGGAAAAAGAACAGGTGGGTTGGTTTGTGGGCTATGTAGAGAAAAAAGGAAACATCTATTATTTTGCCAGCTGTATTCAATGCGCCGATAAGGACAATCCCGAATTTGTAAATGCCCGCATTGAAATCGCGAATCAAATCCTGGCCAATTTGGGAATCACAGAAAAGTGAAACTATTTTTCAAATAAAACCAGCCCTGTTTGCTTTCTTCTTTTCTTTTTGTTCCTTTTGACCTCTTTTATTCTGATAAACAGATATGGGAATAGTTAAGGTTCTTTGAGCATTTCTGATCGCAAAAAAAGGGTTCTGCCGGCGAAGATCGCATTTCGTCAATCCGTTCTTTTTTTAAAGCAATATCTCTTTTGTTTTAAATAAAAGCAATTGCCGTTTCACAAGAATCCTTTTTCAAAGAACAAAATCTTTTTCCCCGCTCACAAAGGCCCTTTTCCTTTTGACAAACAGGCTTTTCCAACAGGCAAAATCTGTTTTCCTTAACACAAAACCTGTTTTCCTTCTCACAAATATCTTTTTCCTCTTCACAAAACATGTTTTCCTTCTCACAAATATCTTTTTCCTCTTCACAAAACATGTTTTCCTTCACGCAATCCTTTCTTCTCTATATACAACGCTTTTTTTTCTCAACACAAATACACTTTTCCTTTTCACAAAATCCGTTTCCCTTCAGGCAAACACCCTTTTCCTATTCACGTACCCTGGTTTTCTTTACGCAAATACTCTTTTCCTATTGGCATACCCTGTTTTCCTTTACGCAAATACTCTTTTCCTATTGGCATACCCTGTTTTCCTTTCCGCAAATACTCTTTTCCTATTGGCAAAGCCTGTTTTCCTTCTCACAAACATTATTTTCCTTACCGAAACACCATTTTGTCAATTGACAAAGAGGCATTTCCTGCAGACACTACTCCTTTGCGTTTCGGCCGAAATTTTTCCAAAAGCAAAGCCTATCGGGCTGAGATCCTCCTTTTGCTCCTCCCTTTCATCCCGTTTATAAACTGACCCAGCTTTCGGTTTATACGGACTCAATCATTCTTCCCCGGTTTGAAACCGTAGGCCTTCCAGTCAATTTCAATGCCAATCAGTTCTGCGGCCCGCTCAATGTCCATATAGAGCTGAAACGAAGGCATGGGGGTTTCTGTGAGGTCCAGATGCACGACAACTTCGGCTTCTTTGAAAAGCACATCTTTGATTTTGTATTGAGTCTCAAACGAAGTGATGACCTTACCCATGAATTTATCTTTGTAGTCGGCAATAAATTTCTCAGCACCGGGGAATTTTATTTTCATGCGTTATGTTTTCTTTTATCAAAGTTATTCATTTCATAATTCAATTTGAATACCCCGTCAAATTCCTACCTTGCAGCTATTCTGCCAATTTCCATTTTTACAACACAAAAGAATGCACACGTTTTTTATGCCCGTCAGGACCATGAGGTTGAAAACAAGCATTCTGTTTCTTCTTTTTTGCACCGGTCTGGCTGCTCAAAACACGCCCCCTTCCGGTTTCTTTTATCCCTCCACAAATTACGATTCAAAACGGGTAACCGGAGTGGTCCTCAGCGAAGGCATTGCCTTTACAGGTGCCATGGTGGCCCTGCAGTTTGTCTGGTACAAGAAATTCCCACACAGCCGCTTTCATTTTTTTAACGACAATGCCGAATGGATGCAGATGGACAAGCTGGGTCATGCAACAACGGCCTATAACCTGGGCGTATTGGGGACCGATGTATACCGCTGGACAGGCATGGAACAAAACAGGGCCATCTGGTGCGGGGGCATCACCGGACTGCTTTTCCTCACCACCATCGAAATCTTCGATGGGTTTTCTTCCGGCTGGGGCTTTTCGGCCGGCGACATGCTTGCCAACACGGCCGGTTCGGCACTGGTCATTGGTCAAAACCTGGGCTGGCATGAACAGCGAATACAACTGAAGTTCTCGTATCACAAAACCATCTACCCCAAGTTCCGGCCCGATGAACTGGGTACAAGCCAGGCTCAAAGCATGCTGAAAGACTATAACGGACAATCGTACTGGGTCTCTGCCAATGTGTATTCTTTTCTGGATTCAAAGTCTTCATTCCCCCAATGGCTCAATCTGGCTTTTGGATTCGGGGCCGACGGGATGACCAGCGGCCGGCCGGCTCCCCGACAGGCAGGCGACACCCTGATGCCTTCCTTTGAACGCTCCAGACGGCTTTTCTTTTCACCCGATGTGGATTTTACGCGCATACAAACAAACAAACAGGCAGCGGTCATTTTCTTTAAGACAATCAATTTCATTAAGGTTCCGGCACCCGCCATTGAATTCAATACGGTAAAGAAAAAAATCCGGCTTAAGCCATTTTATTTCTGAGATTCATTCGCCGGCAATTGGCGGTTGGCGGTTGGCAAAGAAAAAACACGGAAATAAAAAACATTCTTTTTTGTTTATTTCTTTATTTTTTTGCCAACTGCACACTGCCAGGTGCACATTTTCTATAGAGTAAAACATTACTTTTGCAGCATGAAAAACGCTACCCTTTTAATCATTGATGACGAAGACAAATTCAGGCAATTGCTTTCGCGCATCATTGAACTGGAGGGCTACACTGTTCTGCAGGCGGCAACAGCAAAAAAAGGACTTGCCATGCTCGAGCAGGAATGTCAGATCGACCTGGTGCTTACCGATGTCAAATTGCCCGATGCGAACGGCATTGATCTGGTTCAAAAAATCAAAACACTCCATCCCCTTTGCGAAATTATTGTCATGACCGCCTTCGGAGCCATTGCCGACGGGGTGCGCGCCATGAAATCGGGCGCCTTTGACTATTTCACCAAAGGCAATGACAACGATCAGATCATACCTGCTGTTTCCAGGGCCATTGACAAGGTAAACCTGCAGAAACGCATTAAGGATCTGGAAGACAAACTCGATCACAAATTTGGTTTTGAAACAATACTAGGAAAATCAAAACTCATTCAGGACACTATCCGTCTTGCAAAAAAAGTGGCCCCCACCGATTCCACAGTGCTTCTTGAAGGAGAAACAGGTGTAGGCAAGGAGCTTTTTGCACAGGCCATTCACAACGAAAGTCACAGAAAAACAAAAGCTTTCG
>PLXK01000240.1 GCA_003151415.1 Bacteroidota bacterium
CCGACATAAACACAATCGGAACATCTTTAAAAGGAGCCAGTTCCTGTCTGAGTTTTTCTTCGTATTCCTTCATGGTCTGGGTTTCCTTTTCAACAAGGTCCCATTTGTTCACTAAAACAACCACCCCTTTGCGGTTTTTTTCGGCCAGGTGAAAAATNNCCTTGATGGTGCGCATCACCGAATAGAATTCGATATCTTCCTTGACTTTGGCTTTTTTTCTTAATCCTGCGGTATCCACCAGAATGAAATCATGGCCGAAACGGTTGTATCGGCTGTGCAGGGCATCGCGGGTGGTGCCGGCAACAGGTGTAACCATGTTGCGTTCTTCATCGAGCAGGGCATTCACAAAAGACGATTTTCCGACATTCGGGCGACCGACGATGGCCAGTTTTGGGATGTGTTCCTGTTCGGGCACATCCTCTGTTTTTTCAAGAAGAGAAGCCAGTTCATCCAGCAATTCGCCGGTGCCTGCACCGCTAACCGATGAGATTGGAAAAGGTTCGCCCATACCGAATTTGTAAAATTCAGCAGCAAGAGCTATGCGTTCGTTGTTATCAACCTTATTGGCAACGAGAATGACCTTCTTTTTCGAACGGCGAAGCATTTTTACCACTTCCTCATCCAGGCCGGTAATGCCTTCGGTGACATCCACCACAAAAACCAGAATGTCTGCTTCGCGGATGGCAATTTCGACCTGTTTTCTGATCTCTCCTTCAAATTCATCTTCAGAACCCGTGATATACCCACCGGTATCAATGAGTGTAAATTCTTTTCCGTTCCAGTCGGCCTTGCCGTAATGGCGATCGCGGGTAACACCCGGCATCTCATCAACAATGGCTTTACGCGACTCGGTGAGGCGATTGAAGAGGGTGGATTTCCCGACATTGGGACGACCGACGATGGCAACTAAATTAGGCATGGTTAGTATGAAAAACCTGGGAATGACAGATTTTACAGGCGGCAAAGATACTAAAATCAGGGGGATAGCGGCTATCTTTAGGAACTTCTGCCTGGTAAAGACAGTACAGATCCGGGCATGTCCGAGATGAAAAATCGGGATCAGGCTTTCGGAACTCGCTTTTTTGCCTGAAAAGACGAAAAGAGCCCAGAAAATCCCGATAGCTATCGGGATGTCTTTATCCTTCTTGCGAACAAAAGATGTGGTGAGGTTAAAAGCACCTTTATTTCTTTATCCCTGCCAAAGAGCATGACATCGCATCCATTCAATGAATCGATGAAATCATCCACAACATAAATGCCAAAAGGGCAATTGGAATAACAATGGCAACAATTCCCAAATGTATTCCCCGTCTGGCTCTGGCCCCATATTTCAAGCCCATCCTTGTGTTTCCCTCCATTATTCTCAGGGCTTTTTTCCCGTTCTGAATGGCAAGAACACCAAAAACAATAGCCAGAGGAAAGCATAACAAGAGGCAGACGCAAGCCCCGATTCCGCAATCCATGCTTCGTTCAGCGTATTTATTGGCCATGAAATCTTTTTCCGAGCGATTTGAAGCTCCCTCCGAATGGTTCGATGAATATTCCGGTTCAACTTTTTTGCCGCTGTCGCCTTCGCCATCGCCCGTACTCTCAAATGTTTCTTTCGCCCCGCCGGCATAGTGTACACTGGCCACTTTCCACTTTCCGATGATCCGAAGCGGGCCATCCTGATAATCGCACATTTTGTATTTAACCTGGGTTGGGGAAATTTCCTGAATGGCCGCCAATATTTTCTCGCCACTGCGCATAAACAGGGTATCGCAAGGGACATCGCTCTTTTCTTTCAGTGTCAAAACCGGCACCCCTTTCTCTGCCGAAGCCACCGCATTCGGATCTGCCTGGCTGCCCGGGGCGAGCTCTTTTCCTGCAGGCATACCGGCAGGGGTTTCCTGCACCACTGCATGCTTTTCATCGGGCTTTGCCTGTTCATGGCTCTGCTTGCGGTCGACATAAAAACCATTAGAATAATGTCTCCTTTCGACAGAACAACTGTAAAATGACACAGTCGCAATCAAAAACAAACTCAGATATTTCATTGGAAGAGGATAAGATATATTGGAAAAGTATGTATTAAAATACTGACATCCAAAACATTTTCCGGGATCAGGTTCGGGAGCAGCACAAAAACGCCCCGATAATGCAGTATGATTGAATGAAAATCATATAAATCGGGAATAACAAAAATCTCCCAAAGAATTTCAACCTTTTCACAGACAAAAACTGCCGTCTATTCATATCCGAATCTGCGGAGTTTATTCGAATCATCTCTCCAGTTGTCTTCGACTTTGACAAAAAGTTCGAGATGGATCTGCTTCCCAAAAAAGAGTTCGAGATCTTTCCGGCTCTGCACCCCCACCCTTTTCAGGCTTTGTCCCTGATGACCAATCAGGATGGCTTTTTGCGACTCGCGGGCCACATAAATTTCGGCACGGATGCGGATAATCTTAACATCTTCTTTGAACGATTCCACGACAACTTCTGTGGAGTAAGGAATTTCCTGGTGATAATTTCTCAGAATCTTTTCGCGGATGGTTTCCGAAACAAAGAATTTTTCCGGCTTATCGGTCAGTTCTCCTTTCGGATAAAAGGCTTCTCCTTCGGGAAGGAGTTCAAGTATCCGGTTGAACACTTTGTTCGTGTTGAATTCCTGAAGCGCAGACAGGGAGATGATTTCGGCGTTGGGCACTTCTCTGCCCCATTTCTCTACCAGGGCCTGAAGCTGTTCTTCATTTTTAATGAGGTCGATCTTGTTGATCAGCAGCAATACCGGGACTTTGGAAGTTTTGATGCGTTGCAAAACTTTTTCCTCAATGGGCTGATCCTCGAATATGTCGGTCATGAACAAAATCACATCGGCATCGACAAGAGCGGTGCCGACAAACTTCATCATGCTTTCGTGCAAAGCGTATTTGGGTTTAAGAACACCCGGGGTATCCGAATACACGATCTGAAAATCATCGCCGCTGACAATGCCCATGATGCGGTGACGGGTGGTCTGGGCCTTGGAAGTGATGATTGAAATTTTTTCGCCAACCAACGCATTCATCAATGTGCTTTTGCCTACGTTGGGGCATCCGATAATATTGACAAATCCGGATTTATGTGCTTTGGTCATGCGTGTTGACGGGTTTGAATTGAACTCTTAAGAACAAAATGGACAGGCGCATAAAAAACAAAAGCCCCATAAAAACAGGGCTTTTGATTCTGAATAAGTAGCGGGGACCGGACTCGAACCGATGACCTTTGGGTTATGAGCCCAACGAGCTACCAACTGCTCCACCCCGCAATATATCTTCAACAATGAGTTATTTCTTCTTTTTAACGGTGCAAAGATAACTATAAAATCCGTTGCGTAGTCAATTATTCTTGTTAACAACTTATAAGCATAACACAATTCCTGAAAAGTGTCTATAAAAACAGTCTGGCCGAGCGGGATAACATTGGTTTAGGGCATTTTCAGACATCCAGTTCATGGTTGAGAATTCAGTCCTGAATTTTTTTATTCGGTTTTTTTTTCAAATTTTGAGTAAATCCCTGCTTCATGAACAAATTTCTGCTCCTTGTTTTATTTATTTTAATCTCTTCAGCCACGGTAAGCTATTCGCAATCTGACGGGAATTCATTCACCAATACCGGGCGTGGATGTGCCACCACCTTTGCAACCGATTATCAGGCCATCGGGGTGAATCCTTCCAATTTGGGCTGGACACCCAAATACCAAACGAAATTCACCCTGGGCTTTTCGGAGTTTGCCGGCTCCATCTATTCCGACTCACTTGGAAAAAGCGATCTGCGCAAAGCCGTTACCGATATGATCTCTGGCACAAGCGCCAATTTGGACCGCGAACAAAAACTACAAGCCACAAGCAATTTCACACAAAGCGGTTTAACCATGAACGCCGACATCACTTCGCTTGGTTTTGCCGTTCAGATAAAGAGGGTCGGCGGTTTTGCTTTTCGGATCAATGATCATTTTCAGTGGTACAGCAAACTGGGTTCAGAGGCGGCGAATCTCATTTTTCTGGGCAACACCTCCAGTCTTTTCGATAAGCTGACCATTAAGGCAGGTACAACTACTCAAACCATTAACAACCACCCGGGGCTCAGTCAGGACACGGCCAATATGGTTGTTCAGGGCACAAGCAATGCGCCTCAGCTTTTGTCAAAAGTGCTCGATGGAAGCCACATGCAAATGACCTGGTACCGGGAGTACAACTTATCGTACGGGCGCAAAATACTTGGATTTGACAGCGTTTTTGCCATTTACGGAGGGGTCGGGATAAAATACATTCAGGGTATGGCCATGTTCGACATCAAATCTGAAGGGGGAGCGCTTACAGGCTTCAGTTCATTGAGTCCTTCTTTTGGCGTGAATTATGGCAATGCCTCTTCGCAGGCCAATCAGGTATTGGGTTCTGGCTTTCCTCCCAAAGCCGTTGGAAATGGGTATGGCTTCGATTTGGGAGCCAATGTCATCATCAAGGGGAAACTAAAAATTGGTCTTTCCCTGATAAATGTGGGTTCGGTAACATGGACAGGAAATGTGTATCAATTAAAAGACACACTGATGGTCAGCCTGAAAAGCTCCGGAGTGCAAAGTCTCAACCTGGCCAGCCAGTTGAAAAACATGCTGGGTCCCGATGGCATGTTTAAAGTCACCGGGCAACAATCCTACAAGACCGTATTGCCGGGCATGATGAGAGCGGGGGCCAGTTTGCCTTTGGGTAAAATGTTTGAAGTGGGTGTGGATGCCGTAATTCCAACAAACAACACTGTTCCGGGCTCGATTCAAAATCCGATCGTTGCTGTTGGAGTAGATTTTATACCGGTGAAATGGCTGAAACTTCAAGCCGGTTTTGTGGTTGGAGGAAATTACCCGTATCAGATCCCGGTGGGAATCATCTTTATTGCAAAAGGCGGACATTATGAGGCCGGTATTGCCTCGCGCGATGCCGTCACCTTTTTCACCCAGCAGGGTTCAACCATGTCGTTCAGCACAGGGTTTATGAGATTCAGGTTTTAGAGAATCAGAATCTGAATACCAATCCAACCTGGGCAACGGTAGTCGCATGACCAAATTCGGCAAACATTCCGAAGCCTTTTTTCACCATGAAGCGCGCACCGAAAGTGAGCTGCCAGTCGAAATTCAAAATATAGCTGTTGTTATTTGTGTTGGCGTTATTGGGGTTTGTATCCGATGACTTATCGATTTTATACGTGTAACCCAATCCCACTCCTCCATAAATATCAAGTTTTTCTCCAATGGGAAAATGGCCATTCATTCGGAGATAGCCCCCTATGAGACCGATGTTGTTTGTATGGGTATACCTTGGATTGGTGAGGTAAACAGGATCGTACTTGTAGTTCACGGTGGCAGCCGAATATTCGAAATTCAACCCTACGCCAAAATACTTGTTCAAACCATGCTCATACTTCAGAACACCTGTTCCGTAATTGTTTAAATGGTAATTGGTATAAATATTTAAATTTTGAATATCTTCTGCAATTACCCTTCCCGGAGGCAAGCCAAAGCCTATATAAATCAGATTGGCATTGTCATCAAAAGCCTGCGCATGACCTGATTTTGGAAAAACAAAGAGGATCGCAAGTAAAAGAAGGAGTGTGATTTTTTTCATGTTTTTTTCCGGTTGCTTGGTGGCAAATCTATCAAAATATACCAAATCCAACAAATAAAGGCGAATCTGGCCTGGCAAACACCGATTCTCCGTTTATGTAAAAGAAAAACAAAAAAAGAAATGTTCTTTGTCAGTCAATTAAGCCGGCAGGAAAGTTATTTTCAATACACAATTTCTGATGTCGCGCCGAATACAAACAAATGAAAACCCAAAGAGATAAGTCAGGAATGACAACATACCAATACTCTGAATATCAATATAAAAAGGTCCAATTTCATTCTTTATCATGTAAATTGTCGAACAAACAATGACATTGGAATGGACTATAAGCACATTCATCGAAACATGAGGCAAAATGAGGAGTTCTCAATTTATTTTTTTAATTTTCAGAAGTGTTAGCATAAACAACTGATTACCAAAGCATCTAAATTCAGATCGGGAAGTTGTTTGAATCTTGTTAAACTGCGGGCAATTTGATTATACATGAAAAAAGCAGCCAACTATTTACTGCAAATTCCCGTCTTTAATTACTGATACACAGCATATAATTGTTTTTCCAACGCATCTGTTTTTCTTTCATTCAAGATTAAAAAAAGACCTCTATACCTTTTTGACAAGTCACGTTATACCGATAACTCTCAATAAACATCGTAATGGACAGAATGACTACTTTCTTCAGACAGTTTTCTATTCTTCTTGAAGTATTTTGTGCTTCCGGGAAAACCGGCATCAAAGGTTTTGAAAACAGGGTCAGTATCAAGATATAGCTGAGAGTTTCAGACAATGGCATTCTCTTTAAGGTTAAAGACAATGGTACGCTTCCATAACCAAATAAGAACACGCTATTGTTATTTGATTTAGTGTCTAAAACCAAATTAAACCTAAAATGATTAAGAAACTACCTCTTCTTATTGTCTTTATGTATTTCTACGGCCTTTCCCTGGCACAGACGCCACAATCGCGTTCGCAGGTAAAAGCCGGCACCGAAAACAAACCCGTTCAATCTGGTTTATCCAATTCTGTACCGCAAGAACACAGAAAAGCTGACTCAGGCACTGATAACCAGAACATAGCCTCCAGGTATTCCAATATGTTTGCAAAGTTATTGAACCTCGATGCCGGGCAGCATGAAAAAGTGAATCAGTTCACCATAACCCGGATAACAGCTATGCGGGCTTTGCCGAATGGAACCGGGCAGTCAGGAAAAAGCGGAACTATGTCGGAAGAAGAACGGCAGATACGTTCACAATTCGTGCAGGAAATGGACAATATCCTTACACCCGAACAAAAAATCAAGTGGAATCAGTACCGCTTACAGATAAGACAAAGAAAGGAAAACATAAAAAACGGTCAGAAAGACGTTTCTATCAAGTCTGACAATCCGGCTTCCAAAAACACAGTACTTATGAAAGAGGACGATGGTTTTGATGATTAACTATTTCAAGCACTTTAAATCACCCACAATGATCAAAAAGGTACTTACAATCCTCTTCTTCCTGGTCTTTCGCAGCCAGTTCTATGGTCAGATTTCTGTAACCACAACCAGCAATGCAAACACTCTGGCACAAGCCCTGGCTGGCCCCGGTGTTACCATTTCAAACGCGACATTGATAAGCGGCAATAATGCCAGCGGGACGTTCACATATGTAGGCTCGCATCTTGGACTTTCCAATGGCATTGTCCTGACCACCGGTCGAGCCAGTGATGTGTCGAACCCCGGGGGCTATTTTTGTAGCGTTGCCAACAGCGCCGGACCTTATAGCGACCCGAACCTGACAGGAATCGATGGTGCGGCTGTAAACGATGTCTGCATACTTGAATTCGATGCCATTCCCGCTTGTAACACTTTAAGTATAACTTATGTATTTGGTTCCGAAGAATACTATAATTATGTTAATTCCATTTTCAACGATGCCTTTGGCGTTTTTCTGACGGGGGCTAATCCCAGCGGGGGCAATTACAATGGTACTAATATCGCCACGCTGCCAAATGGAACCCCGGTATCTATCAACAATGTGAATCATGGACCGAACGGGAATATATACGGAGGACCGACATCAAATCCTGCTTATTTTGTAGATAACTACACATTTCCAAACAACGATATAGCATATGATGGTTATACGGTACCTGTAACCTCGACAACAGCTGTCACTCCCTGCACCACTTACCATATTAAAATTGCCATCGCTGATGCTTCAGATGAATTTTATGACTCGGGAGTATTCGTTAAAGAGTATTCCGTTAGCTGTGGCTCCCCTCCGTTAATAACTGCAACTCCAACCAGCACCTCTTGCGGTAGCAATAACGGTGTGGCAACCGCCTCGGTAACAAATTATACGGGTACAGGAACCCCAACTTATTCCTGGTCACCCGGGGGTCTTGCAACTGCCACCATATCCGGCCTGGCTGCCGGAAACTATACCTGTACTGTTGGATTCGGGGCAGGATGCGGAACAAGCACACAAACTGTCGTAGCTGCTGTAGGCGCTAGTGCCAATACGCTTTCCAGCTCTGTCAGCGCTCAGGCAAATGTCGCTTGCAACGGAGGCAATTCCGGATCAGCAACAATTAGCCCAAGCGGTGGTGGAGGTGGATACTCTTACGTCTGGAGCCCGGCACCAGGGGGAGGACAAGGAACTGTAACAGCTACCGGCCTTTCAAATGGAGCATATAACTGCACGATTACAGATGCTAATTCTTGTACACACATACAAGCTATAACAATCACACAGCCTGCTGCGG
>PLXK01000027.1 GCA_003151415.1 Bacteroidota bacterium
TTCTGATCATCAGCGCAGGCGATAAGTCAACACGCATCGAGGGCGAATATATTACCGACCCTTCTGTTCCGGTGGTTATCGAAGCCCAGCGCAAAGTGGCCGAGAAAACAAACACCGCTTTCTGGAATTTCTACCAGGCCATGGGCGGCGAAGGCTCCATGGTGAAGTGGGTGAAAGGGGACACCGTGTATGCAAATACGGACTATACCCATTTCAACTCAAGAGGGGCGAACAAAGTGGGTGGCTTATTATATAACTACATCATCAGTGAATTTAAAAAAGATAAAAAAGCAAGCTAGTTCTGTTCTGTTGTTCATCCTGGTTCTGGCTTATGACGGGCACGCTCAGGTTCCCGATATAGACTCGATGGTCAAGCGGTATTCCTTTATCAGACCCGAGCTCAATGTGCTCATTGACGACAGCCAGACCCTGGTTTCGTTTTACAAAAAACTGACAGATCTGAAGGAAGGAAAACGGGAGCGCGTCAATATTGTACATATTGGCGATTCGCATATCCAGGCCGATCTGTTTTCGGGAACAGTCCGGCAGTTGATACAGATCGATTTCGGCAATGCCGGAAGGGGATTTGTTTTTCCATACCGCGTGGCGAAATCGAATGAACCGCCCAGTTACCGCACAACAAGCAATGTGAAGTGGGACAGCAAGCGAAATGTTTTTCCGGACCAGTACCTGCCTATCGGGGTGGGAGGTTTCACCATCGAAACAAAAGACACCAATGCCATACTTTCCCTGACGGTAAAGGATCAGGGACCTCTCAACTACAGCTTTAATAAATTCACTCTTTTCCATGAAAAAGGAGCAGGCAATTTTGGTTATGCGGTGTGCGATGATTTCAATTGCAAAGTGGGAGACATCGATTCGCGCAAGAAGGAAGACAATGCATACGTGTCCACCCAGATTTTCACCACGCCTTTGCGTCAGGTGATGATTCGCTGTTCGGCAAGCGATACGGGCCAATGTTCCCGAATATACGGCATGCTTCTGGAAAACGGAAAGCCCGGCATCCTCTATAATATGATTGGAGTGAATGGTGCGGAATTCAGACACTTCAACAGAAGCGTTCATTTTCAGGAACAGCTCAGTTATCTCCAGGCCGATCTGGTCATTATTTCTCTGGGTACAAATGAAGGCTTCAGTGCCGGTTTTGACCGGGATGCATTTCTGGCCAACATGGATTCGCTGGTGACAGGCATTCGCAAGCTGAACCCGGGTGCTGACATTTTGCTTACCAGCCCCGGCGACTCCTTTAAAAAATCAAAAAAGGGCAGGGTGAAGAACCCGAATATGACCCTGGCAAGGAATACCGTCCTGGCTTTTGCGGCCACCCATCACTGCGCCTGCTGGGATCTGTATGGAATCATGGGCGGTTACGGATCTATGGCGGCCTGGTACACGGCTCATCTGGCAGCCAAAGACCGTGTTCACTTCAGCGGGCAGGGGTATATCATGCAGGGCGGTTTGTTTTACGAAGCCATCCGGCAGGGATATGAGAAGTACGGGAAATAATTGGCAATTGGCGGTGTGCAGTTGGCAGAAAAAAAGAAAAAATAATTGGCACTTGGCAGTCTGCAGTTTGCAAAGAAAAAAGAAAAAATAATTGGCAATTGGCAGTCTGCAGTTGGCAAAGAAAAAAGAAAAAATAATTGGCAATTGCTTATTTGTTTTTTTCTGCCAACTGCCAACTGCCAACTGCACACTCCACATTGCACACTTGTTGTATCATACCTAATCTGCTATAATTAAAAGTGTTTCACATCGATCTCCATAAACTGCTGAATGCTTTGGTGTATAATCCAAAGGATCCCCTTTTGTTCAACAGCGGTTTCTTTCTCTATTTCTTTTTTGCATTTCTCTTCTTTTATCAGTTTGTATATAAACGCAAGCTGACCCGTGTTGTTTTATTTACGGTTTTTTCGCTCTATTTTTTTTATAAGGCCTGCGGATTTTATTTTCTTTTTATCGTTCTTTCGGCTGTTGTCGACTTTAATTTATCCAACTGGATTGACCGGGCACCCACCCAGGCACGGAAAAAAATACTGCTCGTGTTCAGTATCGCCATTAATCTGGGGCTTCTTTTCTATTTCAAATACACCGATTTTTTTATCGGCATTTTCAACGATATCGCAGGAGGCAATATCCAGCCGCTCAAGCTTGTGCTTCCCATCGGCATTTCGTTTTACACCTTCGAAAATCTGAGCTATACCATTGACGTTTACCGGGGACATTTCAAACCCGTAAAAAGCTTCTGGGACTATTGTTTTTTTCTGACTTTTTTCCCGAAACTGGTCATGGGCCCGATCGTCAGGGCCGCCGATTTTATTCCCCAGATCCGCAAGGACATAACAGTGAGTAAAGAAGATATTGCAAAAGGCCTCTACCTCATCGTTGGCGGTTTGTTTAAAAAGGTGGTCATCTCGGATTATATTTTCAAGAATTATGTGGAAGGTGTTTTCGATCAGCCCCTGTTGCATTGCGGACTGGAATGTCTTTTTGGGGTGTATGGTTATGCCCTTGTCATTTACTGTGATTTCTCGGGTTACAGCGATATGGCCATCGGTATTGCCAAATGGATGGGTTTTCACATTCCGGAAAATTTCGATTCTCCCTATCAGAGCACAAGCATTACCGAATTCTGGAGGAGGTGGCACATTTCGCTTTCGTCGTGGCTCAGGGATTATTTATATATCCCTCTTGGGGGGAACCGGAAAGGAAAGTTCAGACAATACCTCAACCTGTTTACGACGATGCTTTTGGGAGGTTTGTGGCATGGGGCCAGCTGGAATTTTATTCTCTGGGGCGGGTTGCATGGAGCAGCACTTGCCATTGACAAGATGCGGATGGAGATTTTCGGAAAAGTGAAAAGAGTTCGCTCTGCCGCCTTTCTGCTTCTTCAGAAAGCTCTTGGCCTGTTCATTACCTTTCATTTTGTTTGTTTCTGCTGGATTTTTTTCAAGGCAGGTAGCTTTGACAAAGCCAAAACGATTTTGCATCAGCTCGCTTTTAATTTCAATGCCAAAGCGCTTTGGCCTCTTCTTCAGAGTTACAATACGGTATTTGCCGTCATGCTTTTGGGTTTCATCATCCATTTCCTTCCGCGCAAATTCGAGCTGGGAGCACAGCGGTTTCTCAGTATACTTCCACTTGCCGGCAGAATACTTGTTCTGGTGGCGATTATCTGGGTGGTGATTCAGGCCAGAACTGCCGAAGCCGTTATGCCTGTTTATCTCCAGTTTTAATTGACCCTCTCCGGAATGGGGCAGTTGAAATGGAAAACAATATAAATACTCCTTTAAGTATATTAGTAATTTTAGCCTTTCTAATTCAAAACTGATGAGATTGATGCGGCATCCGAAAATGATCTCAAGAGAAAAGTTTTGGTTTTACCTGGCCCTGGTAACAGCAGCAACCGTGTTTTATGTGATGACTGTTGCGAATCATTATTTCTTCCGCACCGCAGCGTTCGATTATGGTTTGTATAATTTTGCGTTTTGGGATAACTCCCATTTTCATATCAGTCCCTGTCCGGTTTACCGCGTGGTGCTCGGAGATCAACCCTCTCTGATGCAGGATCATCTGTCCTTCGCCTTGTTCTTTTTAACACCGCTTTACTGGCTTTTGAACTGGATTACGGGTTCGTACACCTTGTTTTTGATCCAGACAACCTTTATTCTGTGGAGTGGATGGGCTGTTTACCGACTGATTTTGCTGAAAACAAACGATGCCTGGATGGCTCTGGCTTCATTTGTGTATTATTTTTTACTCAGTGCAAGGTATTGCGCTTTTGAGAGCGATTTCAACATGGCCGTGTTTTGTGCCTGCTTTGTACCTCTTTTTCTCTATTATTTTGAAAGCAGGCGTTTCACGGCGGCTGTGGCCTTTTTTATTTTTGCGCTCTTTTCAAGAGAGGATATGTCTCTCTGGTTTCTTTTCATTTTTATTGTACTGATGATCTGGAACTGGAAAGAAAAGAAAGTGCTGCGCATCTGTCTCTGGTTAATGCTTGCCTGCGTGGTCTATTTTATCATCCTGTTTAAAGTCTTCATCCCTTTTTTCGAAACCCCCTCGCATCCGTATGCATTGTTCCAGTACCGGGCTTTGGGCGCAAATCCGCTGGAAGCCTTGAAATTTATCTTCCAGCATCCCTGGAACACATTCAAAATGCTGTTTCAGAATCATTTGCCGGATCAAAATCTGGATCACATAAAATACGAATTCTACCTTGTGTACCTGGTCTCCGGAGGTTTTGTGTTGTTTTTTCGCCCGCAGTATTTTATCTGGTTCATTCCGCTCATTGCTCAGAAAATGTTGAATGATGAGTATGTTCGGTGGAGCATTTTGTGGTCTTACGCGGTTATGGTGGCCACCGTGCTTCCCATTTCTGTCTTTCTGATTCTTTCCAAAATCCGTTCCCGGCCTTTTAAATATTCGGCGGCCATTCTGGTGTGTGTGCTGGCCCTGGGGGTTACTGATTTTAAAATGAACAGGAGAAACAGGATTCAGGCCATGGACTGGAACCCAAACGTCAAGGAAAATATGTTTGACACACATTTCTTTAAAGCCAATTTTGATGCCGGCCGGGTTCACAAA
Organism: Bacteroidota bacterium; assembly: GCA_003151415.1. Taxonomy (GTDB): domain Bacteria; phylum Bacteroidota; class Bacteroidia; order Palsa-965; family Palsa-965; genus Palsa-965. Next base: position 4,609 of record PLXK01000027.1, read on the forward strand.
GACCTGCGCCTGATTCCTGACAATGCACGTGTTTCGGCATCCGCATCGCTTGTTGCGCATCTGGCACAAAGAAAAAAAATCTATCATTTTCCGGATGTCGGTGATGCGGAATACATCGCTGCATTCACCTTTCCGGATTATTACCTGATGCCTACGGGTCAGTACAATGCTGAAGTGTACAGCTATTTTTTCAGTCCCGACTGGAACCTGATTGCAAACGATGCCCCTTTTTTCTTATTCAAGAAAGAGCCCAATTGCCAGAAAAGGTTCATGCCGCGTGACAGCATCGTTTGCGATGTGGAAATGCTCAGCCCTGACAGGCGCAACATCATCACTTCTGACGGACAGCGCCTGATTCCTCTCGACAACCGGGATACGAGCCGTCCTTACAGAGGAAAATATTCGGTAAAAGCGGATTCGAAATTGCCCTATGCATTGATGCTGGATGATAAAAAGGTACGGGCAGGTGATTTGCTGCGGATCAGCGTCTGGAGACACACCGATAATGCCAACAGCGGAGCCCTGATTGTTGAATACAACAAGGATCCCGATCAGACCCTGCGTTGCGCATATGGTATAAACAAAGACAGCCTGGGCTGGGATCAATTGCAGGTATATGTCACCGTGCCCGAAAAACACGAAGATTTNNCTTTTCAAAATTGTCAATTACGGTTGCCCCCGGAGTTTGCCTGCAGAATCCATTGTGGCGGATGGGGCTGTGAAGCAGCCTGCTTGCCCGAAAGTGAAGGCGGAAGGTCAAAATATCCCTAAATATTCTCCATTTTTTGCCTGTTTCAATTATTTTTCGTTTATTTGCAGCCCTATTGAAGAAAAGTAGAAGAAAATTACAAGATTTAAAAAAGAACTACCATGTCGAAAATCTGCGAACTAACCGGAAAAAAGGCCATTACTGGTCACCACGTTTCTTTCTCCAACCATAAAACCAAGCGCAAGTTCAATGTGAACCTGAAAGTGAAAACTTTCTTCGTTCCTGAAACCGGAGAAACCGTTACCCTGAAGGTATCCACTTCTGCATTGCGGACTGTGACCAAGAATGGTATCTACGCAACTTTGAAAAGCGCCCGCGAAAACGGTTTTACTAAAAAGTAAATATCAGCCCATTTTATTCCAAACGTTATTACCTTCGTGTAGTAACGTTTTTTCTTTTCCCGTATGTCTCAAAAGCTCAGGTTAATTTCCTTGTTTTTCTGTTCGTTATCCGCTCTTGCCCTGCATGGACAGTCAGACAGGTACCGGTATGACCGGGATTTGCTCAGCAAAGAATTTTATGCCGGCAGAAGAGAGGCGTTCCGGGCTCTGATGCCAGACAGTTCAGTCGCCGTTTTTTTCGCCAACCCCGAGCGGAACCGGTCAAATGATGTGGATTTTCAATACAGCCAGGACCCTGATTTTTATTACCTCAGCGGCCATCCCGAGCCCAATGCCATGCTCATTGTATTCAAGGAGAAAGTGCGGATAGATACGATGCTGACCAATGAACTGATTTTTGTTCAGGAGCGCAACCCCTCGAAAGAAAGCTGGACAGGAAGACGCCTGGGTCCGGCCGGGGTCCGCAGCTTCCTGGGTTTCAGCAATGTGTTTGTAAACACGCAGTTTATGGAGGTTCCCATCAATTTCAACCGTTTTAAGAAAGTTTTTTATCCCGAGTTCAGGGACGATATCAGGGATGATAAAAATGACAAAGGGGATCTGTTCAGCCTTGTCAATAATTTCCGCATGCTTTTGAAACGGGTGCCCGAGAAAGACAGCTACGAGCTCAGACAGTTTATGTGCCGGCTCAGGGAAGTGAAAACCAGCGAAGAAATGCACCTCCTGCGCAAGGCCATACAGATTTCCTGTCAGGCGCATGCCGAACTCATGCGCGCCCTGGACAGCACCATGACCGAATATCAGGTCCAGGCCATGATTGAATACGGATTTAAAGTCAGGGGCTCGGAATACCCCGGTTATCCAACCATTGTCGGATCGGGAGAAAACAGCTGTATTTTGCATTATATAGAAAACAGACGGTCATTCCGGAAAAACGACATTTTGGTGCTGGATGCCGGTGCCGAATACCATGGATATACGGCCGACATTACAAGAAGTCTTCCGGTGAACGGGAAATTCAGCGCTGAACAGCGGATTATTTATGATATCGTTTACGACGCCCAGATGGCGGGAATCAAGGCCTGCCTGAAAGGCAATGAGTTCAGGGCGGCTCACAAGGCGGCCATGGAGGTTGTCGGCCGGAGGCTGAAACAGCTGGGAATCATCAAAGATGAAAAAGAGGCAAACCGGTACTTTTTTCACGGAACATCGCATTATCTGGGGCTGGATGTTCATGATGCCGGGCTTTACGGGAAGCTTCAGCCTGGAAATGTCATTACTGTGGAGCCCGGTATTTACATTCCCGGAGGGTCGGATTGTGACAAGAAATGGTGGAATATCGGTATCCGGATAGAAGATGACATCCTCATTACCAACGGCGCTCCGGAAAATTTAAGCGGCTCATTGCCCAGCAATGCAGACGAAATTGAAAGGCTGATGGAGAAAAAGAGCTTTTTTGTCATGCCTTTGAAGGAAAAATAGGGCTCTTTTTTGTTGTGAATGAAAAAAAACCTACATTTGCAACCCGTTTTATGCGGATGTGCTTATTGATTGGGGATTGAATCCAACGGGCGGCACAGGAACTCATATAGAAAATACAAGACGTCATGGCAAAGAAAGGCAGCAGAATTCAAGTGATCATGGAATGTACCGAGCACAAGGAAAGCGGTAAACCCGGAACTTCCAGATACATCACCACAAAGAACAAAAAGAACGATCCTGACCGGATGGAATTGAAGAAATACAATTC
>PLXK01000095.1 GCA_003151415.1 Bacteroidota bacterium
TTTTCAACTTCAACATGATCATCATTTTCATCGTGTTTGTCATCACACACATCCTGCTTTTCTTCTTCGCTTTCAAATATTACGGAAGAGATAAAAACCGGGCCACTTATTTCCCGCACAACAACAAACTGGAATTGCTTTGGACATCCGTACCGGCTGCCGTTCTTGCCGTAATTATTTTCCTGGGCCTGAAACTCTGGAGTGAAATTACAACCCCTGCCGATGACAAAACATCTGAAGTGATTGAAATCTACACCAAGCAGTTCGACTTTACCGCGCGTTATGCAGGTAAAGACAATGTACTTGGACGCGCCAATTACAAACTGGTGATCGGTGCAAATATTCTTGGTCTGGATTCCGCCGATGCCAATGGCCACGATGATAAAATCGTGAAAGGCGAACTCCATTTGCCCCTGAACAAAGAAATCAGTTTCAAGATCCGTTCTCAGGATGTTATCCACTCTGTCTTCTTCCCGCATTTCCGCGCCCAGATGAACTCTGTTCCGGGTATGGTTACTTTGATACACTTCAAACCGATCAAGACAACAGCGCAAATGCGCCAGATCACCAAGAACGACAAATTCGATTACTATATCCTCTGCAACAAAATTTGCGGAAGCAGCCATTACACAATGAAAATGCTGGTGGTTGTCGATACGCCTGAAGAATACAGCAAATGGCTTGGCGAACAAAAAGAATTCATGCCCGCCACAACAGCTGCAAATGCCCCTGCCGAAGGAGGAATGAAAACAACAGAGCCCAAGAAAGAAGAACAGAAAGGAATGTAATTCATAATTGAACGATTAAAATTTATATTATGTCAATGGATATTCACGCAGACACTCACGCTCACGACGATCACAACGATCATGAGCACCATCATGAAGAGTCTTTCATTTCGAAATACGTCTTCAGCATGGACCACAAAACGATCTCCCGCCAGTTCCTGGTCAGTGCTGTGATCATGGCGGTGGTCGGTATGATGATGTCGGTTATGTTTCGTCTTCAGCTGGCCTGGCCACATGAAGGCTTCGCTCTTACCAATTTCATATTAGGCGACAAATGGGCTCCCAAAGGAGTTCTTGACCCCAATATGTACATGGCCCTGGTGACCATTCACGGAACCATTATGGTGTTCATGGTACTGACGGGCGGGCTGAGCGGTACATTCAGTAACCTGCTGATTCCTTATCAGGTCGGGGCACGGGATATGGCTTCGGGCTTTCTGAATATGCTTTCCTACTGGTTCTTTTTTGCCTCCAGCTTGGTCATGTTGATTTCCTGCGGTGTTGAATCAGGACCTGCTTCGGGCGGATGGACGGTTTACCCTCCGCTTTCTGCTGTCAAGGAATTCATGCCCGGTTCGGGAATGGGAATGACCCTGTGGCTGGTTTCCATGAGTCTTTTTATCGTTTCTTCCCTGCTTGGCGGTTTGAATTACATCATCACGGTCATCAACATGCGGACCAAAGGAATGTCTATGACACGCCTGCCGCTGACCATCTGGGCCTTCTTCATTACCGCTATTCTGGGTGTGCTTTCTTTCCCTGTTCTTTTTTCAGCCGCCCTGCTGCTGATCTTTGACCGCAGTTTCGGAACCAGTTTCTATCTCTCTGACATTATCGTAAACGGAGCCCCGCTTGAACAAACCGGCGGCAGCCCGATTCTCTACCAACACTTGTTCTGGTTCCTGGGTCACCCTGAAGTATACATCATTCTTTTACCGGCCCTCGGTCTTGCCTCTGAGATCATCGCGGTAAACTCGCGGAAACCTATTTTCGGTTACCGGGCGATGATTGGATCCATGCTTGCCATTGGTTTCCTTTCCTTCATCGTGTGGGGTCACCACATGTTTATCACCGGTATGAATCCTTTCCTTGGATCCGTGTTCGTATTCACCACTTTGCTGATCGCCATTCCTTCGGCCGTCAAAGCCTTTAACTACATCACCACGCTCTGGAAAGGAAACATCCAGTTTACACCAGCCATGCTGTTTGCTATCGGCCTTGTATCCACATTTATATCCGGCGGTGTAACCGGTATCATTCTGGCTGACTCGGCACTGGACATTCCGATTCACGATACTTATTTTGTTGTGGCCCACTTCCACATTGTTATGGGTCTTTCTGCCATCCTGGGTATGATCGGCGGAGTTTACCATTGGTTCCCGAAACTCTTCCTGCGGAAAATGAACAAGACCATGGGACATATCCATTTCTGGATCACCTTCGTATGCGCTTACGGGGTGTTCTTCCCGATGCACTTCCTTGGTTTAGCAGGCGTTCCCCGCAGATATTACACAAACTCCGAAATACCGATGTTTGATAATCTCATGGACATCAACGTGCTGATAACCGGTTTTGCACTGATCGGTGCCTGCGGACAGCTGTTGTTCCTTTTTAACTTCTTCTACAGTATTTTCAGGGGAGAGAAATCCGAGCAGAATCCATACAATGCTAACACGCTCGAATGGACTACACCCATGGCTCATACACACGGCAACTGGCCCGGCGCGCTTCCTGTTGTGCATCGCTGGCCCTATGATTACAGCAAACCCGGTGAAGAAGCCGACTTCATTCCCCAGACCGTTCCGCTCAGACCCGGAGAGGTTGACGGAGGAGGGCATTGATGCGCTGCCATCCGAATCTTTTTTGAAAAATGTCTCCCAGTAACGGGGGACATTTTTTTGCCCTGCATTCCGGTTCTCTGCGAGGGCATTGCTGATTTTGCTTGTACCTTTGCCATCAAACAAACAATTTGAATCAACGCCGTTTCCTCTTTTTTGTTTTTCTGAGTGTGTTCGGCTCTGTGGTCTCTGCACAGACAGAAATGATGGACACCCTGAGAACAGCTTTGCAATACAAACCCAAGCCTCTTGTTGGTTTCGGGGGACGCAATTCGTTTATCCAAAACAGCCGGGCCGATATCTGGGGCATCAATGCCGGAATTTCCCTTCACAAAAGAGTAAGAATCGGGGCCGGCTATAACTACATGAGTAGCGATCTTACCCAGGTCCTGAACTTCAACGACCAGACTGGAGTTGCACAATCTGTGCTGATGCACATGAAGCTGAGATATGTATCTGCTTATTTTGAATATGTGTATTTCAAAAACAAACACTGGGAGTTCAGCATCCCTGTTCAAATGGGTTTCGGAAATTCAGAATATGTGTTTTCTTTCAAAGGGACGAATTACGAAAGGGACAATCAGTCCATCGTGTTGTATGAACCGATGGTACAAACGGATTATTACATTTTTTCCTGGCTTGGCGTCGAAGCCGATGTGGGCCTGCGTCTCATGCTCAAAAACAACCAGGCCATAGGCAAGAATTTCAATTCACCGATGTACGCTTTCGGAATGTTTATTGCCTGGGATCAGTTATATAAAACACTTTTTCCCAACACCAGGCTTGCCGGGAAGCTATAATGGGCAGTTGGCAGTTGGCAGTTGGCAGTTGGCAGTTGGCAAAGAAAATAAAAAGAGAAGACAAGAAAACAAAATAAAGTGCTGCTGTTTTCAAAAATTACTCTTTCCCAGGTGCCAAATTTTCTCTTGATTTCCAAAGCACATTGCCAATTGCCATTTTTTTTTCAATCGCCAAAGCCCATTACCAACTGCCAACTTTTTCTTTTGATTTAAACATTAAGGCTTAACTTTACCCGAATTCATCATAAATCCAATGAACCCCAACATAGATCCGGAAAGCGAGAATCTGAGTCCTGCCGAAAAAGAGGTTGAGAAACTTCTTCGTCCGCAGGAATTCGGCGATTTTGCCGGTCAGGATGCTGTGGTGGAAAACCTGAAAATATTTGTTCAGGCTGCCAAACAACGAAGTGAAGCGTTGGATCATGTGCTGCTGCATGGTCCTCCCGGCCTGGGCAAAACAACCCTGGCCAATATCATTGCACAGGAACTGGGCGTAAGCATACGCGTGACTTCGGGTCCTGTTCTGGATAAACCCGGAGACCTGGCGGGTCTGCTGACCAACCTCGAAGAGTTTGATGTCCTCTTTATTGACGAGATCCACAGACTCAGTCCGATTGTGGAAGAATATCTGTATTCGGCCATGGAAGATTACCGCATCGACATTATGCTCGACAGCGGTCCGAATGCCCGAAGCGTTCAGATCAAACTAAATCCATTTACCCTGGTGGGGGCCACCACCCGTTCGGGGCTTCTGACCTCACCGCTGCGTGCTCGTTTTGGTATCAATGCGCGTCTGAATTATTACGATTCCAATCTCCTGAAACAGATCATCACCCGGTCTTCTGAAATTCTGAAAGTAGACATTCATCCCGACGCTGCTTTTGAAATAGCACGCAGGAGCCGCGGGACACCAAGAATTGCAAATGCCCTGCTGCGCCGCGTTCGTGATTTTGCACAAATCAAAGGTGACGGCACAATCGATATGGAAATTGCACATTACGGTCTGGGGGCACTGAATGTCGATAAAAACGGTCTGGACGAAATGGATATCCGGATACTTTCCGCCTTGATCGATAAGTTCAAAGGAGGCCCTGTCGGTCTGACAACCATATCCACCGCTGTAGGCGAGGAAGCCGGCACAATTGAAGAAGTTTACGAGCCATTCCTTATCCAGGAAGGATACCTGATACGCACCCCGCGGGGCAGACAGGCAACAGAACAAGCCTACAAACACCTGGGAAGAACCCCGGGAAGGAATGCAGGCACACTGTTTGGCAATGACTGAAACAAAATAATCCAGCCGATTTCCAAAAAAGAAAAGCACAAACCTTTGCGTATTCAGGAATTTCCTGTTACATTGGTCTTGGAATTACAGTGAATATCCTACAGGAGTACGATCATTACCACCGCACAATCCTGAACCACTCAACAAATCAAACCACTTTTTTCTGATTTACCTTTGGCTCTGAAACCAGATTCAACGACCGTTCTATTATTTTGACAATTAAAACCAATACCCACATGAAAAAAGCACTACTTCATCACTCCGATGTCAAAACCCGTATTCATGACATGCTCAACATTGTCATCAGCAGAAAACGTACCGGAAAACTCGTCACTTTTGTCCTTTTGTGTCTGTGCCCATTCCTTGCACAAGCGCAGAATCCCAAGATCAAGGTTTACTTTAATTATCCGGTCAATACTGCCGTTTCCACAGGTACCAATGCTGTTTATCTAAAGACAACAATGGCCGATACCATTGCGGCCTATATCAACCGAGCGAAGAAAACCGTGGACATTGCACAATATGATTACTCTTGTTCCAGCACAGGCAGTGCCATGTATGTTATCGCGGCGGCATGTAACAGTGCACAAGCCAGAGGCGTCGTTGTCCGCTGGATCTACGATGGAAGTCAACCCAACAGCGGATTGCCTTTGCTGAATTCGGGCGTGAACAAACTGGCCAGCCAGGTTCTGACGGGCTATATCATGCATGATAAATTTACCATTATCGATGCCGGTTCGGCAACGGCAACAGATCCTTATTTACTGACCGGTTCCAATGACTGGGGCGTTACCCAAACGGATTCCTGTTACAACAACCTGGTTGTGATTCAGGACAAACCTATGGCCGCCGCATACACTGCGGAATTCAACCAGATGTGGGGAGGAACAGGTGCAGTTGCGGTTCCTGCCAGTTCAAAATGGGGCGTAAACAAAGTGGCCTCGGCAACAACAAGTTTCGTTGTAAACGGAACAACGATCGAGATGTATATGAGTCCGAAAGACGGCCCTGAAGCGCATTTGGTCAATTCAATCAATACAGCGAACAATGAATTGTTTTTTGGAATTTACACCTTTACAAGCAACACGATTGCCAACGCCATCAAAACAAAAATTTCGGCTGGTATTTCTACCTTCGGGATGATCGATTCATACAGCCTGACAAACACCCCATACACAACACTGAACCCGGTGATGGGCGCAAACCTGAAAGTATTTACCGGCAAGACCAGTTATGATGTGTATCACAACAAAACCATGCTTATCGATCCGCTGACTCCTTCATCCGACCCACAGGTGTGGACAGGTTCCTATAACTGGACCGGAGCAGGAACTTCGGCCAATGATGAAAATTCAATTGTGATCCACGACGCGAATATTGCCAACCAGTATTATCAGAGTTTCTGCCACAACTTCACCGATCTGGGCGGGGCAGCTTGTCCGAATATAGCTACCGGCGTTGAAGAGTTCGATTTCGGACAGCAGGCCTTTGCTCTGTATCCAAATCCCATCCAGAATCAGCTTACCCTGAACCTGAAAAAAGAAGCCGCACATGTTACTNNGAGCAAGCTTCTGATGTGACCGAGATGTTCATGAATATCGGCAATCTGCCCAAAGGAATTTACTTTGCCACAATAACCGCAGACGGTACTAATTATTACCAGAAACTGTTGAGGTGAACGAATGTTGAGGTATTGGACCCGTTTACCAATCTACATATCTACACAAAAAGGACGTTGAGGGACAGAGATGCCCGATACGTCTTTTTTGCTTCAAAATGGTTATTGGGTTTACATTCATTCTCAAAAAGCAATTGAAAACCCCCAATTGCTTTTCTTAACCTTGATTCAAACATTGTCCATATGCTGACCAAAACCATGCTTTTGAAATCAATTAAAGATCTTCCTGATAAATTTTCCTTTGATGACTTACTGAACAGGATTGTGCTTTTGCAAAAAATCGAGATTGGACTTGGGCAATCCAAATCCAGCCAAACAAAATCGACCACCAAGGCCAAAGAAAAACTTAAAAAATGGTTGGAATAAGCGCATTATTTATTTGATTGTAAATTCAGAACAGATAGACGCCTTAACTGTCCCTCACGGAAGAAGACTTTTGAAAAACGACCCTGCATTTAAAAAGAAGGGCTAATTGGCTCTCTCATCAATCTCTTACCCGAAACCAACACCATCTTCGATAAGCTCTCCTTAAAAGACTTCATCTTGGTAAGCACAGAACCTCAACTCCAATTCTGCAAGGCTTCAGGAAAAACCAAAAGCCTTGCTTACCTTTGCTTCAGGAAATAAGAAACCGGAGCAATGCAAAAATCCCATTATACTTCACTGATCAAAGCCGAGGCCAAACGTCTTGGCTTTGATTTTTGCGGTATTTCACCTGCCGGATTTCTGGAAGAAGAAGCGCCGAGGCTTGAGCACTGGCTGAAAAACAACATGCAAGGCCAGATGAATTACATGGCCAATCATTTTGACAAACGGTTGGATCCACGCCTGCTTGTGGATGGCGCCAAATCTGTCGTTTCGCTGTTGCTCAATTATTATCCTTCTGAATTTCAACAACAGGAAGACGGGGCTCCGAAAATTTCCAAATATGCCTACGGAAAAGATTATCACTTTGTCATCAAGGAAAAACTGCAGCATCTGTACCGTTTTATCCAGGATCAAATCGGAGAAGTGAACGGAAGGGTGTTTGTCGACTCGGCACCGGTGATGGATAAAGTCTGGGCAAAGAAATCGGGCCTGGGCTGGGTGGGAAAAAATTCAAACCTCATCAACAAAGAAGGCGGTTCCTTTTTTTTCATTGCCGAACTCATTCTCGATCTGGAACTCGACGCCGACGGACCAATCCGCGATTACTGCGGCACCTGCACCCGATGCATCGATGCCTGCCCGACAGATGCGATAAGTGAGTATGTTGTGGACGGCAGCAAATGCATTTCGTATTTCACTATCGAACTCAAAGAAAATATTCCACCGGAATACAAAGGGAAATTTGACAACTGGGCTTTCGGCTGTGACATTTGCCAGGATGTTTGTCCCTGGAACCGCTTTTCAAAACCGCATCAGGAAAAACAGTTTACTCCTGGTTCCGGCTTGCTGGAAATGACAAAACCCCAGTGGGAAGAAATGACAAAGGAAGTGTTTCAGAAAACCTTCAAAGACTCGGCAGTAAAACGCGCCGGGTTTGATGGCTTGCGAAGAAATATTGAGTTCCTAAAACCCTGACGGAAAATCTCCACTAATAATTCATTCTTTTTTTGCGTGAGGGATAGAGGCACCTTTGTCTGAGCTCCTTTGCTTACAAGGCTTTGAAAGAGAAATAAAATACTGGAGTTTACAAAACTCCGCGAATAACCAAAGCAAAGAGCGAGTGCCGAAAGCCCGACCCTGAAGTAAAGCGAAGCGCATACTTCGGGGGCACGCCCTCGTAATTCCAGATATCTAACAGAAATAAAAATCAGGATTTCGTCACACTCTTATAAACATCAAGAATGACATCTTTGTACATATGCCCGAAAGTAGCGAGCACCCATACCTTAAGCATCATTTTTTCGTCGGGTTTTAGCCATTGTACGGCTTTGGAGAGTTCTTTGCGGAATAGCATTCTGTCGAAACTAACTTTTTCAAGAATGGTTTTGCTCATATCAAGCATAGCCACGGTTGTCTCTTTCATCATATCGAAACAATTTGGGGATAAACAATCCATACATTACTCCTTGTGTACAGGTAAACGTATGATGGCAATCCAATGTTGCACATGTTAACAATTATTAAGATCCTTTTGTTTTTTCAGATCAGTCCTTTCTTTTCTCCCCAGCGATACATTTTCACATCCAGTCCGGCCAGGCTGAGGGCTCTGTCTACCACAGTACCGGCCAATTCCTCGATGGTTTTCGGGAGGCTGTAAAACGAAGGGCTGGCGGGACAGATAATTCCGCCGGCTTCCGTGATCGCTTTCATATTATTGATATGCAATAAGTTGAGCGGCGTTTCCCGGGTTACCAGAATCAATTTTCTGCGTTCTTTCAGCATGACATCGGCCGTTCTGGAGCAGAGATCGTTTGAGATTCCGGTAGCAATCCTTGCCAGGGTACCCATGGAGCAGGGGCAAATGATCAGGCTTTGATAACCAGCCGAGCCTGAGGCAAAAGGGGCAAAAAAATCGTTTTTCCCATACAGTTTGAACGGCAAATGCTCAAAGTCCCTGTTGCCCAATTCAAATTCCCACACATCTCTGGCATTGTCAGACATGACCAAACCCACCTCCGCGACCTGGCTTTCCAGTTTTTTTATTTTTTCGAGTAAGAGCTTGGCGTATATCGCACCGCTTGCTCCGGTAATGGCAATGACAACTTTTTGTTTTTGAACAGACATGCTTGATAAAGGTCAGGAATATGATCAGCAAAAGTAAAGATAATGATTTCTGATTTCCTTCTTTTGGTATTCTTTAACAGTGTTTTTATTCGAAGGGCTCTGTGGTATGGAGCCAACCGTTTCGAAAACAAACGGCATGAAAAAACCCATTCCGGCGGGGCCAGAATGGGTTATTGAAATTTGGCTTGTTTTATTTCTTAGGCGGAACTTTCACAAGAACGGCCTTAACGGTCAGTTCCATATTTTCAGTGAACTTGTTTCCTACTGCCTCAGGAATCTTGATATCATGGTCTTTCATGGCCACATTGAATTTGGAATCGATGGTGATTTCATCTCCTTTTACAGTGAGGGTTCCTTCAATTTTGCGGGGTTTGGCTACTCCGTGAATATCCATGGTTCCATCCATGGTTATTTTTGTAACGCCATCCTTGGTGTAATCGACTTTCTCAACAATTTTACCTCTGAATTTGCAGTATGGATACTTGTCGCTTTCCATGTAATTTTCATTGAAATGTTCCTGCATCAGGCCGCTTTTGAAGGCAAAGCCCTTGTTCCCCACCTGCACAATAAATTCTCCTGTTTCCGCTTTGAGTACAGGTGTTGAGCTGTTGTTTGTAGCTGCAATGTCTTCCATGGTCGTGTGCGAGAAAAAAGAAATGACGGTTTTGTCGTTTCCTTTATACATCTGCGCATTGACCAGCAGGCCGGAAGCCAGAAGAGCGGATACCAAGATTGTCCTTTTCATATTGTGTTTCTGTTTTAGGGGGTTAAGGTTCTTGTGTGACATACACATTTCGTGCCTGAATACGCAAGTAAGACGGGACGAAAAGTCTTATAGTTGGGTAAATATAGAATATTTTTGAATTGGCCGATCCCTCACCAATTCCTTTTCAAAATTTACCTACTTTTGCTGCCTTCAGAACAGGCTAAAAAAGCCGTTTGGAAATCAAACAAACACAGCAACAATGGCAAAAGCAGACAATTTCCAGCATCCCGATTATTACCTGATGGACGAATTGCTTACCGACGAACATCGTCTTATCCGGGATTCAGCGCGGGCCTGGGTAAAAAAGGAAGTTTCACCGATCGTGGAAGAAGCCTGCCAGAGCTGTGTGTTTCCTAAACAATGGATCAAGGGCCTGGCCGAAATTGGCGCATTTGGTCCGTATATCCCGCAGGAATATGGCGGTCCGGGTCTCGACCAGATTTCCTACGGTCTGATTATGCAGGAACTTGAAAGAGGCGACAGCGGTCTTCGCTCCACCGCATCGGTGCAAAGCTCGCTGGTCATGTTTCCTATTTATACCTATGCTTCAGAAGAACTCAAGAAAAAATACCTGCCTAAACTGGCAAGCGGAGACCTGATGGGTTGTTTCGGACTTACCGAACCCGATCATGGATCCAATCCCAACGGCATGCTTTCCAATATCAAAGACAAAGGCGACCATTATGTACTCAATGGTGCCAAAATGTGGATCTCCAATGCTCCTTTTGCCGATATCGCCGTGGTTTGGGCAAAAGACGAAGCGGGCGATATTCGCGGAATGGTCATTGAACGCGGATGGGCCGGATTCACCACCCCTGAAACACACGGCAAATGGTCCTTGCGTGCAAGCGCAACAGGAGAACTTGTCTTTGACAATGTAAAAGTGCCCAAAGGAAATGTATTCACCACAGTCAAAGGTCTGAAGGGCCCGCTGAGCTGTCTGAATTCAGCCCGTTATGGAATTGCCTGGGGCGCAATAGGAGCTGCCATGGATTGTTATGTATCAGCTCTCAATTATTCCAAAGAACGCATCCAGTTCGGCAGACCTATCGGGGGTTTCCAGCTCACGCAAAAGAAGCTGGCTGAAATGATTACCGAAATCACCAAAGCACAGTTGCTCACCTGGCGTCTGGGTGTTTTGAAAAACGAACACCGCGCCACACCTGCCCAGATCTCAATGGCCAAAAGAAACAATGTGTTTATGGCTCTCACCATTGCCCGCGAAGCCCGTCAGATTCACGGAGGCATGGGCATTACCGGAGAATATCCGATCATGCGTCACATGATGAACCTCGAATCGGTTATTACTTACGAAGGAACGCACGATATTCATCTGCTCATTACCGGAAACGACATTACAGGCATTCCGGCGTTTGAATAGTGCCTTCGGCCCCGCTCAGGGTCAAGGTGGTTTCGGCTCCACTCAACCACCGATGCGTCTGAGTGGAGTCGAAAACAAAATTAACTTCCATGAAAAAAGCAGTCATCGTCACCTTCGACAAATTCACAGACATCGATATCTTTCTGGCCTGGGATTTGCTCAACCGCGTTAAACACCGGGACAAAGAATTCGTCGTGAAAATTGTCGGCACGGAGAGCATTCACAAATCCGTATGCGGACTGGATCTGACCATGCACGGGCTTATTGAAGAATGCAACGATGCTGATCTTGTTTTTTTCGGAAGCGGGCCGGGCACACGAACTGTCATTCAAGACCAAGCCTATCTCTCCCGTTTCAAACTGAATCCCGACAAACAAATCATTTGCTCGATGTGCTCGGGGGCGCTTATCATTGCCGCCCTGGGTCATTTAAAAGGGCTTTCCGCCACCACCTACCCGACCGCTTTTGAAGCCTTGAAAGCCTATGGCGTAAACGTGATTGAAGACAAGCATCTGGTCACCCATGGAAACATCGGAACGGCTGCAGGTTGTCTGGCGGCGGTAGATCTGGTTGGATGGGCCATAGAAAAAATGTACGACAAAAAAATTCGGGAAGATGTGATTGCCTCTGTTCTTCCGATCGGGCAAGGGCAGGTTTGCATTTACTGACAGAAAAATGAGCATGAAAAAGTATATGGTTGTTGAACGCTTCAAACCCGGTTGCTTTGACAAAGTCTATGAACGCTACAATGCCACTGGCAGATTCCTTCCTGAAGGTTTGTTCTATCTGAATTCCTGGGTCAATAAAGAAAAGAACATTTGTTTTCAGTTGATGGAAACAAAAAACGAAAACCTTTTTAACGAATGGATAGGGAAATGGAAAGACCTGACCGATTTCGATGTTTTCCAAATTGACTAAATCCAACACTGCCTTTCCGTGTCAAAAAAGACAAAGACATTTTCCCTGTTTCCTTCCAGGCTGAAAAAGGCCCTGTTTTTATTTGCTTTTAGTCTGACAGTTTCTTTTTCTTTCACATCAGATCCGTTCAAAAACATTTCACTCCAGGGCATCAATTATGCGGTTGCCACTAACCTCTCTTGTCTGGACGCCCCTTCGTTCCGGAGAATGGCCATTTGGAACAAAATATCACTGACAGATATGAAAGAACAAATGTCAGACAGTGCTGATCTGTTGGCAGCCGAAAGCATTCTGAAAAATGGTCTTGAATCGTATATGCAAACCAGGCACAACAATGACATGCAATATCAGTATTTCAAAACAGACACAACAGTTCCGGTCAGCAAGTCAACTGTGGAAGAATATTCAGGGGTATATACCCGGATCCGGGACCACATCAGACAGGTGCGAACCTTTCATGTTCAGGGAAAAAAGTATTTGTATCTGAATCTTTTCTGCCCCTTAACCAAAGGCCTGCCCAAAGGTATCGGATACAAAGTGTGGCTGAAAGCCTACGATGGTGGAGAATGTTTTTGGCAAATGATCGTTTGCCTGTCGGACCGGACTATCGTTTCGGCAGGTCACAACGGAATTGGATAAGCCGGGAAGCTATTTCAGGAACGTTTTTAGTGTCCTTTCGCAGGATAAGATGCAACCATTTTGCCTACTTTTGCGTCTCCCTGTATATACAGCGTATTTCATAAATTTTCATTACATTTAGTTCTTCAAACCACAGCAAACAATACCGTCAACTATCACCCGATGAAAAAAATTTACACCTTTTTTGCAGTCACTTTATTGCTGCTGAATTATGCAACCATTCAGGCACAGACACTAAACATCACGGCCACCGCAACCAATTGTTCCTGCTTTGGCACTTGCGACGGGACAACACTTGCAACCGTTACAGGCGGAACCACACCGTATACCTATTCCTGGAGTCCTTCGGGCGGCACGGCCGCGTCAAGCAGTGCTTTATGCGCGAATACATACACCGTTAAGGTAACCGACCATACCGGCATCAACGCAACAAAAACGGTAACTGTCACTCAACCGACAGGTATTTCCATCAGCATGACTCCTTCGAATGTATCCTGTTTCGGAAGTACAAACGGAAGCCTTTATGCCTCTGTAAGCGGCGGCACCGGCCCCTATACATACAGCTGGTCGCCTTTGCCGGCAACAGGCACGGGCCAGACAGCTTTTTCTCTTCCTGTCGGAACCTATACGATTCACGTGACCGATGCACACGGCTGTATTGCTACTCAAACGGGCACTATCGGTCAGCCTCCTTTGTTCACCGCCTCTGCCACACAAACCAATGTAACCTGTAATGGAAGTGCCAACGGGACTGCTACAGTAACCACCGCAGGAGGCAATCCATCCGGATCTTATTCCTACTCCTGGTCTCCTGCCGGCGGAGCATCCAACGTGGCTACCAAACTAGGCCCGGGAACCTATACCTGTGTGGCCAGCGATGCACTGGGGTGTACGGCAAACGTAACTGTTACCATTACACAGCCTGCCACTTTAACAAGCGCNNCAACCTGCTACATGTCCAGCAATGGCTCAGCTACGGTTACACCTTCAGGAGGAACCCCTGGATATACATACTCCTGGAGCCCTTCAGGCGGTACCGGTTCAAAAGGTACCGGGCTCACTTCCGGAATCTTCACCTGTTTCGTAACCGATGCAAATGGCTGCACGGCCCCACCTCAAAGCATTGGTATGACCCAGCCTACCGCCCTTTCGGTTTCCCTTACCACACAAACAAATGTTCAGTGCGGAGGAACGAGCACCGGGTCGGCAACGGTTGCCGGAAGCGGAGGAACAGTTCCTTATTCCTATTCCTGGTCGCCTACCGGAGGCAATGCAGCCACAGCCTCTTCTTTGCCGACAGGTTCTTATTCCTGCACGATCAAAGATGCGAACGGATGTACGGCCGGAACAACCACATTTATTTCCGAATCGGCTGCCGTGGCGGTTACTCCCACAATGGCGCAGGCAAACTGTGGTGCCTCCAACGGTTCTGCTTCGGTAACGGCAACCGGCGGAAGTTTTAATTATACCTATTCCTGGGCAGCGCCTTTAAGTACGACCACCACTGCTACGGCCAGCTCATTGCCAGCCGGTAATTATACAGTAACAGTGACGGATAATTTCGGCTGTTTTAAAACAGCGGTGATTGCGGTAACCAACATCGGGGCACCAACAGGAACAGTTGCATCGGTTCCCAATACCTGCAACGGCGTTTCAAACGGGACAGCCACGGTGACCGCTACAGGCGGAACCGCCCCTTTAACATACCTCTGGTCTCCGTCTGGCGGAACGGCTGCCACTGCCAGCGGATTGGCTCCGGGCTCATACACCGTTGCCGTGAAAGATGCCAATGGCTGTCTCTTTTCGGCGTCGACAGCATTCAGCAGCCCTCCAGCCATTGCCGCTACGATTGCCTCCACAAACCTGAATTGCTTCGGCAGCACTACGGCTACTGCAACATTGACCGCTTCAGGCGGAACCGGCGGTCTTAGCTATTCCTGGTCGCCTTCCGGCGGAACACAGGCAATGGCAACCAACCTCGGTGGCGGTGCTTATACCGGATATGTGAAGGATGCAAATGGCTGTATGGATTCGGCAAAGACCGTCATTTTGTCGCCTTCGGCCATCACAGCAACTTTTACACACATCAACCCTACCTGCTTTGGATATGCTGACGGCAGCGCTGCGGCCACGGTAAGTGGCGGAGCTTCCGGATTTACTTACAGCTGGAGCCCCACCGGCGGCATCACGGCAACTGGCAGCGGTTTCTCCGCAGCCACCTATACCCTTACCGTAAAGGATGCGAACGCTTGCTCAACTCCTTTTACTGTTACACTCACCAACCCCACATTGCTTTCCAGCTCAGTTTCGGCCAGCAATGTCAGCTGTTTCAATGTCTGCAACGGTACCGCAACGGCCCTTCCTTTGGGAGGTACAGGCGCATACACGTTTTCCTGGACAGCGGGAGCACAAACTTCGGCTACCGCAACCAGCCTTTGTGCAGGCACATACACCTGTTTTATAACAGATGCCAACAATTGCTATACCCAAACTGAAGCAACACTTACCCAGCCTGCAGCTCTGGCCAATGCCACCAGCTCCACCACGGCC
>PLXK01000155.1 GCA_003151415.1 Bacteroidota bacterium
TTTTACTTCCTCAATCAGGGGTTTTATTGCATCCATGGCGTTTTCGGGAGGCACCTTCATGTAGTATTTCAGCGTGGCATCCATAATGGCAAAAGGATGTATGCGCAGCTTGGTTTCTATTTCAAGATCCAGATCATAAAAATTGAAGGCCGAGCAGATTCCGGCACGGAACCCAATTTCATTGGCAAAACCCATGCTGTGGTCATCGGTAATATCCAGATCAATGAGGTTGCGGTAGGTGTCTGGGAAAGACAATTTTAAAAAATGTTGCCGGCTGGCGGTCACTTCCCGGTGCAGAACACCCGACAGCCGGGCTACTTCCTTGCGAAGCTGTTCGGGATTGGTGTTCGATCCAAAAGACGGGTGGACGCCGACTTCGGCATAATCGCCAACGGTCTTGATGAGCGACTGGAATTTGCGGCTTTCAACGGGCAGGTTTTTATCATTCACTCCATAATCGCCCACCAAAAAGAAATAAATGGTTTTGAGTTTGTTCTTTTTCTGGATGGCAAACTGAAATTCATAGGTGTCATACGGATCGCGTTTCAATCCCAGAAGAACCTGCGTCCGGCTTTTGATATTTCCGAAATCGAATTTCACCAGGTCTTTCAGATAGCCCCCCAGGGTTCGCATCATTCCTTTTTCCCTGTAGGCATACGCATTGTCGATGTCTATGGTGGAGATATACCGGTAGTTTCCGACAGGGAAGTGCAGCGCAGGAAATCGTTCTGAAATTATTTTCCGGATCATCCCTGCCCAGACATTGACAACGGGTTTGGTCAGGAAACCATTTTTCCAGGCAATGCTTTCTTTTGCATCAAAGCGGTCATACAGATCGCGGATATGGGGCAGGTACTCTTCGTAGCGGCTCACAAGGAAAAAGGCGGCTGCAAACGGATCGAATGGAAGTGCCGAATGTTTTCCGGCTGCATAAAACACCTTGTTCCCGTTCCAGTCTGTCACGGCAATGTTTTGTTCCTTGATTCCTGTTTCAAAAAGAAGATTGCTGCTGGCGAAATGAAGCTCGGTCGAAACGGGGCTGAGCGAGTAACTGAATTTGGGTCCCTCAAAGGCCTGGAATTCGGCAGCATCATCAATCAGTATACATTCGACGCCCAGCAATTCTTTGAAAAAAAGCCTGAAAACATAGCGGTTGCGCGGTGTGATTTTATGGGTATAAGCGAGTACATGCATCAGTGAGGCAGGTGTTGAAGCATTTCGGAACAAATGAATTCGGAGGCTTTCCCATCACCGAACAAAGGCGGGAACTGAAGATCTTTTTTGGCGCTGAGCATATCATAGGCATGCAGAATGCGGTGTTCATCGGCATCGGCAAGTATGGCCGAACCGCATTCGACAAGTTCAACCCATTCTGTTTCCGACCGGAGAATGATGCATGGTTTTCTGAAATAGAAGGCTTCTTTCTGTACCCCGCCCGAATCGGTCATGACGATTTTTGCATGTTTTTCGAGTGTGACCATTTCCAGAAAGGAAGCAGGAGGGATGATCAGGAAATCGGGATTTGCCTTCAGCGCTTTATACAAATCGGGCCGGAGGTTTTTCTCAAGAAGCTTGGCGGTCCTGGGGTGAATGGGAAGCACCACCTTGATTTTATTTTTCACAGACAAGGTATTCAAAGCGCTGAACAAAGCGCTGAGTCTGACCGGATCGTCGGTATTGTTGTCGCGGTGAATGGTGGCCAGGACATATTGGCCTTGCTGCAACTGCCGATCGGCCAGAATGCTTGTCTGCTTGTCTGCTATGTCCGAAAAATAAAGGCTGTTGTCGTACATCACATCTCCGCAGTGGTAGATTTTGGGGTTTCCTGCGTGAAAAGGACCTTCATTAAACTCTCTGAATCCTTCGTCCAGCAGATGTTTGAAACCGGATGCCGTGGGAGAAAACAAAAGGGTGGAGACGTGATCGCACATGATTCGGTTCACTTCCTCGGGCATGGACCGGTTGAATGAACGCAGCCCGGCTTCGATGTGAATAACGGGAATGTGAAGCTTTGAACCAGCCACAGCTCCTGCCAGGGTGGAATTCGTATCGCCGTAAAGGACAATGGCATGGGGTTTTTCTTTGAGCAGCAGATCCTCAATACCGATAATCATGGCCGCGGTTTGGCTGCCGTGTGTTCCTGAGCCCACTGCCAGGTTGTATNNTCGTAATGCTGTCCGGTATGGACAATACATTCCTGAATTTTTCCCTGGAAGCGTGTCTTTATGGCTCTGCTCAAAGCTGCGGCCTTGATGATTTGTGGCCTTGCGCCGATAACAGTGAGTATTTTAAGCATATGCGAAAGTCTGTCCTGGTTTTGTGTATGTCTAGATGAGGCCATTATCGGCAAAGCTGTAATATTTATCTTCTCCGACAATGAGGTGATCCAAAACGGGTATCTCCAGGGTATGACCGGCTTCCTTTAATTGTTTGGTTATCTTCAGGTCCGCATCGCTGGGTTTCAGACTGCCCGAAGGATGGTTGTGGCAAATAATCATTGCACAGGCCAAATGTTGCAGGGCGGGTTTGAAAACCAGTTTCGGGTCAACAACCGTTCCCGAAACGCCTCCCTTGCTGATGCATTCTTTGCGGATCAGCTGATTGGAACGGCTCAGCAAAAGGACCCAGAATTCTTCGTGCGGCAAATCCGCAAAAGTGGGCTGAATGGCCCGGAAAGCATCCTCACTGCTGATTAGCTTTTTTTTGGAAACAATCTCGGTCGAATTTCGTCTTCTTCCCAATTCAAGAGCTGCCAGAATGGACACGGCTTTGGCTTTTCCAATGCCTTTGAATTGCATCAGGTCGCTGACGCTGAGTTTTCCCAATTCTCCAAGGTCGTTGTTGATACTGGCCAGAATTCGTTTGGCCACATNNATGTGGCCAAACGAATTCTGGCCAGAATTCGTTTGGCCACATCCACAGCCGTTTCATCACGGCTTCCGGAGCCGATCAGGATTCCGATCAGTTCGGCTTCGGTAAGCATCTGACGGCCTTTTTCAAGAAGTTTTTCGCGCGGACGGTCGTCTTCTGCCCAGGACTTTATTGTCAGATTTTCCATATGCTGATCTGAAAAAATTCTTCATGAAACGGGATGATGCCGCAGCTCGTTTTTGAGCTCATGTGCATTGGAGGCTGAATTTGTGCGAGGGTATCCCGTTTATCCCTTCTCATGCCACACCGGAGTAACGCGTTTGATCCCCACTGATCTTTTCTGCATACCCCGGATAAAGATAGAAAGAAATCTCCTCCAAATCAGGGCAGGTCCCGGGGATATAAAACGAAAAACCCCATTCCGGTTAAAGGGAACAGGGTTTTCAGGAATAAAACCGAAATTATTTAATCGTCTTGACGTGTTTGGTCAGTTTCGATTTCAGATTGGATGCCTTGTTCTTGTGAATCACACTTCTCTTAGCCAATTTGTCGATCATCGAAATGACCTTTGGAAGAGCTGTCTCAGCTGCTTTTTTATCAACTGCCGTGCGAATTCCTTTGATAGCGGTACGCACAGTCTTGTGCTGGTACCTGTTTTTCAATTTTTTCGCCTCGTTCGAGCGGATTCTTTTGATGGATGACTTATGATTGGCCATTGTTTATTCGTTTTTTTAAGAACGGCAAAGATAATACAATATTCATTCCCGCAAGCCTTTCTTTTAAAATTATCTTTCTTTTCGGCTCCGGTTGGCAGATCTTGAGCCTGGAACAAGGGTTAAACCTGTTTTACAGGGGATAAAATACCTTCAAAACAACTTCATCTGCCCTTCGCCGCCCTGCGGATCGAAATCCGTCAGATTGAATTGAAAGCCTGAAGGATCTTTCATAAAGCGTTTCCGGGCCAGACGAAACAGGGCGGTGATGGATTCGGCTATTTTGCCTTCGCCCCGCATGCGGGTTCCAAAACGGCTGTCATTTACCGTACCTCCATGACATTCAACAACCTGGTTCCACACTTTCTCGGCCCGGTCGGGATAGCATTTCTGCAGCCAGTCTTTAAAAATGCCTCCGATGGCTCCGTTTAAACGAACAATGGTCATTCCCGCCGATCTTGCGCCATGAGCCGCCGCCTGTTCCAGAATATCCGAAACTTCGTGGCTATTGATGCCAGGAATAATGGGGGCTACCATCACGCCAACCGGTATACCCGCCGCACTTAACGAATGCACCGTATTCAACCGGTTTTTGTAGGTGGCNNGCAGGAGTCTTGTCTCTTCATTCAAACCGGTTATGGAAATCATCACCTGAACCAGATTGCGCTCGGACATTTGTTTGAGGATGTCCAGATCTCTTAAAACCAAACTGTTCTTTGTGATGATACCTACGGGATGCCGGTGCTTGAGACAAACTTCCAGGATTTTACGGGTTATTTCAAGCTTGCGTTCAACAGGCTGATAACAATCTGTATTTCCCGATAACATAATGGGGTGGGGATCCCATCCCGGTTTGCGAAACTGCTTTTGAAGCAGAACGGCAGCATCGGGCTTCACAATGATTTTGCGTTCGAAATCAAGGCCCGCACTGTATCCCCAGTACTCATGTGTATTGCGTGCATAACAATAGACACACCCATGCTCACATCCCTGGTAAGGAT
>PLXK01000099.1 GCA_003151415.1 Bacteroidota bacterium
ACAGCAGATACCGGAGTTTCATGCCCAGGTATATCATTTCTCAGGATAAATAGCGAGGAACTCTGTCCGAGCGATTCCTTCATTTGGTCTTGGAAATATCAAAGAGATTTCACGGGTTTCTAAATTTTAGCTATTTTTGCAACCTTAATTAATAAAGAACGACGAATATGGCCGAAGAAAAAGATGAACCCATCCTGGATGTCGAGGAAGCCCTTGGCAAGACCGAACATTATATCAACGAAAACAAAAAGAGCCTGTCTATCATTTTAGGTGCCATCGTTCTGTTGCATGGCGCTTTTTTTGCATGGAAATATCTTTATATGAAGCCATTGGCTGAAGAGGCGCAGACAAAGATCTTTTGGGCCGAAAAATGGTTTGAGAAAGATTCGCTGAATATGGCCATTAACGGACATGGCGATACCCTGGGCTTTGCCAAAGTCGTGGATCAATACGGCAACACGCCTTCCGGAAACCTCGCTCATTACTATCTGGGTATCTGTTACCGGGCCAAAGGCAATTACAAGGATGCCATCAAGCAATTCCAGGATTACGACGGGAACGACCAGGTGGTTGGATCCATCGCAACAGGTTCAATCGGTGATTGTTATATGGAACAGGGCAATGCTGAAGAAGCCATTTCTTTTTACATGAAAGCCGCCAACTCGAACCACAATAACTTTACAAGCCCTGTGTACCTGAAAAAGGCCGGTCTGGCTTATGAAGATCAGAAAAACTATGCCGAAGCCATAAAGCAATACGAGAAGATAAAGACAGAATATTTTGACACCCCCGAAAGCCGCGATATCGACAAGTTCATCGCCCGGGCAAAAACAAAAGGCAATATCACCAACTAATTCAATGTCCCGAGCAATCGGGACTTTTTTTTATCCTATGGCTACATCCTTGAAGAACCTGAGCAGTACCGCAAACATGTCCGTTCCTTCGGCTAAAGGCATGCATTTTGCAATTGTTGTTTCCGAATGGAACACCCAGATCACCGGAGCCCTTCAAAAGGCGGCAATAAATTCCCTTCTGAAACATGGAGCGAAAGCAAAGAATATCGTTATCCGATCGGTTCCCGGAAGTTTTGAGCTTTCCCTGGGTGCCCAATTTGCCGCCCAACTCGAAGCCATCGATGCTGTCATCTGTCTGGGCTGTGTCATACAGGGCGAGACCAGGCATTTCGATTTCATCTGCAATGCCGTTGCCAACGGAATCACCAATGTTGGACTGATGTACAACAAGCCCGTTATTTTTGGGGTATTGACCACAAACGATCTGAAACAGGCCAGGGAAAGAGCCGGAGGGAAACACGGGAACAAAGGCGATGAAGCCGCCATTACAGCCATTCAGATGGTTGCCCTGAAACGCAACATCAGAAAGTAGAAAGACCCTATCCGAAAAACCGGATCAGAGCACCTCCTGGTTTCCTTTGCCGAACAAACGTCTTAAATAAAACAAGGATACGCAGATCATCCCAACAATAAAGGGATACCCCGCATAATCTTTCAGTTCGGCATGATGAAAGAATTCGCAGCACATCCAGTAGGCATTTGCCCCTATCCAGAAGCATATCGCCAGATTGATGTAAAACTCCTCCTCCAGCCTTGTTTTCCAGGCCAGATAGATGGCCACCGAAATGGTTGGAAATATCATGGTGATACCCATCAATCGCCATTCAAGCATCCAGCAGGTATCTTTCATCAACCAAAGGGGAATGTGGATATTTTCCCAATGCCTTATTTTGCTAAACATGCTGCGAAGGTATAAAAAGGCATGTATCGGAGATGATCAAAAAAAAGACCGCCCCGGCAGCATCCGTAAAAAGCTGCGAAATGACCTTTGGAATTGATCCTGAAGCCTGTTTTTTCACATCCACAAAGACATTAACTAACGTTCATTATTAATTGATTATCAATTACATGAAAAACAATTTAACTTTTGTTTCTTGCTCTTCTGCCCCAAACCTCTGATTCCTGACGAAACAAATTTCCGCGACTGAACATGTTTGTTAAAAAAACAGGAATCAGCTTTGCGCTGTTCGTTTTCCGGACACAATATTAACACAAAGATAACCTTGCTTTTTCCTTTACTTCCTTCACTCCTCCTACCTTTAAAACAGAATAAGTAAGGCCGGTTTCGAATGGAGATTCGCAACCAAATTCGCAAAAGTCAAAAATTCAAAACTATGAACAAAGGACCCGAATCGCATCCGCAATGGGAAAGATACCGTTCACTGATCGATGAGACAAGCGAACTTGAATACGAGATTATCGGTGTGCTTTCCGCCGCTCTTGTCCGCCGCGAAGGAAACGGACAGCCCAATTCCGAGGAAGCCAATGCAATCAAAGAAATGAAATCCAGATTGCAGCCCAAACTTCAGGAACTCAAAAACCTGCAGAAAGAGGTTTCCGAATTCATCAAACACGAGCGCGAATCCAATTCTGACAGGATCTCTGCCTGATTGTGCCTTGCACAGCACCGCAGAAACATCCCCCGGATCCTGTCTTCTTATTCTTGTTTTTCCTATATTTGATTCTGACATGGTTTCAGAAACCAATGAAACGAATCTATACGCTTTTTCTTATTCTCCTTCCCTTTCTCGCAAATGCCACACACATTGTAGGCGGTGAGTTGAATTACAAATGGCTTGGAGGCGACAAATATGCCATTTCCATGACCGTTTACCGCGACTGTTACAACGGCATCCCTCCCTTTGATCAACCGGCTGCCCTTGGCATTTTTGATATGAACAATGCTCTTTTAGATACCCTCATGATGCGCTTTACGCACAAAGATACCCTGCCCAATACCATCAACAACGCCTGCTTTGTTCCTCCCCGAAACGTTTGTTACGAACGAACCACCTATTTTGACACGGTTCTTCTTCCGGCCCGCCCTGGGGGCTATCAGCTTGTTTATCAGCGCTGCTGCCGAAACCAGACCATTCTGAACATCATTGGTCCGACCAATGTCGGAGCCACGTATTATGCCCACGTTCCCGACCGGGCCCTCTATGCCATTGATTCAAACCCCGTATTTAAAAACTGGCCGCCGCCTTTTCTGTGCGCAAATGTTCCTTTTGTCTTTGATCACAGTGCCCAGGATATCGATGGCGACTCCCTGGTTTATGAATTGTTTCAACCCTACGACGGCGCTTCCTATTCCAACCCCATGCCCCAGCCCCCGAACAATCCCCCTTATGTGAATGTTGTCTGGCAGCCTCCTTTCAATAC
>PLXK01000028.1 GCA_003151415.1 Bacteroidota bacterium
GGTCAGAATCACCGAAATAGTCACTTCAAGCCTATCTCGCCAAATATACCCCAGAACCTTCACTGATTTCCCCACAAACAGAACCGAATCCAAACACATGAAAGCAAGCCCCTTATTCACACCTGCAATCATTGGCTCCATACATTTAAAGAACCGCATGGTCATGGCACCCATGACCCGGTGCCGAGCCACAGGCAATATCCCGAATGATTTGATGAAAACATACTACGAACAACGTGCAAGTGCCGGTTTGATTATTACAGAAGGCACTGCGCCCTCTCCCAACGGCCTGGGATACGCACGCATTCCAGGGATCTTCAGCACACAGCAAGTGGAGGGATGGAAAAAAATCACTTCCGCCGTACATCAGCATGGCGGAAAGATCGTGATCCAGCTTATGCACACCGGAAGAATAAGCCATATTCTCAATATGCCTGAAGGAGCCAGAATCATTGCCCCTTCGGCTGTGAAAGCTGCCGGCCAAATGTATACAGATGCCAAACAATTGCAGGACTTCCCTCTTCCACAGGAAATGGGTCCGGCCGATATTGAAAACACAAAAACAGACTATGTTGCAGCTGCTAAAAATGCCATAGAAGCCGGTTTTGATGGTGTGGAACTGCATGGGGCCAATGGATACTTACTTGAACAATTCCTTTCCCCCATCAGCAACATCCGGATCGATACATACGGTGGGAATATTGAAAACCGATGCCGCTTTGTCATTGAAGTGGCCAGCGCCGTGGCCGAAGCCATTGGAAAAGACAAAACGGGTATTCGTTTATCTCCCTATGGAGCGGCCAGCGACATGCCCCATTACCCCGAAATTGATGCGACCTACAA
The DNA here is from genome assembly GCA_003151415.1 of Bacteroidota bacterium. Classification (GTDB taxonomy): domain Bacteria; phylum Bacteroidota; class Bacteroidia; order Palsa-965; family Palsa-965; genus Palsa-965. The sequence continues at coordinate 844 of PLXK01000028.1, forward strand.
CTATCTTTCCGAAAAACTGAATACAACAGGTCTTGCTTTTATCCATTTGGTTGACCATTCGGCTATGGGTTCACCTGCCGTACCCATTGAAATCAAAAAAACAATTCGTTACAATTTCAAAAACACAATTATCCATTGCGGCGGCTTTGACAAAACCAAAGCAGAGGTTGCTATCGAAAATGACGTTGCCGATTTAATTGCATTTGGCCGTCCATTTATCAACAATCCTGATTTGGCAGAACGATTTAAAAACAACTGGGCCTTATCCAAAGATCTGAAAACGGATCTGTTTTATTCTGCAGATGCCAAAGGATACACAGACTACCCATTTCATGAAGCTATCGTGGATTCAATGCATTAAAGGCAATATTCCATTTGCCAAGGAATCACGCCCATTCTCCCAAAAGGGCAGAAAAATTTGCGCAGTCATATAACTTCATTAATTTTGCAGCCAAATGACAGCATAAGTGGAAACCAGACGAGACGTTTTTCAAGCCATTGCCGACCCGACAAGAAGGGCTATTTTATCTTTGGTTGCTTTACGAGCCATGACACCGGGTGCCATAGCCGACAACTTTGATTCGTCGCGGCAAACAATTTCCAAACACATTCAGATTCTCACGGAATGCCAGCTTCTTAAACAAGAAGAATCGGGCAGGGAAATCTATTATCACTTCAATTCAGCAAAAATGAAAGAAATAGCCGAATGGCTCATGCCATTTGCAAAAATGTGGGATGGCCGGTTCAATAAACTGGAAAGCATAATGAAAAACTACAAATCAAAAAATTAAAACAGCATGGAACAAAAAACAAAAATCAAAGCAGGCGAAGGCAAACAAGATTTAGTGATAACAAGAGAATTTGATTTGCCGGTAGAATTGCTTTTCAAAGCATATTCTGAATCCGACATTGTTGAGCAGTGGATGGGCACAAAAGTTCTGAAACTCGAAAGCAAAAAGCACGGCAGTTACCAATTTGAAACGACAGATGCGAAAGGGAACAAATACAACTTCAATGGGGTAATCCATGGGGTCAGCCCAAACAAGAAAATCACAAGGACATTTGAAATGGAAAACACACCCTATGGTATCCAGCTTGAACTTATCGAGTTTGCAAAACTCACTGACAATACAAGCAAGCTCGACATACACGTCATTTACGAATCGGCTGACCACAGAAATCAGGTGTTAAAATTAGGGATGGTGCAGGGCATCAATATGGCACATAACCGATTGCAGGAGATCCTTGGCAAATTAAATTAACAGACCATGACACAAAGCAGAATGAATCCTAAAATTGATTTTTATTTCAACAAGACCACCACCTGGCAGGAAGAAATCAAGAAACTGAGAGCGATCGTGCTTGACTGTGGGCTGAACGAAGATTTGAAGTGGGGTGTCCCTTGCTATTCCTTTCAGAAAAACAACATCGTTTTAATACATGTGTTTAAAGACTATTGTGCGCTTTTGTTTTTCAAGGGAGTTTTATTAAATGATGATCAGGGCATTCTTGTTCAGCAAACAAAGAATGTGCAGGCAGGGCGCCAAATCCGCTTCAACGGTGTGCGCGAAATCACTGAAATGAAAGCCATCCTGAAAGCCTATATTTATGAGGCCATCGAAGTTGAAAAAGCCGGATTGAAAGTGGACATGAAAAAAACGGCAGAATTCGCAATGCCTGAAGAATTTCAAAAAAGATTGACTAAAGCCCCTGCATTGAAAGCCGCTTTTTCTGCATTGACCCCGGGAAGGCAAAGAGCATACCTTCTGTATTTTTCTCAAGCCAAACAATCCAAAACCCGTGAATCCAGGATTGAAAAATACGAGAAACAAATTCTCAGTGGCAAGGGTCTAGATGATGCGTGATTTTCAGCCAAGTGGGAAGAGTATAAACAACTCAACCTTTTTGTACCGACTTCATTCAAGACCAACCGGACTTCTTTAAGGATACTGAACTTTTAAAATCATAAAAAAAATGGAAAAACGAAAATTAATTGTCTATTGGGCGAGCACTGCACTATTGGCTTTCGGCATGTTGGCGAGCGGTATGGCTCAGCTGTTCAGGTCGAAAGAGATGGTTGAGTTGTTAACGCAATTGGGTTATCCGGCTTACTTATTGAGTATACTCGGCTTTTGGAAAGTTCTGGGAGTTATCGTGATTTTGCTTCCCGGATTTAAGCTTGTCAAAGAATGGGCTTATGCCGGTTTCTTTTTCGTCATGACCGGGGCGCTTGTTTCGCATTTGGCATGCCATGACACCGACCTAAAAGGAATTCTCGGACCGTTGATGCAGACTGTTTTTGTTATTTTGTCGTGGCACTTCAGGCCTGCAAGTCGTAAACTCCCGGCCAATTTAACGAGTGCCTAAAAGCGAGAGCTGATGCGTTCTTTGTCAAAAAAGGAATCCCCTGAACTGATCGGTTATTAAGAAGATCAATTTCAGGGAATTCCGTTTTAAGCAAGGTTAAGCGTGCGCATTGGAGTCCAGATCTCCGAGGCCGCCCAGAGGAGGCGCTGGTGCAGGTGTTGTTACTGTGGGAAATGACCAACCGCCCATTACTTTAGAAAGGGTTTTGGTTTCGATTTTTTTGAATTTCGAAAGCTTTGTCGTCTTCGCTGTTTTTTTGAACATGGATTTTAGTTTTAGATTGGGTTGAACAAATCAGAGGTTCCTTGCAAAAAGAAACAGGGAATCATCCGGGTATAAAGCTATACCGGCTGGGCAAAAAAGTAAAGTCATTTTGAGCGGATTGCATGACTAATTGAACGGATCGCCTGTTTTAAAGGGTGAAATGAATGAAATGGCGTCAATGTCTTCTATCCTTAAAAACTTTAGAGCCGAAAATGAATACTTTTCGAAAAAAAGGCGCCTGTAACACGAATTCAAACAGATACCTTAGCTTTACCCTCCTAAATCATTCAACTAACCCCAAAATAGTTAAACTTATGGAAGAGATCAGTGCACTCAAACAAAGCGTAAAAGCCCCTTCAATTTATTCTTCTTTGCTCATTTTTAAACTTAACCACCGTTTGTTTATCAATGCAATGGAAGGTGTGACAGAAGAACAATCCAAAATCCGGATCAGTGAGCATTCAAATTCATTCATCTGGGTAGCAACTCACACAGTATGGGCACGGTACAACACCCTGAACCTTTTGGGAAATCCGGCTGAGAACCCGTTTAAGGGGTTATTTGAAAAATTCAAGGCCTATGATGCCAAGGATGTTTATCCCTCACTTGCGAAAGTGAAAGAGGAATGGGAAAAAGTTTCCAAACTAATGAAAGAGGTACTTCATACTGTTTCAGAAGAACATTTGAAAGGCGATGCCCCTTTTAAAAACCCGACTGGAGATTCTTCAATCGGAGGCACCGTCATTTTTCTGGCTCAGCATGAAAGTTATGATATTGGTCAAATGGGGTATTTGAAAAAATATTTAACCAAGGAAGCTATGAAATATTAGAACCTTCCAGAATATGCTATATAGGTTAAAAAAGCAGGGATTTTCTCTGCTTTTTTTTATTTTTCAAGGTCCAAACAAAGAAATACGGGCCCAAACATTCATTTTCTTACTAAATATTATTCACAAGTGCTATTTTGAGATCCTTTTCTACTCCGAATCCTATTAATGCAAGCAACTTGATCTGAATCAATGTATTGGGAATGAATCCTCTAACCGTCTCTTACACTTCTGCGGAAAAGGCCTAAATCAAACTTCGGACTCGTCGTATAATAGATGCTGTTGATCGGCAAAAAGTGCCATCCCGGTGCTATTTTACACTTCTTANNATAAGTTTAAAAACTCCACACCGGGGCGAAAGTTTTCAAAATCCGACAGAAAAAACCATTTTAAACAAGAAAATGGTTGGATTTCAGGATTAAAACTCCTTGACTGAGTGACAAAAGTTTTTTAATTGATTTATTAATTTTCACACAACATAATCCGCTTCAAAATGAAAATGGTATTTAGTAGTTTTCTGGTTGTTCTTGGATTGTCGATTCAGTCGCAGACAATCACCAATCCAACCGTTTCGACAAATGACTCGGTCCCATGTACAGTGACCATTTCGGGTACTTCTGTAATGTGTACAGGTGGTGGCACCACGCTTACTGCAAACGGAGGCACAAGCTGGTCCTGGACTCCAGGCGGGGCCACTACGCAAAGCATTACTGTAAATCCATCCAGCAATACCATTTATACTGTTACAGCCACCTCATCGGGCTGCTCTTCAAGTGCTTCTCAACTCGTTGCACCCAACGCCAACCAGGCTTCCCTCTCGCTCGATGGAATTGACAATTATGTGGAATTGGGTAATCTGCTTGCAACAGGAACCAGCTATACCAAAGAAGCATGGGTTTACTTTCCTGCCGGAAGTCCTGTAGCCGGAAACATTCTCAGCTCCAATTTGTCTCCTTTCTGGATATATCAATCCAGTATCACAGCGGCAAACAACTTCTTTGGTTCAGGTTTTGTGCAGGATCCAACAGCTTTGCCGACAAATCAGTGGGTGCATGTTGCCGTAACCTACGATGCTCTTAGCTCTATGCTTTCCCTGTATAAGAATGGTGTGCTTGTCGGTTCTCTGTCGTTTCCAGGTTATGTTGCGGAAGACATCCAAATCGGTTCCTGGAACACAAGTAATTACATGGCAGGAAGCATTGACGAAGTTCGTATCTGGAATGTGGCACGAACACAGGCCCAGATCCAGGCCAATATGAACCAGACTATCCTGGGAACACAAACCGGTCTTGTGGCTTATTATAATTTCAATGATGGAGTGCCCTTTAACAACAACACTGGCGTCACCACTCTTCATGACATTTCGGGCAACGGACATGACGGAACGCTTTACAATTTTGCCCTGAACGGAACATCCTCGAATTGGGTAAGCGATTTCGCTCAACCTTCTGTCATTATAAACGGAGTAACAACAATTGATCAGGGGTACAGCACAACGTTAACAGCTTTTGGCGGCGGAACTTATTCCTGGACTCCAGGTGGAGCAACCACGGCTGCCATGACAGATTCTCCTGCCGCAACAACCACTTATTCGGTAACAGTTACAGGTACTTCAGGCTGCTCAATAACCGGAACCCAAACAGTAAATGTCATTCCTTCTGTTCCTGCGGGTGCCCTCAATTTCAATGGAAACCACAATTTCGTCGATTGTGGAAATCCTTCCGCCTTCCAGGTAAATTCAGGAACAAACGAAGCCTGGATAAAAACTTCTGATGCGGGTTCCTGGTACAAAGGGATTGTCAACAAACAAGGAGCTTACGGCCTGTTTCTGAAAGACAATATTCTCACGGCATTCGATTGGTATACAAATACCGACAGGTCTACAGGAATCAATCTGGCAGACAATACATGGCACCATGTAGCACTGACATTTCAGAGCGGTGTAACAAACGGATCAACAATTTACGTGGATGGTGCAGCTGTCCTCTCGTTTACAATGACAGTAGAAGGTCAGGGAAGCAATCTTCAGATCGGCGGCTCTTATCTCATCGACGGTGAGTTTTTCAATGGAACGATTGCCGAAACACGTATCTGGAACCGTGTTCTTTGCCAGGGAGAAATACAGAACAATATGAATTGCCACCTTCCAAGTCCGGAATCGGGTCTTGTTGCTTATTACAAATTTAATCAGGGTTATGCAAACGCAATCAATCCGACTGTCACTGTGCTGACTGATGCCAGTGGAAATGGTTTTGACGGTGTCCTCAACAATTTCACGCTTCGCGGAACTACATCCAACTGGGTGGCAGGCCACATCAGCTCTACATGCACTCCATTTACACCTGTAACCAGTCAGATCATAGCTGGCGGACCGACAACTTTCTGTGCAGGTGGCGCCACCACTTTAAGCTCACACCCCGGTTCTTCGTATCAGTGGAGCACTGGAGCAACAAGCCAGAGCATCACAGTTAACCAGACCGGAACGTATACTGTTACAACCTTGGGGGCGGCTGATTATAGCGGATGTATCGCAACTGCCACCATTAACGTGACTGTTGTTCCAAACCCCGTTCTCAGCGTAACTCAAACCAATGTAGCCTGTACCGGAGATCATAACGGAACGGTAAGCGTTACGGGAAGCGGTGCTTCTGCACCATACAGCTACAGCTGGAACACGACACCCGTTCAAACTTCTGCAACCGCTTCTGGCCTGAGCGCCGGAACCTACGGTGTAACCGTTAAAGATTCAAAAGGTTGTTCAGCATCTGCAGGTGCAACCATCCAACAGGTTGACAAGATCGCTCCGACAGCCCTTAGCCAGAATGTAACCATTCAGCTGGACGCCACAGGCCACGCAAGCGTAACTGCAGCCCAGGTGAACAACGGCTCAAGCGACAATTGTGCCGTCGCCTCAATCAGCGTATCGCCAAAAACATTCACTTGCGCAAATGTCGGAGCCAACAAAGTTATTCTTACCGTAACCGATGCCAGTGGCAACTTTTCCACATCGAATGCAACAGTAACCGTTCAGGACAAAATCGCTCCTGTTGCAAAGAGCCAGAATGTCACTATCCAGCTGAATGCCGCGGGTAACGCTACCGTAACAGCTCCCCAGGTGAATAACGGCTCTTCTGACAATTGTTCCATTGCAACAATGACGGTATCGCCAAATGCCTTTACATGCGCGAATGTCGGAGCCAACAAAGTTATTCTTACCGTAACCGATGCCAGCGGAAACTCTTCTGCATCGAATGCTACGGTTACCGTTCAAGACCTTACTGCTCCCTTAGCCATCTGCCAGAACATGACCGTTCAGCTTGATGCAACCGGAAAGGCTGGCATTACAGCCGCACAGATAAACAACGGTTCATCTGATGCTTGTGGAATCAAATCAATGACTGTGTCACCCAATGCATTCACATGTGCCTCTATCGGAGCCAATATAGTCACATTGACCGTAACCGACAACCACGGCAACAGCTCAACCTGCCAATCAGTGGTAACAGTGCTTGGCCAGAAGATCAGTTGCCAAATCACTCCAGGCCATTCCTGTTCGGACAATGTATTTACAGGTGCAGACCTAAGCACTATTTATTTAGGTTACGGACCACAAAATGTTATTCTTAATGTTAGTGCAACCGGCGGATCATCATTCACATACAGCTGGACAGGAGCCGGGTTAAGCTGCACGACCTGCGCCAACCCCGTATTCACACCTTCCACTGCAGGAATGTATACTTTCACCGTAACGACAACCAACAACATGGGTTGCAACACAACATGTAGCATCACGATTTGTGTACTTGATGTAAGGGTTCCAAAAACCTGCGGCAGCGTTTATTTGTGTCACGTTCCGCCGGGTAACCCAGCGAATCCACAAACCCTTTCAATCAGTGTCAATGCCGTTGAGGCTCACCTGAAAAATCACGCAGGCGACCACCTTGGACAGTGCAACCAGGTTTGTGGAAACTCAAGAGAAGATGAGAAGATTTCAACGGTCATTGATGAAATGGAAAATTTCAGCGTGATTGCTTATCCAAACCCATTCAGCAATGCTTTCCATCTTCAAATTGAGTCAATCAGTACAGAAACAATCTCCATCCGTTTGTACAGCATCACCGGACAACTTCTTGAAGCACATGACAGTGTAACCCCTGATAAAGACATTACTCTTGGAAACAATGTTCCCAATGGTATGTACTTCCTTGAAATACAACAAGGACAAAATAAAAAAGTTGTTAAAATGCAAAAGGCAGAGTAATTGAGAACATATTGCAATAAAAAAGCCGCCCAAATATCGGGCGGCTTTTTTTTGGAGTGCACTTCCGGGATCATTTCTTTTCAGGCAATGAAAAGATCATACCAATGACTCAAAGATCAAACAGGGACATCTGTTGGGTCTCCATTTCAGGATTCATCAGGTCCAGCTTTCGTGAAAACCCATTTTTGCCAATCTGGTAAACGGCGGTTTCCGAGTAACGGGAAGCCACTTCAACAGTTGTCGCTCCGGCGTGTTTTTGAAACAAATCCAGCGCAAGTTCGGCTGAATTGTTATCCCTCGACAAATGGGCCAAAAACAAATGACTCAATGCCCGGGGTCTGTTTTTCCTGAAAAGCTCCAGTGCCTGATTGTTGGAAAGATGTCCCTTTTCGCTTTTAATTCTGGTCTTCAAATAAACCGGGTATCTTCCATTCTCAAGCATCTCCTCATCATAATTCGTTTCCAGAAAGGCAGCATCGCACTTTATGAAATTGTCAATCACGTGCTCACAGACATGTCCGATATCGGTCAAAACACCGATGGTGATTCCGTTTCCTTCTATCAGGAAGCTATGCGGATCAACGGCGTCATGCTGTTTGGGAAAGGCAGTGACTGACAGATTTCCGATAGCAATGGACACGTAGGGAGCAAACACCCTGACTAAGGTCTTGTTAATGCCCAGCCGGCTTTGTTTGAGCGTGGATTCGGTGATATAAACCGGAAGGTTGTGTTTTTTGGATAAACCCTCTACACCCCGGATGTGATCAGAGTGCTCATGGGTGATAAAAAGAGCCTTCACATGCTCAATTTTCAGGCCCAGGCGTTTCATTCTTTTTTCCGTTTCCCTGCAGGAGAGTCCTGCATCAATCAATACGGCATTTTCTCCGTTCTGGATAAAATAGCAATTGCCGTTGCTTCCCGAATTCAAAGAGGCTATATGGAGTGACATGCGTTGCTATAAATGAAATCCGTTTTGTAAAGATAAACAATATTAAAAAAGAAGGATTTCTTAATTTAGATCCAGAATCACCATGGGCCTTCAAAAAAAAAGCGAATGAACCTGAAAGATATAGCAAACAGCCGGTGTGTTAACCAGCAAATAACAGGTTCCGTATTTAAGACTGCCAAAGCTTTGGTGGGCTGGATGGGGGCTGTTCAGGCACAGGATTATGCCATGTCAAAGTGGGCGCTTGGCCTGAGGCTTCCAGGCTCAACGGCTCTAACTATTCAAGCATCTATCGATAAAGGCGAAATCATCCGAACTCATGTCATGCGGCCCACCTGGCATCTGGTTTCTTCGGATGACATTTTCTGGATGCTCGAACTGACTGCACCCAAACTGCTTTCTTCACTAAAAACAAGGCATCGCCAATTGGAAATCAGCCCTTCTGTTTTGAAAAAAAGCAAACATGTTCTCGAAAACATATTAAGTCGCGCTCACCTTACGCGTGATGAAATTGTTGCGCATCTGAACAAGAACAAAATACAAACCGATAATTACAGGTTAGGGCATCTCTTGCTTCATGCCGAGTTGGATTGCCTGATTTGCAGCGGAAAATCAAGAGGAAACAAACAAACTTATGCCTTACTTGAAGAACGGGTGACAAGAAAGACTCCCATCTCCAGGCAAGAGGCATTGACCAAACTGGCACGCATCTATTTCTCAAGCCACGGTCCGGCAACCTTAAAGGATTATATCTGGTGGTCGGGTTTGCCGGCCCGAGACGCTAGAAACGGTCTGGACACAATCAAAAATGATTTGTGTTCCGAAACAATTGATTCCGAAACCTATTGGTTTTTTCCATCCACATCATTGCTTAAAAAGCCGGCCTTGAAAAGCCTTTTCCTTTTGCCTGCATATGACGAATTTCTAATCAGTTATGCTAACCGAAAACCTTCTTTAGCCGAAACCCATAATGCCAAAACCATTTCAAACAACGGCATTTTCAGGCCAGTGATTATTTTGAACGGCCAGGTAATCGGAATCTGGAGAAGAACAAGCACCCAGACAGCCTCAAATATTGACATTGAGCTTTTTCATCCTTTTCCCAAAAAAGTCCTGAACCAGATTGAATTTTCCGTTGCAAAACAGGGTGAATTTTTGGGCGGGAAAATTACCTGTACTCTTGAAACAAGTTGAACAATCTTTACATCAAAATCAGGGGTCTATGGGAGAGGTCTTATCCTGAAGTTAAGGGAAGGGATCTGAAACCGTTTTTTTCTTTTGTTTAAACCGATGCTTTCTTCCCTTTGCTTATTTGGGCATAATAGCTGCATACTCCCTTTACCGGACAGAGATCGTGCTTAGGGTCAGTTGGCCTGCAGATTTCCCTTCCCAGAAAAGAAATGGCCATGCCAATTTCTCCCCACGAAGCCGGTTCTATTTTTCCCATGATTTCCTTCTCAATCTTTTTCGGATCTTCGCCTTCGGCTATGCCGAGTCTTGGAGCCACACGAACCACGTGCAAATCAACAATCACTCCCTCCGCTTTCTTGCCCGTTTCACGAAGAATGACATTAGCCGATTTTCTTCCCAATCCGGGCAAGGCTGTCAGTCCCTTCATGTCAAGTGGAATTTTTTTATCCGTTTTTATTTCCTGTCCTATCTTTACGAGCCATTCCGACTTTTTCCAGAACCCGCTCACTTTTCGGATGTACGGTTGCAGATCCTCCGGCTTGGCTTTCTCCAGGGCTTCCATGGAAGGGAACGCCTTGAAAAATTCAGGCGCTATGTCATTGATCAGCTTATCGCTGCTTTGGGCCGAAAGCAGAACCATAGTCAATAATTGGTATGTGCTGTGATAATCCAGCGGATGTTTTTTCCCTTTGTATTTTTTCAAAAGTGGGGCGAGGGCCTCGTTCCAGTTTTTTTCAGTAGCCATTTTCCTTAAATTGATTGAGCTAAGTTACCAAATCAAGATATCCCAAACGAGTCCGTGCTCAAAATTTATTTTTTATACCTCCTCCGGGAGGCAGTTCACCGAATATTTGCCTGGATATACACTTCCAATCCTAATTTTACCACGAAACCATTTTGAATCTGAATCATGTCTAAAGGTACAGTACTTATAACAGGAAGCACAAGCGGAATTGGCCTGGCAATCGCTGATAAATTTGCAACAGAAGGATACAACATCATTTTTAACGGGCTGGAAAAAGAAGGGCCGGTTATCGCACAGAAAGCCTCCCTGCTCCACAACATCAAGACATTTTATTCGCCGGCGAACATGCTGAAACCGAAAGAAATAGCGAGAATGGTTGTAGAAGGCGAAAACAAATGCGGACCCATCGATATCCTGATAAACGATGCGGGTATACAGCATGTGGCGCCGGTTGAGGAATTTCCCAGTGAAAAATGGGATGCCATTATTGGCGTCAATCTGAGTGCGTCTTTTCATACCTGCAAAGCTGTCTGGCCCGGAATGAAGAACCGGAAAAAGGGGAGGATCATCAACATTGCATCCGCTCATGGATTGGTGGCTTCCCCATTCAAAATTGCTTATGTGGCTTCCAAGCATGGACTTATCGGTCTTACCAAAGTGCTTGCCATCGAAGGCGCACCATTCGGTATTACGGCCAATGCCATTTGCCCCGGATATGCCAAAACCACTCTCGTAGAAAAACAAATCGCCGATCAGGCCAAGGTTCATGGAATATCAAAAGACGAGGTGGTCAATAAAGTCATGCTGGAGGAACAACCCATAAAAGAATTTATTCCCATTGAAGCCATTGCGGAGATGGCATTTTATCTCAGCGGAGATCAAAGCAGGACCCTAACCGGCGCCTCTCTCTCCATTGACGGTGGCTGGACGGCACATTAAATGACGCACAAAATGAAAAGAGAAAAGATCGCATTTGCCCTGCAAGGCGGAGGGGCACACGGAGCCTACACATGGGGAATTTTGGAAAAACTACTGGAAGAAGATTTACTGGATATTCGGGGCTTCAGCGGCACCAGTGTTGGTGCGGTGACTTCAGCGCTGATTGTTCATGGTCTTCAGAAAAATGGCAACAGGGGGGCCATAGATTTGCTCGAAACTTTTTGGCAGGAGGTATCGGCCTCATCAGCTTTTGCTACGCCAGCTGCAACCTGGTTTGGCAATAATTTTTTTTATGGCAATCTCGATTACACTCCCTGGTACCAGTCTTTCAATTATATGATCAATCATTTCTCGCCCTACCAGTTTAATCCGCTGGGTATAAATCCTTTGAAAATCATCTTGGAAAAAATGATTGATTTTGAAGAACTACAGGAAAGTAAAATAAAATTATTCGTGGCCGCAACCAAGGTAAAAAATGGGGCTTTAAAGGTCTTTTGCCTTCCTGAAATCAACTTGAATGCCTTGCTGGCTTCGACCTGTCTGCCTTATCTGACCCAATCCATAGAAGTGGATGGAGAGTATTACTGGGACGGCGGATATACCGGGAATCCTCCCATTTACCCGCTTATTTACGGGACCGACTCAAAAGACATCATGCTTATTCAACTAAACCCGATTCTCAGAACCGAACTGCCTGAAAGTGTTACAGAAATAGCAAACCGGATCAATGAAATCAGCTTCAATGCCTCCTTGGAATCTGAAATGAGAATGCTTGTTAAAGGATTTGATATCGCAGGAAAAACAAAGGATCATTTTTTTCAGCTCATTGCCGTCGACAATCCATTCAAGGTTTTGAATTATTCCAGTAAGCTCAATACGTCCTGGGAATTTCTGAGCAAATTGCGTACACAGGGACGTGAGGCTGCTGAGTTGTGGCTGAAAAAAGAATTTTCATTTGTTGGAAAATCCAGTTCTCCACTGATAAAAAAAATGTTCAGTTCCATGGAGGAAGGCTGGCTCCATGAGATGATTCACAAACCGGCCACTCATTTGAAGGAGTTTCCCATCGGCAGATCTACACATGCCGAGCATAAAACAAATACCGAATCGTCAATCCAATAAATCCAATGTTTTGAACTTTTTGGCTTAGCCCGCACGTTATGGTTCCTTTTCCAAATAATCTATTCTTTTCCCATTTGCTCTTTTGTTGATTTTAATCCAGGGCTGTTTTGGGGTAAACAAAACCGGTGCTTTCTTCCTTCATTTTTATTGGTCTCACTTCAATACTTGCGTTCGAGCCATATTCAAATTCGGGATTCTCTTTTGCAATGGCAATGGCCTCTTTCATGTCTTTGGCAAGAATATGATAATAGCCAACCTGCATTTCTTTTTGCGCATCAAAGGTTACCTCTTTCCATTTTCCATCAGACCCTGAAAGTATTGTGCCTTCCCTGACCAGGGGTTGTGCAGCAATAATCTTTCCTTCTTTTTTCAACTTGCCGATGTAGAGTCTGCATTTTTCAACAAATTCCAGATGTTCTGCAAGTGACAAAGAAGCCTTGCCATCACCCACATTGCGAATTTAAAACATGTATTCTTTCATGATTATATGTTTTTCCGCTTAAATTCACCTCAAATGCCCGCATCTTACTCAGAATTCAGATTTAAAAAACGAAGTGTTATTCGCTTCGTCTGATGGCGTAAAACAATTCATCCTGATATTCGCCATTTTTAAACAAGGTATTGTCAAACCTGCCCTCCAGAATAAAACCAGCCTTTTCGAGTGCTTTTTGTGAGGCAATATTTGTTCCAAAAGGCCTTGCAAATATCCGGCTAATATCCCAGGTTTTGAAACCATACGAAACCATTTGTACAATTGCCTTTGTAATAATGCCCTTCCCCCAGAAGTCTTCCGCCAACCAATACCCCAGCTCGGCATTTTTACACTGTATATCCGTTTGAAGGTGTATGCCGATGGCACCGGAAGCTCTCCCCGCGATGTCGATGGCAAAAATATGAACTGGGCCTTCTTTTGTGGCTTTGTCGATAAACGCCTTGCCACTTTCAAGGGTATAGGGATATGGGAACTTGTCGGTCATGTTCTTTGCAATGTCCGGATTGTTTGCATAGTTCATCAAACTATGTAAGTCGCTGGCAGACCAGGGACGAAGTGTGAAATCCATATGTTTAGAGTTCTGAATGAATACCTGTTTAGTTTTTAGACTTCATCCAAAAATAATTCTTATCTCTAAAACTACGAAACCCAGAACAAGAATAAAAGAAAGAAAGAAAAGAAGATTTTTTCCGAAAAGGCGGAAAGCACCATGGGGTTATCCGGCCAGGATAAAAGATGCCGCGAGAACCAGGACGATTGCAAAAATACTCAGTTTGTAAAACATGTCCCTGTTTGTGGTTACGAACTTACCGTACAGAGCCAGGCCCAAAGAGATGATGAGTTGAACCTGGAGGTATCGAAAAAGCGGCGGAAGATAGGGTCTGTAACCTGACACGATGGCCGTGTATTCCTCCGACCGTTGTTTGTAGGGCTCTGCCGTGGGTTCATACCAGTGATATTGATGCTTTATCTTTTTGTGCAAAAGACGGTTCGGGTTTTCGCTTACCGGCGCAAAATAACACATATGAATCGTCATGATCACAACGATGAGGGTCAAGGCAATGGAGTAAATGCCTGGATAGACGGCATATTTTTTCTTGCGTTTGTTGCGGTATACCCACACCACGTCGAAAATGAGAACGCCCAGGACAAACGAAATCAGCAAATAGGTCGGATGGAAGAGCATGATATATAAAATCAGAACCGGCAATAACTAAAAGCCCTTCAAATATCAGAAATATTCAATAGCCACTTCAAAATTGCTCGTTATTTACGCTCTTCTTTTGCTTTTATTTACCGGTGTACCAATTAAATTATCATTCGGCAAGAAATAATATTTAAGCTTGCGCCCCTCCCAATGCAATATTGCAATATCGCCGCAAATGCCCCTTTTTCTCAAATACCCTTTGATTCAGGGCGTGCACACCGCATTTCAAAATCATTCTGCAGCAGCCTGCGACAGGGCCTGCTGCCGTCTTTACTCTTAGTGAATTTGTTATCTTTGTCTCTTAACAGGAGTTTGCGCTGTTATCAAACGGGTTTGATAACAGCGGCGAGCTTCGGAATCATTAGCCTGACAATTCATGATCAAACCAAGTTTTGATGAAATCTATATGGACCTGGCTCAAAATCTGGCCAGGCGTTCACATTGTGTGAAAGCCCAGGTTGGAGCCGTTCTTACCAAAGACACAAGGATCATCTCCCTTGGCTACAACGGCCCGCCGGCAGGCACACACAATTGCGATGTGGAATGGCCGGAAACGGGCTGCCCGAGAGATAGCAAAGGGAGCTGCTCACTGGCACTCCATGCCGAACAAAATGCCATTCTGTATGCTGCCAAAAACAGCGGCACCATCGAAGGGTCCACCCTCTACGTGACACTTTCTCCCTGCATTTCCTGCGCACGCATCATTTACACAACCGGTATCCGTCACGTTTTTTATTTGAATTCGTATGCCGAATTCAAGGGACTTGCCGCAGATGAAGGTGTTGATTTTCTGCGTAAATTCGGGGTGAAAGTCACCCGCTTTGTACCTGATTCCATTTCCCTTTGAAACCCATCTGATTCACCCATACCGAAGCACGGGAGGACAAGGACCTGAGCCACCTAAAGCGGCCTGTCTGCGGACATTGAAAAACAATTGTAAAAACCATGAAACGTAAAGGCGCATTCGTTTATCTTCCAATTGTTTTCTCACTGATTTTTATCGCCGGTATCTGGATCGGCAAATACGTCGGAAAAAATAATGCCCGGCATGGTTATTCACGCGCAGATAAAATAAACAGCGTACTGGATTATGTGCAGGATCAATATGTAGATACGGTAAACCGCGAAAAACTGGTTGATAAAACCATAGCCGATATGCTTCAGGAGCTTGACCCGCATTCGGCGTATATGACAGCCGAAGAAAGGAAACGCGCCAACGAACCCCTGGAAGGCAATTTTGAAGGAATAGGGATAGAATTCAACATCATTACCGACACCATCCGTGTCATGAATGTCATTGCTGGAGGCCCCTCGGAAAATGTGGGTATTCATGCCGGAGACCGCCTGGTGAATGTTGACGGAAAACCTTTTACCGGAAAAAAAGTAAACAACAACCTCGTTCTGAAAACGCTCCGCGGTCAGGGCGGAACAAAGGTGAAAGTCAGCATCCGCCGCCCCGGTGTTCAAAAACTGCTTGAGTTCAGCATCACCCGTGGCACCGTTCCGATATACAGCATTGATGCTGCTTATATGCTCAGAGGGGATATCGGCTATATCAAACTCAGCCGTTTTGCGGCCACCTCCTATGATGAATACATTCAGGCCTTCAACAAACTGCGCACCAAAGGCATGAATAAAATGATCCTTGACCTTCGCGGTAACGGAGGCGGATACCTCAATATTGCCGTTTCACTTGCCGATGAATTTCTTTCCAAAGGAAAAATGATTGTCTATACAAAAGGAAGGGCCGTTGCCCATGGAGGAAAGAAATTCATTGCCACCTCCGGTGGGGCTTTTGAAAAAAACACCCTGGTCCTGCTCATTGATGAAAACTCGGCCTCGGCCAGCGAAATCATTGCGGGGGCCATTCAGGATAACGACCGCGGAACGCTTGTTGGACGCAGATCATTCGGAAAGGGCCTTGTTCAGGAAGAGCGGGAACTGCCCGATGGATCTGCTTTCCGGCTGACCATTGCCCGTTATTACACACCTTGCGGAAGATGTATCCAACGCTCTTACACAAAAGGTTCGGAAGAATATTTTCAGGAAGAATCCGACCGCTATAAACGCGGGGAATTGCTGAATGCAGACAGCATCAAATTTATCGATTCACTCAAATTCAGGACACCCTCGGGTAAAATTGTTTACGGAGGAGGAGGCATCATGCCGGATGTTTTCGTTCCCCTGGATACTGCCGAACGCAGTCATTATGTCAGCGAGCTTATCTACCGAGGGCTTATCAAAGATTTTGCGCTTGAATATGCTGATTCCAATGGAGATCTGCTCAGGAAAGGAGGCTTTGAGCAATTCAGAAAAACGTTCCAGGTCGACGATCACATGCTTCAGATTCTGATGAGTTATGCCGCAAATTTCAAACTGAAACCCGATCAACAACAACTTGACCGGAGCCGGGATTTTCTGGCCAATTATATCAAAGCCACACTGGCCCGGATCATCTGGAATGAAGAAGATTTTTATATGATTTACAACACCAGGGACAAAACTCTTGAAAGGGCCATTCTGGAAGCGGAGAAGAAATGATGTGCTCTTGGCCCGGGCAAAAAACGGACAATTTTCTGTTTACCTAATTGAAAATCGGGAGGCGGTCATCTTCCCGGCTTACTTTTCTTTGCCCAATTTTCCTTTTGCAAACTGGCAACAGGGCATCGCCCATTTTCCTTACAATTACGTGCAAATACCGATCTGATGAATTTCTTATCAGTCCTGTCTATTTGATTGAATAGTTTAATTTTGAGGACCGGTGTATTTGTAAACCGGGGCAAATACAACGAATCTATGAAAGGTTTTTATTTACTTCTTTGTCTGGGTGTTTCTCTTTCCTCCTTTGCCCAGCTCAGCCCGACCGATGAAACTTTTATCGACAGCCTCATGAACAGGCAGTACCCGGCCGACCTTCCCGGGGCGGTTATTCTCGTTGCCCGCGATGGAAAACCTGTTTTTCGAAAAGCCTATGGCATGGCCGATATAGAACTTCAGGTGTCCAACAAGCCCGAATATGTTTTCCCGCTGGCCTCCATGTCGAAACAATTCACGGCGGTTTCCATTTTGCAACTCGTTCAGGAAGGCAAACTATCCTTGAAGGACAACATCAGGAAGTATTTGCCCGATTACAATGCACACAGCAGGATCATCAGCGTTGAAAACCTGTTGACCCACACCAGTGGAATTCCGGGCTTTGACGACAATACAGATTTTTCTCTTTCCAAAGAATATCAACGGGACGAACTCTTGGGTTTATTCATGAACGATTCGCTCCTTTTCGAACCGGGTACAAATTTTGCTTATACGAATTCGGGGTATTACCTGCTTGCCCTGATCATTGAGAAAGCAAGCGGAAGTTCCTACAATGACTATCTCGATGAACATATTTTCAAAAAAATCGGGATGAGCCACACAAGCACAGGAACAAACGATTTTCCGGTACCCGGACTGGTCAGGGGCTATTCCATCGGGGCAGGATCGAAAGTAGCGAACGGAGAATACTTCAGATGGTCCACAACCATGGGCGCAGGCAGTATTCTGACCTGCCTGGATGATTTGTTGAAATGGGACGAGGCCCTGTATGACAACAGCCTTGTCAAACAAGAGACCCTGCAGAAGGCCTTTATCCCGTTTAAAACCAGCACCGGGAAACTTTGCAATTATGGTTATGGATGGGCTATGGCCAGATATGAACACATTCTTTTTCTTACTCACCGCGGCAACGAACCGGGCTATACCACAGCGGAAATGCGACTTCCTTCAATTCATGCATCGGTGTACATTCTTTCCAACAACAGTTCCTCTTCACCGGGAGGCCTTGCAACGAAGATAGCCCTCCGTTTGGCCAAACTCCGATTGCCTGTTCCGGGCCCATACAAAAATTCCGCTGCCGATCTCAAATCTTACAAGGGCACCTATGCAATCGACCGCATCGGTGTTCGCATCGCCAAATCACAATGCTTTGTCACGGTTTCTAACGATTCACTTTTTATTCAGGAACCGGAATCCGAAAGAACGTTGCTCTTGCCTTTAAGGAAGGATCATTTCTGTTCTTCCATACGATACGGGCTCTACTACCATTTTATCCGGAACATGAAAGGAGAAGCCGTTGAAATGGAAGTTTATAACCTGCCGGTCAATATTGGCCGGATCAGCGAAAGGATGAAGCTGAAAACCACCACTCCTGACGACATGAAATTTGTTTCTCTTCCGGCAGAACAACTCATGAAATTCACAGGAAAATATGACTTCGGAAATGATGCGTTTGTCACGGTGGGCTTGAAGGATTCGAAATTATTTGTTTTGTTCGCCGATCAACCTGCAGCCGAATTTTTTGCCGAAAACGAGCTCCGTTTTATTGAAAAGAACACAGCAGTAGAGTATGAATTTGTTGCCGATTCAAAAGGAGATGTAAACAAGGTCATCTTTCATGGGATGCTGGATCATGCGGGTCTACGCATAAAATAATCGGTTCGTTGGTAAGAGCCGAAGCCTGGAGGGGTGTTTTTTTTATTCCTTTTCTCCTTTCAGTTAATAATCCCTATTGCCTGCTGATTCTTCTGCTGATTCTTCAGAATCGTTTATTGTATCATCCACCTTTTTTTCCAAAACCCGGCTCTCCACTGTTGTTCCTTCAGGAAGGTCTTTCGTTTCCTGGCAGATAAGTCCGGTAATCTGGAAGTGGGTATAGATATCCACCGGCCCAAGGTTGCCAGCCGAATAATCGCCACCCAGAATGGGCATCAGGTGGTACCCAAAGACTTCATTTTCTTTCAGCTCCACGCCGGTTTTCAGGATCTCTTCGATAACCGATGCCAGAAACCAGTACTCCAGGTTTTCTTCTTCCCGACAGCGTTCTTCAAAATGTTCAAGGGTATCGGCCACCCTCACCAGATCGCCAAGACCTGTATTGAGCCAATTGATTTCATCATTCTGACCGATAAAAAAAAGATCACCGGCCATGGATACAAAAGCCAGATCTTCCTGGCCTCCGAGCAACCAGCTCCAGTTTGAACAAAGCCTGGTCAGATCAACCTTGCTTTTATCTATAATCAGTTCTCTAAAAGTGAGTTTCATGATCTGTTTAGTTTGCCGGGCATTTGTTTCCGTCATAAAAAAGGGTTCAGGAAATCCTGAACCCTTTTATAGCATATATTTCAAATTGTCTTATCTCTTTGTTGTATCGGCTGCTGCCTTTTTGGTTGTGTCTGCCTTTACTTCAGGCGCTGACATCTGCTTGGTCAGTGCATCAGCAATAGAATCTGCTTCTTTTTTGAGTTTTTCTTCCATTGCCTTTTGTTCTGCTGCTGAAGGGCCGCAAGCAACAATGCTCATCATAGCAGCTACAGCAAGGATTCCGAATACTTTTTTCATTTGGATGAGTTGGTTTTGTTAAATTTTTTATTTGCTTGAGGCAAAGGTAATTAAATTTACCATTTAGCAAAATTCAACGTTCTTTTTTCGGTTTTCAACGAAGTTAATCGGTTTTCTATGAACTTAATTTTACCTTTGGCCGTATCAAATTTTAACACACTTAAACTCCACAGAGAATGGCATTCGAACTACCCAAACTGACTTATGCATACAATGCTCTCGAACCGCATATTGATGCACGCACCATGGAAATTCATTACACCAAGCATCATCAGGCTTATGTAACCAATCTGAACAATGCCATTGCTGGTTCGGACCTTGAAAAATCCAGCATCGAGGACATTTGCAAAAACATTTCCAAGCACCCGGCTGCCGTACGCAACAATGGCGGCGGTCATTATAACCACAGTTTATTCTGGACACTGATGAAGCCCAATGGCGGCGGCCCGCCTTCCGGGGAAGTGGCAACAGCTATCAATGCAGCCTTTGGTTCTTTTGATACTTTCAAAACACAATTTGCAACGGCCGGCACCACCCGTTTTGGGTCGGGATGGGCATGGCTTACCGCTTCTGCCGGCAAACTCAGCATCTCCTCTACTCCTAACCAGGATAACCCGATCATGGATATCGCTGAGGTAAAAGGCACGCCCATATTGGGACTTGATGTCTGGGAACATGCGTATTACCTGCATTACCAAAACCGTCGTCCTGATTATATCGCAGCATTCTGGAACGTCGTTAACTGGGATGAAGTGGCTAAGCTCCTGAAACAGGCCAAGTAGAAAATGAACAGGAGGCAATTTCCGGTTTGCAAATGGAGTATTGGCAAATGGAAATTGCCTCTTTTTTTTCTTGTCCTGTTTTCGGGGATACCTTCTTTATCTGCCTTCGCAGACAATTCTTGCACGGGTCAGTGCCGCATTCTGACAGTGACTTATTCCGCTGAAAATCATCTGGAAAAATCCTTGATTTTCAATAACAGCCCGAATCCATTCAGACAGAGATTCAGAAAAAAAACGGCCGACAACCGAAGGCTCATTGCCGCCTGTCTGTCATTTCCTCTTCCACTTGGTTTTCTTGGCGTACACCGTATTTTTCTGGGCACAAATCCATATGTTCCCGTTGCCTATGCAGGGACTTTGGGCGGATGCCTGGGGGCGGTACCCCTTGCAGATTTTTTCGTGATCGTTTTCAGTAAGAACCTGGAACAATACACGAACAATCCGCGTTTTTTTATGTGGATAAAGAAGAAGCAGGAGAAATAAATGGGCTTCGCCGTGTTCTGTTGGCAAATCGAAAAAGAAATGGCAACGGGCTATTCTTGCTGACTATTTGATTTATTTGCCAGCTGCCAATTGATGATTGCCAAATTTACTTATTCAACCGTAACCGATTTGGCCAGGTTCCTGGGCTGATCGACATTGCATCCGCGCATAACGGCGATGTGGTACGACAGCAATTGAAGGGGAATGACCGCAAGCAATGGGGCAAGAATATCATCGGTTGCCGGAATCTCGATGGAATAATCGGCCAGTCCTTTTACAATCTCATCGCCTTCGGTAATGATGGCAATCAGTTTTCCTTTGCGGGCCTTTACTTCCTGAATGTTGCTGACCACTTTTTCGTAATTCGCACCTTTCATGGCAATAACAAAAACGGGCATCTCATCATCGATCAGGGCGATGGGGCCGTGTTTCATTTCAGCTGCAGGATAACCTTCGGCATGGATGTAGGATATTTCCTTCAGTTTGAGAGCCCCTTCGAGCGCAACCGGAAAGGTATATCCCCGGCCCAGATAAAGTGCATTGGTCGCGTCTTTGTAGATATCGGCTATGTATTTGATCTGCTCGTTCTTTTTGAGCACCTCTTCAATTTTGTGAGGTATGGCGTCGAGCTCGTTCAGGATCTGGTGATAGCGCGAAACCGGAATCGTTCCTTTGCGGAATCCTATTCTCAGGGCCATCAGGGTGAGCACAGTCACCTGAGCGGTAAATGCTTTGGTTGATGCCACTCCGATTTCCGGGCCGGCATGGGTGAGAACGGTGCCATTGGCCTCGCGCGTAATCATCGATCCCAGCACATTGCAGATGGCCAGAGTTTTCGCGCCCTTCTGTTTGGCCTCGCGCTGGGCGGCCAG
>PLXK01000171.1:0-3749 GCA_003151415.1 Bacteroidota bacterium
TTGGGGAGGCGATTTTGAAGTGGTGAAAGACATGATTGAAAGCAAAATCATTTTACCCGATGAAATCCGTTTTTTTGTCGGCTATGCAGGCTGGACCTCCAATCAACTCAATGACGAAATCAAAAGCAAATCCTGGATCGTTGCCGATGCCCGTACCGAACAGGTTTTCAACCTCGATACCAAACACCTCTGGAGCAATGTCATGAAAAGTATCGGAGGCAAAGAATTTGCCATTATGTCCAATTTCCCGGAAGACCCGAATTTGAATTGAAAAAGCGTTGAGATGTTCCGTTTTTTTACAGAAATTAAAAAAATCAATTCTAAAAAAAGGAGATGGGGGAAGAACCGAAGCCGATGTGGCTCAATTATCTGTCTATTACAACCGTTATCATTGCCCTGTGCGCAACCATGTCGGCTTACAAATCCAGCTCNNAATGAAATCGAATCTTTACGACATCCAATGTGAAAATCTGCAGGCTGATATGATCGAATCCGGGGGACAGGACAAAACCGGAAACAAAATGAGACGCATCGATTATTACATGCAAAAAACAAAGGGCTATGAATTGGGTATCGCCGATATCGCCCAAAAAGCCAAAGGGTATGAAGCTTTACGCGATGAAAGCAAAAAGCACAACGAGATACTGGGTTTTTCGGTGATTATTCTCCAGCTTTCTGTGGTACTTTCTTCCATTTCGGCTCTTCTGAAAAAAAAACAGATCTGGTATTGCAGTCTGGCTTTGGGTATAGCCGGTATTGTCTATTTCCTGAATGGGATGTTCCTGTTTTTTTAAATTCGGCATTCAAACCGAAAATTCTTCTCAAAGTTTCGCATTCAGCAATCCAACCAGACGCTCGGCCATCTGGCTGGAATACCGTTTGGCCCGGTAAGACCCTACCCAGCGAATACCGCGAACGGCATTGGAAAGAAAGATCTCATCCGAATTCAGCATCACATTCATGGCCATGGTTACTTCATACACGGCAATTCTGTTTTCTTTGGCAATATTGATTATTTCAGTGCGCATGATGCCATCCAGACACCCTTCGGCAATGGGTGCGGTATACAAAACCCCGTTTTTAGCGGCGAAAAGGTTTGAACTGATGGCCTCGGTGATGTTGAACCGTTCGTTAAGCAGAATGCAATCATCCAGCTTGTTTTCCATCTTGTAAATGCCGGCCATGACGTAGACAAGCGAATTGTTGGATTTGATGCAGGACATCCGGTTCAGGGGCTTCTTGAACTCGTTGTAGAGATCCACCACAAGCCCCTGTTCATTGAGCGTATAGATGTTGTGTTCGATCGGCGATGCTTCGATCAGGTATGACACATTGTTGCTGTCGGGCTCGTAGAGGTTCCCTTCATTTCTGAAAATGGTGATCCGCACACGGCCGCCTTCGGTGATTTTGTTGTGCTGGAGCAATTCATTGATTTTTTCTTCAAAAAAAGGAAGAGAAAAAAAATCGGGTTTCTGCATTTTCAGCAGCTCCATCGAACTCAGCAGACGCTCCAGGTGCCTGTCCAGAAAACGGATTTTGCCTCTGGCCACACGAACGGTTTCAAACAAGCCATCCCCATATCGGAAAGCCCGGTTATTGACAAGAATGACGGGTTCAAATTCCTGATGCAGGACTCCGTTTAGATTGATAGAGCGGTCAAACATGTTCGTTTCGGTTTGCAAGTGTTTGAATAATGGTATCGGCAATGGCCAGCAGCGAACTGTTGCTTTCCACCAGAGTGCCTTTTACATGAACTTTGGCCGCAGATTCGATATCCCGGGGCCTGTCTCCGATAAACCAGGAAGCAGCCGGATCGATTTCAAAACGCGCCATGGCTTTTTCGATAAGCAGGGAATCGGGTTTGCGGCAAATGCATTTCCCGGTATCGGGATGATGCGGGCAATAATAAATCTCTTCTATGGACAACCCATTCAAACGCATAAAGCGCAGGATGTGATTGTGCAGCAATTCCACATCTTCGAAAGTATAAACCCCTTTTTTGATGCCGCTTTGGTTGGAGATGACGATCAGCTTGAAATCATTTTTCTGGAATTTTCTCAGCGATTTGACAAGGTCATCCACAAACACAAAATCTTCCATCCGGTAGGTATAGTCCCCACGTTCCAAATTGATGATGCCGTCGCGGTCAAGGAAGATGGCTTTGTTTTTCATTGTGTTATCGTGTTCTCTTGGTATGGTTTTATAGATTTGGGCGTGTCCCTGAAGTATGCGCTGCGCTTTACTTCAGTGTCAGGCTTTTCCCCAAGGGGATCACTTCGCAGACAGCACTCGCTTTTTTGCCCCAAAAGCGAAAAGAGCTCAAACAGTCCCGATAGCTATCGGGATGCCTCAATCCTTCACGCAAAAAACAAGTTCGAAAATCATCGGTAGCGTCCAGAGTATTACATGCACTTAACTATCTGTGACTTCCCAAAATCTGATCGATAAAAGCGCCTGCAAGTTCATGTTTCAGGCAAAGGGTAAAGACAACTCCATAAACCGCTCCCCAGAAATGGGCATCGTGTCCGATATTGTCATCTCCCTGTTTCGACTTGTACCAGGAATAGACAAGGTACAAAACACCAAAAATCCAGGAAGGAATAAATACCGGAATAAAGATTATCCCGATTCCCTGATTCGGGTGAATGAGTATTCCTGCAAAGACCACTGCAGCTACAGCTCCTGATGCTCCCAGGGCATTGTAATACATATTGTCTTTGTTCTTTTCGTAAGAATACACACTCGACATGATGATGGCACCGGCATAAAGCAGAATATAAAACAGCTTGCCCTTCAGTTCAAACAGATCCATAAACATGGGTTCTGTGGCAAGCGGCGATGCACATCCGAACATATACAACACATACATATTCAGCATGAGATGCATCCAGTCGGCATGCACAAGGGCATGGGTCACCAGGCGCCACCATTCCTTCCGGTGCCGGATAGCATAGGCATTGAACATCAGCTTGCCCTTCAGCTCGGGGTTACCCATTGCCGGAACGGAAAACATCACCGTAATGCCAATGATGATATAGGTTATATATATATGCTGCATAAAAAGGTGTTGTGCAAAGGTATGAATAATGTATTGAAGTATTGGGGTATGGGGTGGCGAGGCACTGTGCCAGCCCAGCCCTTGGGTTTAAGGCCGGTTGGGCTTTGGAGCTAAAGGAAAAAGGAGGACAATATCTTGGATACAGGCACAATATGAAAATTACAATGCTTCAGCACGAAACAAGGCTTTCGAGGGCCAGGCGGTAGGAATCGAGCCCGAAACCCGAGATGGATCCCTTACACTTCCCTCCTATCATCGAAACATGGCGGAAATCTTCGCGCTGAAAGATGTTTGAAATATGCACCTCAATAACCGGTGCTTTGACAGCTGCAATGGCATCGGCAATGGCCACAGAGGTGTGTGTATATCCGCCCGCATTGAGGATGATCCCATCGCTGTTAAAACCGGCTTCCTGAATCTTGTTGATCAGCTCGCCCTCCACATTGCTTTGGAAGTACTCCAGGCTATGCACCTTGAAACGGGTTTTCAGTGTTTGAAAATAATCATCGAACGACTGGTTTCCATAAATCTCGGGCTGGCGCTTGCCCAATAAATTCAAGTTCGGTCCGTTGACAATGACAATTTTCATAGGTGCTTTCGGGTTTGGAAACAAAGTTAGTTATATTTAGAAAGTAATTAGTAGAGTATGGCTAATCTGAAAAAGTTGGCAATTCGCAGTTGGCAATTGGCA
>PLXK01000171.1:3837-5161 GCA_003151415.1 Bacteroidota bacterium
GGCAATGCATAAAGAAAGGGCAATTTGCAGTTGGCAATTGGCAATGCATAAAGAAAGGGCAATTTGCAATTGGCTTTGGCAATGGATAAAGAAAGGGCAATTGGCAATTGGCAAATAAAAGGGAACAAGCAATGATCAAATAAGGGAAGATTGCCGAATTTTATTTTTTATTTTACTTTTTTGCAAACTGCAAACTGCACATTGCCAACTAAACATTCCCAGAAGCACTAAAGAAATTCAACAAGCGCAAAGTATACTTAAAAGCGAAGAAATTGAACTGGACAATACTTATAAGAGGTTTTGGCTCCTATCTGAAACTGGAACGTTCCCTTTCTCCCAATACGGTGGAAGCCTATCTGCATGACATCCACAAGCTCGAACAATTTCTCAGCATTCAGAATAAAGAAATTAGCCCCACACAAGTTCAGCTGAACCATTTGCAGGCTTTTCTGGCCTGGGTCAACGAGCTGGGCATGACAGCCACTTCGCAATCGCGGATACTTTCGGGTGTGAAAGCTTTTTTCAAATACCTGGTCATGGAGAATATGCTCAATGACAATCCGGCCACACTGCTGGAAGCCCCCAGAACAAGCCGAAAACTTCCGGAAGTGCTCAATATTGAAGAAATAAATAAACTCATCGAAGCCATTGACCGAAGCAAACCCGAAGGAGAAAGAGACCGGGCCATGCTCGAAACCCTGTACAGTTCTGGGCTGCGGGTCTCGGAATTGATTGGATTGAAAATCTCAAACCTTTTTCTGGATACAGGTTTTATGCGCATCACAGGCAAAGGAGACAAGGAAAGACTGGTGCCGGTGGGCAGCGTTGCTCAAAAACACATCCGCATTTACCAGGACCAGGTGCGCTGCCACATTGTTCCGCTCAAAGGGCATGAAGACACGCTCTTTTTGAGTAAACGCGGCACAGGCATTACCCGTGTGCGTGTATTTACCATCATCAAACATCTGGCGGCAAGAATACAATTGAAGAAAAAAATCAGTCCCCATACCTTCCGTCACAGTTTTGCCACCCACCTTGTCGAAGGAGGTGCCGATTTGCGTGCCGTACAGGAAATGCTGGGGCACTCCTCCATTACCACCACAGAAATTTATACGCATTTAGACAGAGACTTTCTGAGATCGGAGATCATCCGTTTTCATCCGAGGAACCAGTGAAAAACAGTTGGCAATTGGCAGTTTGCAATTGGCAGTTGGCAGTTTGCAGTTTGCAATGGGCAATTGGCAAAGAAAAGAAGAAAAGAAAGAAGAAGAAAAGAAAGAAGAAAAAAAGAAAAGAAGAAAAGAAGAAAAGAAGAAAAAGAAAA
>PLXK01000029.1 GCA_003151415.1 Bacteroidota bacterium
TTTGGAGTTGTTAAGGACTAACTAAGTATCTTCGCCTAGTTTTTCTTGAAATTTAAAAAAGATAAGATGCAAAAGCTGTGCTCACTTGTAGTTGGAACCCTTCTTCTTTCTTCCCTGGGAAGCATTTTGGACGCTCAGTGCACCGGTATCCGTTACCGCGATTTCATGTTCACTGATTCTGTGCAGTCAAATATCAAATACGGTCAAAATTACCGGTATAATGGTCAGGTGGACAGCTTGTTGCTCGACATGCATTTTCCGAAGTCCGACCCTTCTCCGCATAACCGCCCCCTGGTCATCATCGCCCACAGTGGGGGGTTCTTTGATGGAGATAAGACGGGAACGGATGTGGTTCCTCTGGCAACCGATTTCGCCAGAATGGGATATGTCGCCTCTTCCTTTAACTACCGTTTGGGAATTGATGGTTACCCCGCCGGACAGCTCGATTCACTCAGTGCCACCCGTGCTCTGATGCGCGGGGTTCAGGATGCGCATGCCGTGGTTCGTTATTTCCGCAAGTCGGCCGCAGTGCAAGGCAATCCTTACGGTATTGATACCAGCCAAATCTTTTTCGTAGGCCTGGATGCAGGTGGATTTATGGCGCTTGATCTGGCTTATCTGAACCAAAAGAGTCAGTTTCCGGCCTGGTGCGACACCACTAAGCCTGGATTAAGCGGGGGAATTGAAGGAGCAAGCGGAAATCCCGGATATCCATCCAATGTCAAGGCGATCATCAACATTTGCGGTGCCATTGGCGATACCAGCTGGATCAAACCCGGAGCAACACCTCTTTTGAGTTTCCAGGGCGATTCGGATAAAACAGTGCCTTACGCAACCGCACACCTCATTGCATTTGATTCGGTGCTTCAAACCGTTCATGGCGCTTATTCAATTGCTTTGAGAGCCAATCATGTGGGAATTATCAACTGTTTCTTTGAATGGAAGGCCCAGGATCATTTGCCGAACGTTGCAAACCAGAATTATTACGATACCTGCATGAATCTGTCACGCAACTTCCTGGTTCATTTTACCTGCGGCGATTCTTTGTTCTGCGATTACCGAAACCCTATGGCTGTTGTCGAGCTCAGTAGGAAAAATGTAAACCTGCATTGCTATCCCAACCCGGCAAACAATCTGCTTACCGTTGACCTCAGTGAACTCTACGGAGAAGAAGTGAGTTTGAATCTGTACAACAATATGGGCCAGGCCGTCCGCAAATACAAGGGTATCCGCAATGCACAGTTTGTGATCAGCAAGGGAGACCTTCCGGAAGGCCTTTATCTGCTCGATGCCGTGGTAAAAGGAAAACGCTATGTGTCAAGGATTGTTTTTTACTAGACATTCAGATCAGAGATAACCCCATTTCTGTCGATAACCGTTCGTTTCTCACAAACGGGTATTCCTGAAGGGATTACAGGACCCTTTTTCCTCTCGTTATTTTTGCAGTGCTGCGGTTCATTTTTTAAAAGAAATGAATTTCAGGCCATTGTTCGCCTTCTTTCCTGTAAATCAAGAAGGATTTCCTGTCCGTTTTCCTTCCTGAATACAGCCTGTTTTGCTTAAAAAACCGATGAAAACCAGACAAAAGTGCCCGGTCTTCGACCGATTTCGGTGCTAAGCCCCGATTTGTTCATAAAGTCTTAATATTATGCATGCATAGTATTAGTATTATTTATTATTATCATACATTTGCAATCGTGAGAGCAAAAAAGCATACTGAAACAATCGATTCGAAATTAAAAACGGCATGGCAGATTGTAAGCAGAATGTACAATACGGAAGCTTCTCTGCACAATGCAACCATTGCGATGGCGCATTTCCTTCTGAATGTGGACAGCAAAGAAGGTTCTTACGCTTCTGATATTGCACAACAACTGGGCATGGAAGGCACTTCGCTCTCGCGAATTATCTTATCGCTCGAAGAAAAGAAATACATTGTCAGAACCGATACCCATACGGACAAGAGAAAGAGAAAAATCACTTTGACAAAAAAAGGAAAAGAGCAAAAAGAACTGGCGAAAAGTGCGGTACGGAATTTCAATCTTTTTGTGGAAAATAAAATCGGCAAACAGCGTCTTGAAGCCTTTTTCCAAACCATTGATGAGATCAGCAGTATCGCTGAAGAACGCAGCAAATTATTGAAACCCGTCAGCTCTTCGGTGAAAGAACGCAAGGGGCAATCTTCAATCAACCAGTAAAACAAACAGAATCAGAATTGTTCTTTAACGCAGCAATGAAACAAATGAAGAGAATCAGAACTTTTTCGGCTTTAACAATTTTGTCATTCCCTTTTTTAATGCAGGCTCAGGGATTTCAGGTTAACCTTCAGGGCCAGGCACAGCAGGCCATGGGCGGTGCTGGAACAGCTCTGATGCAGGATGGATCAGCCGTATTTTTCAATCCGGGTGGCATGTCTTTTCTTAACGAAAACAGCATCCTGGCCGGCGCCACTGCAACGATTGCCAACGCCACTTTTTTAGATGCGGACAACAACTCATCAGCCAAAACAGTAT
The DNA here is from genome assembly GCA_003151415.1 of Bacteroidota bacterium. Lineage (GTDB taxonomy): Bacteria > Bacteroidota > Bacteroidia > Palsa-965 > Palsa-965 > Palsa-965. The sequence continues at coordinate 2,514 of PLXK01000029.1, forward strand.
CTCCCGTAAGCACTCCGTTTGCAGCCTACGGTGTGTATGGCACCAAAGACGGGAAGCTGAAGAATTTTAAATTCGGGATGGGTGCCTATACCCCTTTCGGAAGCATAGTAACCTGGGAGCCCGGGTGGACCGGCCGTTTTGCACTAACTTCCCTGAAACTGCTTGCGATCTTTTATCAACCTACGGTCAGTTACAAAATTTGCGAAAAACTGGGAGTGGGAGCCGGCTTCGTGCTTGCAAACGGGAACGTTGAGCTCAAAGAGGATATCAATGTGATTGATGCAAATGGGAATTACGGCAGCGCAGATCTGAAAGGGGCCGCTACTGGATATGGATACAATGCCGGCATTTACTACAAACCTTGCCCGAAATTTTCTGTCGGTCTTACTTACCGTTCACAGGTCAACATGAAGGTCAGCAACGGCACAGCAACGCTGACTGTTCCGACCTCCCTGGCAACCAACATTCCTTCAGGTCCCTTTAGTTCTTCGCTTTCCCTTCCATCTGTTCTGACACTTGGTTTTTCAGATTCGCTGACATCAAAATTGATCCTTGCCCTGGATATCAATTACATCGGTTGGAAATGCTATGACACACTGGCCTTTGATTATAAAAACAACACACCTCAATTTCAGGATACCAAGTTACCCCGCGATTATAAAAACACTTTTGCCTTTCGTCTGGGCGGGCAATACCAGGTTACCGATAAATTCATCGCGCGCGCAGGCCTGAGCGTTGAACTCACTCCGATAGAATCAGGTTATGTCACCCCTGAATTGCCGGATGCCAACCGATTGAATTTTACCCTTGGGGCTGGATATAAAATAAACAAACATTTTGTCATTGATGCTTCCTATACGTATGAACATTTTTCAAGAACTGACAACAACACGGCACTTCAATTAAACGGGACCTACAAAACATACCTTTCTGCTCCCGGTTTGTCACTGATCTATAAATTTTAAGACGAAATAAATGCCTGGGACTCACAACGCACAAATGAATATATATATCCCGGGAATACCCTGTGTCCTTTAAAACAAATCAGATACATGAAAAGCAATTATTACAAGGTTTTATTTTTTGCAGCTTTTGCAAGCATTCTCGCCACCTGTAAACCCGAACTGACTCTTCCTTCAGTTTCAAAAGGAAGTATGGATCCTTCGCGATATGTTGCCGTGGGCAATTCAATCACCTCTGGTTATGCCGACGGAGCTTTGTATTACAAGGGTCAAATGGTTTCATATCCGAACCTGCTTAGCGCACAATTCAAACTTGCCGGTGGCGGAAATTTCAGCCAGCCTCTGATGCCTGCCAGTTCTGTTGGAGTTGGAGCTAGCGGTGCTGCCCCCTTTATGCTGGGCTATTCGACGGATTGTCTGGGTGTAACATCCCTTATGCCGGTGCCTGTGGCTGCATCCGGAGATGTGAGTGCTTTTTCATCTAGTGTATTCGCAAGCCAGGGTCCATTCAATAATATGGGTGTTCCGGGCGCCAAAGCAATTACGGTGCTGGCTCCGGGCTATGGCAATCCCGCTGCAGGTCCGGGTAATTACAACCCGTTCTTTACACGCATGGCTTCGACCCCGAGTACTGCATCGATATTGTCGGATGCGGTTGCAATCAACCCGACATTCTTTTCATTGTTTATTGGCAACAATGATGTCCTTGCTTATGCCATGAACGGTGGTGCCTCGGATGCCATCACTCCACCTACAGGTGCTGCGGGTGTCGGTTTCGATGGAAGTATCAATGCGATCGTCGCCGCATTGAAAGCCAATGGAGCAAAAGGCGCAATTGCCAACATCCCTGATATCACGGCCCTCCCTTATTTTACGACCATTCCCTGGAACGGGTTGACATTGCGCCAGGGACAAGCGGATACGCTGAATAATTTCATGCCGAACGGAACCGGAGGCAGTCTTTATAATTTTCAGGCAGGTAACAATGCCTTCGTAATCGAAGACTCTACCGTACCCTTTATTTACAAGCGCCAGATTAAACAAGGCGAGTTTATTCTGCTGAATACACCGCTTGACCAAATCAAATGTCATTACCTGGGCAGTCTGACACCAATTCCGAATAAAAATGTCCTGACCCTGGCTGAAATCGCAAAGATCGAAGCGGCAATTTCTTCCTACAACTCAACCATTCAATCTGTAGCGGCTTCAAATGGTTTGGCCCTTGTGGATGTGAACGGGTTTATGAGCAGAGCAAGCAAAGGAATCATTTACAACGGCGTTGCCATCAATACGGCTTTTGTCACCGGCGGAGCCTTTTCTCTGGATGGCATACATTTGAATCCGATCGGCAATGCCCTTCTGGCCAATGAGTTTATAAAATCAATAAACACGACTTTCGGTTCCACCTTTCCTCAGGTGGATGCAACCAAATACAGAGGAGTTATTTTTCCATAGAGCTAACCAGATAATTAAAAACAATTAAAACAAATCAATGATGAAAAAGTACCTAAGTATCGCTGCCAGTATTGCCCTTGGCACTGCGGCAATAGCTCAACCTTGCACCACCACGCGTTTTGCGAGTGATGTGTTTGCTGGAGTAACTACTACAAGCGCAATTACTTACGGGTCGAACGTGACCTACAACGGAACAACACAGACCCTGACACTCGACCTGTATCAGCCAACAGGTGACGTAGCCGTCACCAGACCTTTGATCATCTGGGCCCATGGCGGAAGTTTCGTCGGCGGAGCAAGTACCGATGCGGATGTGGACAGCTTGTCGCACCGTTTTGCGCGCAAAGGATATGTTTGTGCATCCATCAACTACCGCTTGGGAACGGCTTCTTTCGATTCAGTAGGATTGATTCCTGCCGTCGTCAGAGCTGTTCAGGATTTGAAGGCGTCGATCCGCTATTTCTACAAGGATGCGGCAACTGCCAATTTGTACAAAATTGACACGAACAACATTTTCATTGGAGGAAGTTCTGCAGGTTCAATCACTGCATTGCATTCTGAATACATGAAAAAAAACAGTGAAATATACACATGGCTCACTCCTTCGCAACTGACTACCCTTGGCGGACTCGACGGTACCAGCGGAAATGCGGGTTATTCAATCAAAGTAAAAGGGGTTATTGACCTATGCGGAGCGCTAGCCAGAGCCAGTTTTTTTGAAGCCGGCAGTACACCACTTTGTTCAATGCACGGAACTTCTGATGCAACGGTGCCTTACGGTCACGGTATGGTCAATCCCGGAATTCCAATCATGAATGTGGATGGAAGCCGCATTATCTACGCACAATCACTTTTAGTAGGTGTTCAGGATAATTTCTACACCTTCCTTGGCGCACCTCATGTACCTTATGCTGGTCCCACTCCAAAGGCTGTCGCTTACATGGATACAACAGTAAACTTTGTTCGCGATTTCCTGATTGGCCGCATGAATATTGTCTGCACTCCGTTGCAGCCTGCTAATCCTGCTTTCAATGCGGGCATACAGAACATGACCGTAAACCTGTTTGAGGACGTTTATCCAAACCCGTCGAGCGATATTGTAAATGTTCTGTTTGTCAATAACAATGCAATATATACCGTCGAACTTTTTGACATTGCCGGTAGAATTGTGAAATCAGATAAAACTTCACAGCCCGGATATACTCTTGAGAAAGGAAACCTTGTTAATGGTGTTTATTTTCTGAAAGTGACCAATGCGAAAGGTGAAGCATCCGTAAGGAAGATTATTTTCAACTAACCGGGTAAACAGATTAGTTAAGGAGGCTGTCTCAAAACGAGACAGCCTCTTTTTTTGCTTTGATTCAGGCTGTCACCCAGGATCGTTTATTCAACAGAGAGCGGAACAATTCAAAATATGACCAGAATCATATTTTCTTTCGGATTTTCTTTACATTTGAAAGGCTACACAGTTTTTTTCCGCAATTCATGTCTGATACGGTCAACCATACAACACGGCTTTTAAGTGAAATCACCCAGGAGGTGTCTTCTTTGCTGTCTGTGGAAGAAATTATCGGAAAGGTCCACCAGAATGTGAATGTGCTGATGGATGCGTCCGTCTTTTCCATTGGCATCCACCGTCCCGCCACCAATGAATTGTATTATCCGGCAGACATTGAAAAAGGAGAGCGGCTTCCCGTGAATTCCGATTCCCTTGCCGATACGTCTAGATTATCTGTCAGATGTTTTGTCCGGCAGGAGGAAATCGTTACCGCCGATTTTATTGCCGAGTACGCCGTCTATTTCCCGGGAAAGGAAATTCCTCTTCCCATAGCAGGTGAATTTACGGCATCCATTATCTACCTTCCGCTTTTAATACGAAACCGTTCTGTGGGCGTTATCAGCGTTCAGAGTTTCCATAAGAAGGCTTATACCGAAGAACATATTCATATTCTGCGAACCTTGGCTGTTTCCGTGGCCGGTGCCCTGGAGAAGGCGCAGTTGTATGAAAATATGGAAGAAGAGGTGAGGGCCAGAATGGTTGAAATCACAAAACAGAAAGAAGAAATTGAACATACGTATCAGAATGTAAAATTACTCAGTGAAATTGCCAAACAAATTACCTCCTGCCTGTCTGTTGAGAAAATCATAGAGACCGCTTACGAAAACATCAATGAATTGATGGATGCTTCATCTTTCTGGATCGGCATCTACAATGAATCCGCCCAAACACTCGATTACCCGCTTGGCAAGGAACGCGGGAAAACGCTCCCGTTTGCTTTTTATCATCTGTCCGATGAGGCGCGTCTTCCTGTCTGGTCATTCAAAAACCAAAAAGAGGCATTTGTCAACGATTATTTGAAAGAATACAACAACTATATCCCCGATTCCTCACCTCCTGTTCCGGTTGCTGGGGAAATGCCGGTCTCTTCCATCTGGTTACCGCTCATTTCCAAGGAAGGAACAGCCCTGGGCATCATAACCATTCAAAGTTTTGAGAAAGACGCCTACACGGAATATCACCTGAACATTGTCCGAAATCTGGCTGTGTTCACCTCCATTGCCTTGGAAAATGCGCTGTCTTATGAGCAGGTGGAGCAAAAGGTGAGAGAACGCACCAGCGAGGTGGTCAGACAAAAAGAGGAAATTGAACTCACCTACCTCAATGTAAAAGTATTGAGCGAAATCGGACAGCAGATCACTTCCTGCTTGTCGGTGGAAAAAATCATTGAGACAGCCTATGAGAACGTAAACCGGTTGATGGATGCTTCTGTCTTTTGGATCGGCATTCACAACCCGGATGAACATCGCCTTGACTTCACGGGCGGAATTGAAAAGGGAGAAAAAGTTCCTTTTCTGTCCATTCCACTCGATGACCCGGACAAGCTTGCCTCTTGGTGTTTCAACAAGCAGTCAAATATTCTGATCAACGATCTGGGGGTGGATTTCCGGAAATATCTTCCGCATTTGTCCGCCTACGGTGCGGTGACAGGGGCTGTGCCTGTTTCGATCATATACCTGCCTCTGCTTTCCAAAAACAATAAACAGGTAGGGGTCATTACCGTGCAAAGCTTTGTCAAAAATGCCTACACCGAATACCATCTCGATATCCTAAGCAGTCTTGCCGTTTTCGTGAATATTGCTCTTGAAAATGCATTGATGTATGAGCATGTCGAACAAAAGGTAATTGAACGTACGGCCCAGGTTGTCAAACAAAAAGAAGAGCTGGAAGAAAAAAACAAGGACATTACCGACAGCATCAATTACGCAAAAAGAATCCAGGAAGCCATTCTTCCGCAAATGGAATTGAAGGAGGCACTCTTTCCCGAATCCTTTATTCTCTTCCATCCCCGGGATATTGTAAGCGGGGATTTTTACTGGTTTGCCGAGAAAAACGGCAAGAAAATAATCGCCGCGATAGATTGCACCGGACATGGTGTTCCCGGTGCTTTTATGAGCATGATAGGAACTTCTTTTCTCAATGAAATTGTCAATGAACGGGGCATCACGGAACCCGGCATGATCCTGAATAAATTGCGTGACCTTGTGATTCATTCGCTCAAGCAAAGTGATGCCGAGAACCGGGCAAACGACGGAATGGACATCTCCCTTCTCTGCATAGAAGAAAAAGATGGAAAGGCGAGTGCCGAATGGGCCGGAGCGAACAATCCGCTCTGGCTGATCCGGGAAGGCCAGCTTATCGAATACAATCCGGATAAACGGCCTATCAGTTATTTCAGAGGCCTGACCCTTCCTTTCACCAATCATTCCATTGACCTTCGGAAAGGAGACGCGCTTTTTGTTTTTACTGACGGTTTTGCCGATCAGTTCGGGGGGCCGAAAGGGAAAAAATTTAAATACAGACAGCTGAAAGAAGTTCTGCTTGCCATGCAAGCTGAGCCCATGCGCAAACAGGGCGAAATACTTTTGGGCACGTTTAACAACTGGAAAGGGCAGCTCGAACAGATTGACGATGTGCTTATTGTAGGACTAAGAATCTGATCCAACCATGAAAATAAGGTCCGCTAACTTCCTTTTTTCATCCTGAAGTATCCCTCGTCAAAGGCCTTGCAGTAGGTCAGATAATCGGATTCGACTTTTTTGAAATAGCTCTCCGAATAGACAAGCACCTGTTTCTTCCAGGTATTTTCTTTTGAAAACGCAATCATTTCGTCGGCGATGCTGGATCCGTTGCGCCCTCCGGCGCGCAAATGAGACCAGGCACAGAGTGTTGCCAGTGCAGTGATGACTTCCTCCAGTTTTTTCCATTTGCCGTTGCAGAGTGTTAGGCTCATCTTGTCCTGAGTGGGCTGCAGTTCCTTGAGGATAAAAGCGTGCCCGTTAAACTTGACATCCGTTAGCAATGCCGGTGCAACAGCCTGAACGCGCTGCTGGATGTGTGTGATGCGCTCGGCTTCATTGTTCCACAGGGGCTGTTCTATTTTTATATAGGGAGAAAGACAGGAAGGGCTGCCTGTTTTCATGTCGATGAGGTAGTGCTGCGAGTTTCCGTTGCCCTGTACCAGAAAGACGTAACGTTCCACCCCCAGGCTTCCGGTTCCCGCAATCCGGAAGGCCACATCCAGTACCTTGAAAAATTTTCTGTCAGGTCTTGGACTCCGCCATTCATTCATGAATTCGATGAGCTTTGTTTTTTGTGTCTGACTCAGCGGCAATGTTTTGCGGTTGTCAATGAGCAGTTTGGTTTTTCCTTTTTTTCTATACGTGCGCGACCTGATGAATGCGGTCCGGTTACGGTTTTTTAACATGAGCAGAAACTCGCGGACAATGCCACGTACGGTATCTTTTTCGATGGCACCGGCTTTGCCTTTCGACAAGACAGAGGAGTACGTCCTGAGAAAGGAGTCGCAAAGCATTTGCGCTTTCTTCTGGCTGAAACCGGTTGTTTGTGCGGCAACATGAATGCTTGTAAGGGTACGGGCAATTTCCCATGTGCAGGGGCCGAGAATGGCTTCGTCAAAATCGTTCAGGTCGAAATAGACAGCCCGGTTATCACCTTTGTAGGATCCGAAATTTTCAAGATGCAGGTCTCCGCAAATCCATACATGGGTATGGTCTTTTATTCGTGGTGCGTGTGCAAGGTCCTCATAAAACAAGTGGCAGGTACCCCTGAAAAAGCTGAAGGAGTTGGTCCGCATGGTTTTGTATTTCAGGGCGAGCAATTCGGGGAGACGGCCTTCATTGAATTTTTTTATCCGTTCAGGAACGGTTTGAGCTGATGAATGCGAAGCGGGTAATGCCTTGCTTTTGATATTTGTCTTTCTAGCCATGATCTGCGTAGGTAATGGAGAATCTGTGTTCGGGGTTATAGAAAGGCAGAATGATTAAAATTCAAACTCCTGTATGTGGTGATCATTGATGAGCTTTGTTGAGAGAAGCGTGTGGTTTTTAAGTGAGCCCTGAAGTTCCCAGATTCCAATGATGTGTGTCCCTTTCCGACTTTTCTTGCCGGCGCGTTGATGAAGTTTGAATTCCGCAAACAGAGCTTCGTATTTGGAAAGAATGTTTTCGTCAAAGTCGCAGACAATTTTATAGGTGCGGTTCTGATGGGTTTCGTCAATGAGCCTTTCAAGACGGGTAAAGCCAAGAAGCACCATGATGATGATGGCCGTGGCCGTACAGCAGATGATATATTCTCCCGAGCCCACACCCATTCCGAGCGCCGCCGCCATCCAGATCATAGTGGCTGTTGTCAATCCGCTGACACCTGTTTCTCCCCTGTAGATGGCGCCGGCACCCAGGAAACCGATACCGGTAATGATGTTGGCTGCAATCCGGTCGGGGTTTGAAAGACCAATGCGAATGGAAAAAATCGTGAAAAGTGTAGATCCTACGCAAACCAAAATAAGCGTTCTGAATCCGGCTGACTTTGACCGGTATTCGCGTTCTGCACCAACAATGCTTCCGATCAGAAGGGAAATCAGAAGCTTCGTAATGTCTTCGTGAAAGTTATCCATTGACTGACAATTGGTTTGGGTTTGAGGCTATGATAATGAATCTGTTGGATTTTGAAGTTTGGGCCTTGTTGTTTCGCTGAAACGCTAAGAAAGCGGGGCGGGAGAAAGATTGATGGCTTCAACTCCGAGAATTTCCGGAACCGAACGGCGTATGGATTCTTCAATGCCGGCTTTCATGGTCATCATGCTCATGGAACATGTTTTACAGGCTCCATGCAATTCGAGTTTCACAATATGATCGCCAGTAACTTCAACAAGAGAAACATTTCCTCCGTCGGCTTCGAGGTAGGGGCGTATTTGCTGCAAGGCCTCCTCAACACGGGTTATAAGTTCTTTATTCATGATACGGAATTGACACGAATTAATAAATAAACGTACAGCATCTCAGGATGCCGGCACTTCAACGCTTTGGGGTTTGGCATTGCGTATGGCAATTTGTTGTGCCACCGCTTTGGCCATGCTGTGAAAGGCCATGCTTTGTGGCGTATTTTCCTGCAATACCGCTGGTCTTCCGGCATCACTGGCTTCGCAGATGCTTTGTACAAGTGGAATTTGTCCAAGCAAGGGAACGCCCATTTTCTCGGCAAGTTTCAATGCTCCGTCTTTTCCGAATATGTAATATTTATTGTCAGGCAATTCGGCGGGTGAAAAGTATGCCATGTTTTCAACGATACCCAGAACAGGTACATTGATGGCCGGCATCAGGAACATGCCAATGCCTTTCTTTGCATCTGCAAGTGCAATCTGTTGCGGGGTGCTGACGATAATGGCTCCGGTCAGTTTGACCGCTCCAACAAGTGACAGGTGTATGTCGCCGGTTCCGGGAGGCAGGTCGATGATGAGGTAATCAAGATCGCCCCAATCGGTATCGGTAAGCATTTGTGTCAGCGCGCGCGAAGCCATGGGCCCGCGCCAGACAATGGCCTGATTGGTATCCGCAAAAAAGCAGATAGACAATAATTTGACTCCATGACTTTCAACAGGAAGCATCAGGGTGCGTTCGCCAACGGTATGCATTTTTGGCCTTTCCATTTCTACATCAAACATCATGGGCATCGAAGGACCATAGATGTCGGCATCGATCAGCCCCACTTTCGCTCCCTGTTGTGCCAGGGCGACGGCCAGATTGGCAGCGACCGTGGATTTGCCCACGCCTCCCTTACCGGAAGCAACCGCAACAATGTTTTTGACTCTGGAAAGAGTACTTGTATCGGCGGTTCTTTGGGTGGTTACCGTAGCTGTCATATTCACCTTGACTTCTGCTTCTTTGTCGATGTAATAAAGAATGGCATTTACACAGGCCTTGTGAATGAGATCTTTCATGGGACAGGCCGGAGTGGTCAGTACAACGGTAAATGAAACGTTTTTCCCTTCAACGACAACATCCTTAACCATACCCAGGGTGACAATATCCTTATGAAGATCCGGGTCATCCACATTTTTGAGTGCTTCCAGGACCTGTTCTTTGCTAATATGCATAGATGAGTGATTTAAGGCTTAAAGTTACAAAAAAATGCGCTTGTCGCTTGCCTGCGGTGTCATAACTTCAATTCGATCATCGGATCCCAGTAATGTTTCTTGAAATCGAGAATCTGATCTTTCTTCACCTTGATACCTTCTTTTTCAAGCAGTTCCTGCATGCGTTCGGGTGGAGAGAAGTGCATTTTTCCGGTCAGCAGGCCATCCCGGTTTACAACGCGGTGTGCCGGAACACTTTTCTTCTGAGTGTGGGAGGCATTCATCGCCCATCCCACCATTCTGGATGAACGTCCGGTGCCCAGAAATCTTGCAATGGCTCCATAGGAAGTCACCCTCCCTTTTGGAATGAGCCGCACCACTTCGAAAACGTCATTGAAAAAGTCCTTTTGCATAACGTGTCTTTAAGATTTGTCCCTGTGCAATACCCCATTCACTTCTTCATATCCTTGAGCATTCTTGCTGTCATAAAAGCGAGTATAAGTCCGACAAGAGCAATGGCAATCCAGATGACGGACTTGTTGTTGAAAAATCCAGTATAGCCTTTGATGGCCTCCCGGTTCCTGATGAAAATATCCTTGCGCCAGGATACGTTTACAATCCGCGGGGCCGGCGGTACTTTTTCTCGGAAATATTGCAGGTCATAAAGCGGTGCCTGCAGGGTGTCGCATCCGTAGCAAAGCCGGTAGGTCTCTGTTTTGTTCAGGTCTGCGACAAGATAATGCTTCACTTCAAAGGCGTGTGCTTCTGTTATTTCCAGCGGCTGATCATCGTGATCTGAAATGCGGAGCATAAGTTCTTTCACCTTCGTGCGGTTCAGATTGAATTCGTTGCCGGATACCGGGGAGAGAATAGTTGAAGTGATGAACCTTTCCTCTGTATGAGCCGGGTCTTTTCCTGTGATTTCATATAAGGAAGCGGCCCTGTAATAATCTGCAGGTTCATTGTCTTTGCGCAGGACATTCACGCGCAGATGGTCCACATATTGACCTTCAGCAAAAGAAATACGGATGTCGGATTCCTTTTTGGTGGGTTCCTGGGTCATTTTCAGGGAAGGAGCGGGTGTTTCAAGAGTTTCTTCGGGTACGAAAGTGGGTTCGATGTAACCGGCACGAACAACAAATACCGGATAAGTGAAATTGTGCCACCACAAACGCCAGTCACCAAAATCGAATTTGTAAAACACATAATCGCTTTTCGGGAAATCGAACCGAAGCATACTGGTTGTCTTCTTGGCGCCTTTCTCGTACGTATCGAAGGTGACCGATTCGTATTTGTCTTTAACAGCAAACCATTGTTTTCCGTCTGAGCTTCCGCTGAGGGTCATTTCACGCCTGGCGTCTGCATTGTTGACCTCAATGACAATGTGGTCAATGGCATCGGCCAGTGTGTTTTTAACGGTGATGTGCGAACAGCAGCCTTCTTTATATACCGTCTCAACAATGGGGTAGGAAACAAAACGATCCACCCCGCGGTGGGCCGTGTCCTTGTATACGAGATAGGGTTTTTCCTTTCCCTGGCTGTCAAAAATACGGATGTCGGCCAGGTCCGGACGAAGTTGCGAGGTCACTTCCGGGGTGAGCAGGATGCGGTGAAAGCCATCCGTTGTTACGGGCTTGACCGCTGATTCCCAATGGTAGTTCTGAGCCTGCAGAATCAAGGGCAACAGAATAATCAAAAAAAGGCTACTGAATTTTTTCTTCATTTTCCGGAACAGTTTGAATGGCATCATCTTCAACAAAAAGTTTTTTCA
>PLXK01000174.1 GCA_003151415.1 Bacteroidota bacterium
GCTTAAGGCTTCCCTCACGCAAAAATTATGAAAAAAACTGGCCTTTCGGTTCATTTCAGGTAAATAATCAGGGCTCATCACAATTTCCGGCGGTTTCATACAAATTGGTAGCATTTCTCAATGCATTCATTCTTTCCTACTATTAATATCCATTTTCTACCATCAAAAAATGCTATCTTTGCCAAATTTNNGGACAAAAAATCATTTATCGGTTTATTGCTGATCGGCGCAATTCTAATTGGCTGGTCGTTTTTTATGAGTCCCTCCAAACAGGAACTCGCCAAACAACAGCATTACAAAGATTCGGTTGCCCTCAAACAGGAGCAGGACTTTGCCAAATACAACGCTGATAAAAAGCAGAAACAAATTGGTGCAGACAGTTCCGATCACAAGGCCAATCTGGCCGGCTTGAGCGACTCCGCAAAAACGGCGCTGAAACAAAAGCAGCTGGGCCCCTTTGCTTCCTCGGCAATTGCTAAAAAGGAATACATTTCCATCGAGAATGAGTTTTACATCGTCAGCCTGAGCACTCAGGGAGGAAGACCTGTTTCGGTTCAACTCAAAAATTTCCATACCAAGAAAGCCAGTGGTCCTCCGGTCATGCTCTTTAAAGAAGACTCCTCTTCTTTCGGTCTTCAGCTGTTCGACAATGCACACAAACCTTATGCGACTGACACGCTTCAATTTGTTGCCTCCGAACCTTCCTTTAGTGTCAAGGGTGACCAATCGAAATCCATATCCATGAAACTTTCGGCCGGTGAGGGGAAATACATCGAATACGTATACACCATCAAAGGCAACGATTATATGCTGGGCTGCAAAATCAACCTGGTNNATGTCATTGCATCGAACACTCAGGATCTGGACCTGAACTGGGCCATGCAAACGCCTTCGCAGGAAATGGATCTGAAGAATCAGCGAATCAAATCAACGATCTATTACAAGTTTCCGGATGACAAATCCGATTACCTGAGCGAAAGCAAAGATGACAGCAAAACCCTGGAAGGAACCAATCTGAAATGGGTGGCTTTCAAACAGCAATTCTTCACTTCCGTGCTTATTGCAGAAAGCGCCTGGGGCCGTACAAAACCGTTTATCAAAACCCACACCGACAAAGAAGACACCCTGCACGTAAAAGATTTCAGTGCCAAATTATCCATTCCTTTTTCGCACAAGCCGCTGGAATCTTTTTCCATGAAATTCTTTTTCGGACCCACCCAGTATTCCCTTCTGAAAAGCTATGATATGGATCTGGAAAGTCAGATTCCATTGGGATGGAGCATATTCAGATATGTGAACAAATGGCTGGTGATTCCGATTTTCAATTTCCTGGACAGCTTCGATATGAGCTATGGAATCATCATCCTGATTCTGACCATCATCATTAAAATTCTCATCTTCCCCATTGCCTACAAGACCTATATGTCATCGGCCAAAATGCGTGTTGTAAAACCCGAGGTGGATGAGATCAATGCCAAATTCAAAGATGGCGATCCGCTCAAGAAACAACAGGCCACCATGGCCCTGTATCGCAAAGCCGGCATCAATCCCATGGCAGGTTGTATTCCGGTGCTTCTGCAAATGCCCATTCTGATTGCACTGGTCAGTTTCTTTCCAACGGCCATTCAGCTGCGCCAGCACGGTTTCCTCTGGGCATCCGACCTGAGTACCTATGACTCCATCCTGCGTCTTCCATTTACAATCCCTGCATATGGCGATCACGTGAGCTTGTTTGCCTTGCTCATGACCGGTTCGACAATTCTGTATACCTGGTCCAACAGCCAGCTCATGGGTCAGACCGATCAGCTCCCGGGCATGAAGTGGATGATGTATCTGATGCCGGTGATGTTCCTGGTCTTCATGAATAACTATTCATCGGGTTTGAGTTATTACTATTTCCTGGCCAACATGATTACTTTCGGACAAACCCTGCTCATGCGCAGATTTGTGGATGAAGCCGCCATTCACAAAAAGATTCAGGAAAACAAACTGAAACCCACAAAGACATCCAGCTGGCAACAGCGACTCGAAAAGGCGGCGAGAGACAGACAGGCGGCCATTGCTGCTCCGCAAAAGAAAAAGAAATAATCCCCTGAAGGGAGAAACAGAGCGAAGAAAGAGAGCGGAAATTGCACCTTTTTTCGCTTTCTTTCTTCGCTCTGTTTCTATCTTTAGTATCTTTAGATGCTGCTCAAAATTTGTTATTTAGTTTTGAGGTCTTGTGCATTGAGCCTGACAGGAAACAACATTACAGCATCTTATAAACTGATTAAATTTCCTGACCTTCAACATCATTTTCACGGAATCATTTGGAAATTTAAATAGTTTGTTCGTATTCTTTGTGGTTAGCCAAATCATCTTTAGACATCCTCCCTTATGGAACTGAATTCACTTACGGCCATTTCTCCCATTGACGGACGGTACCGCAGCCAGACCAAGAACCTGGCCGCCTATTTTTCCGAATCGGCACTCATCAGATACCGCACCCTTGTCGAGATTGAATATTTCATTGCCCTCTGCGNNACCACGATGTCAAAGCCGTTGAATATTTCATCAAGGAAAAATTCGAATCGCTCAAACTGGGCGAAATGAAAGAGTTTGTTCATTTCGGACTCACCTCTCAGGACATTAACAATACAGCAACCCCGATGCTGCTCAGGGATGCCTATAAAAATGAAATAGAGCCTCTTTACAACGAACTGCTCAAAAAACTGAATGCCTTTTCCGAAGAATGGAAAGACATTCCCATGCTGGCCTATACACATGGACAACCCGCCTCTCCTACCCGTCTGGGTAAAGAAATCAGCGTATTCACGGAAAGACTGGAAAAACAAATTGTTTTTATCAAAGCCATTCCTTTCTCGGCCAAATTCGGCGGAGCCACCGGAAACCTGAATGCCCACCACGTCGCTTATCCGAAGACCGACTGGCTCAAATTTGCCAATCATTTTGTCAACGCAACACTTGGTCTGAGCCGATCGAAAAACACGACCCAGATCGAGCATTACGACAACCTGGCTGCATTCTGCGACGGCATGAAAAGGGTCAACACCATTTTGATCGATCTGAACCGCGACATGTGGACCTATATCTCCATGAATTATTTCAATCAGAAGATCAAAGAAGGGGAGATTGGTTCTTCGGCTATGCCACACAAAGTGAATCCGATTGATTTTG
>PLXK01000259.1 GCA_003151415.1 Bacteroidota bacterium
CGAAACGGTATCTCTGACTGGGAGATCGTTCGGGACGGTGAGAGCCAATGAAAAGGATTTTAGGCATGCGTTGTCTGATAACCGGGTCAATGCCATCCAGACTGCCCAAATCGCTAAAACAGGCGAATCGATGAGAAAGAATACAGGCAAAGGATTGGTTTCCGCGGTAAAGATAAATATAACCGGTAAATTAAGCCCGAATTCGTAATTTTGAACGAATTCATTATCTGTGGAACTCCTATTCAAAAATAACCGACCCCGCTGGATCATTTTGTGCATTGACCTGCTCATTTGTTTCTTTTCGCTGGTGCTTGCCTATCTGCTTCGGTTTAACTTCGCCCGCATTCCAAAAGTCGAATCGGATAGTTTCGCCCTGGTCTTTTCGTATGTCCTGGCAACCCGTTTCTTCAGCTTTTATCTCTCCAAAACCTATATGGGCATTGTCCGGTATACAGGTTCCAAGGATGCCGCCCGTATTTTTATTGTGCTTAGCCTGGGCAGTCTTTTTCTTTGCCTGACCAATATATTTACCTGGATCAGCGACAAAATCTACATTATCCCATTCTCTATCATTGTCATCGATTACATGAGCACAACCTTTATCATGCTCAGTACCCGCTTCGTATTCAAGGCCCTGTATTTCGAAAGAAAGAACCCTTCACGTGCAAAGACCAGTGTCATTATTTTCGGTGCCGGCCAGGCCGGAATCATTACCAAACGCACCCTTGACAGAGATGCGGGCATGAAATACAAGGTCCTGGCATTCATTGATGATGACCCGAAGAAGAAAAACCATATTCTGGAGGGCATAACCATCCATGGCTTTGACAAGCTGGAACCTTTGCTTAAGGAAAATGATGTTGCCCAAATCATTATCTCCGTGCAGCAGCTGCCTGCCTCGCGCAAACAGCAGATCGTTGATCTCTGTCTGAATTACAACACCCGTGTGCTACACGTTCCTCCGGTAAGCAGCTGGATCAATGGAGAATTGAGCTTTAAACAAATCCGGCGCATCCGCATTGAGGATCTTCTTGAACGCGATCCCATTCAGCTCAATGAAGAAAACATCAAAGCCCAGCTCAACAATAAAATCGTTCTGGTAACCGGCGCTGCGGGTTCCATCGGCAGCGAACTTGTCCGGCAGATTGCCCACTTCAATCCGGGTCTGCTTATCCTGCTTGACCAGGCTGAATCACCCCTGTACGACATGGAGATGGAGCTTAAAGACAAACTATCCGCCTATAAATACGAAGTGGTGATTGGGGATGTGCGCAATGCCGAACGGATGGACAATCTGTTCCGCACCTTCCGGCCTGAGGTGGTCTTTCATGCCGCGGCATACAAACATGTGCCCATGATGGAAAACAATCCATCCGAATCTGTTTTCACCAATGTTCTGGGAACAAAAATCATCGCCGACCTGGCTGTCAAATACAAGGTCGCAAAATTTGTGATGATCAGTACAGACAAAGCCGTGAATCCGAGCAATGTGATGGGTGCCAGCAAGCGCATTGCCGAAATTTATGCGCAGGCCCTGAGCAAGAGATCAAGCACGAAATTCATCACCACCCGTTTTGGAAATGTACTCGGGTCTAACGGTTCTGTCATCCCCCGCTTCAGACAACAAATTGAAAAAGGAGGCCCCGTCACCATCACCCATCCCGACATCACGCGCTATTTCATGACCATACCCGAGGCCTGTCAGCTTGTTCTTGAAGCCGGAGCCATGGGCCAGGGAGGGGAAATTTACATCTTCGACATGGGCGCCTCGGTCAAGATTATCGACCTGGCCAGGAAAATGATCAAGCTTTCGGGGCTTGAACTCGACAAAGACATCAAAATTGTTTACACCGGATTGCGCCCCGGCGAAAAACTGTACGAAGAACTCCTTGCAGACAAAGAAAAAACCATTCCCACACACCACAGCCAGATTCTTGCAGCCCGTGTAAAAGAATATGATTTTGAAACCATCTCGAAAGACATTTCCGAACTCATCAGCCTTTTCGACAAACAGGAAAACACGGCCATTGTAGGTAAAATGAAGCAAATTGTGCCGGAGTACAAGAGCAACAATTCCGTTTTTGAGGAGCTGGATAAGTGAAACCGTTTGCAATTCGCAGTTGGCAGTTGGCAAAAAACAAATTATCAATCGAATATTGCCCTGCATCAATGGCGATGATCCCAACATGCTCCGAATGAAATATATTTCCCGAATCAGCTGGCGCATTATTTTGATTCATCTGGCGGCTACCCTGCTTTTTATCTTTTCGGCCAAACAATTTGTCAATCTGCATGACCTGCAACTCATTGAATTGCTGAACAAATACGGAATTGAAGGCGCAATGAAACGAGGGACTTTTTCAGGAGAATTTATGAGCGCTTTTCTGACTTGGAGATGGTGCGCTTCTTTGATTGGCTTATTCCTGGGGTTTATACTCTCCATGATTTTGGTTATCCGTTCTAATAAATTCTGGCTGAATTCCGTCCTTGTTTTTATCGCAGGCTTCCTTTTTATACGATTGGGATTGGTAAACATGAGCATCATCCACAAAGCCATATCCTTTCCCGGCAGCCTGGTTGTTCGGTTCGGTCTTCCTTACAAATTCATTTTAAACGGGGTTCTCTTAGCTTGTGCGGGATTGTTTTTATTTCTGAGTAAATGGATGCGAAACTTCGCCTTTCAAATACCTAATGCTTACAAAAAAATCTAAAAGCAAAGTCCTAATAAGAAACACCAGTCGCCGGCAGTATTCAACCCATTCTCATTCCTGACAATTAAAAATGCTGCGCAGAAACGTAAAAACCGCTCTACTCTTTTTCCTGGTTTGCTTTCTTGGCATGCTACTGGAAGACCTAACAGACTGCTCCTGCGATGCCACTCAACAGTACAATTGGACTGTTCAGTTTGGTATCGGGGCAATGATTTATTCTATCCTCGAAAAGGTTGTATTTTTCATCGCCGGATTTACCTTTTTCATTCTTATCAAAAAGAAAATATGCTCAGAAATTTACATCAAAACAAAATACATTTACTTCGCTGCACTTCCTGTCTTGGTCTTCCACAATCAATTTTTACAGATTCCAGAAAACATTTCAAACCGCTCAATTGAATTATCCATTTGTGAAAAAAGCTGGAGTAATGGCTTGCAGACAAACTCAAAGACCCTCAATCAGAAAGAATACAAATACCTGAAACATCAATTGTTGCTGCTTCCTGACTTACCTCAAAGCGCTGATAGCATTGACATCAACTATTACCGTGACAATTTTCTCGGCGAATTCATTTTGACTATTCATTTCTTATGTGACAATCTCGAGCCCATAGACACGGCGAACAAGCATTGGATTACAGATGCTGCAAACAATTCGATCAATAAAAAAAAGGTTGGGTATACTGACGATAATGGCCGCAACTAGACTGGAAAACAAGTGTTCAATGAATCATTTGTTGTCCTTCAACGGGTACACTACCCATTCGCTTTCCTAAATTCCTTGGCCCGTTTGATCGCCTCGCTCATTTTAGCATACAACAATTGGGGATTGAAAGGCTTGGAGATGTAATCATTCATTCCCGCCTCCAGGCATTTCTCCGCCTCCCCTGCCATCGCATGAGCCGTCATGGCAATAACCGGCACATTCGATTTGAGCAAGGGCATGGTTGTGCGGATATGACGCGTTGTTTCATACCCATCCATCACGGGAAGCTGAATATCCATCAGCACCAGGTCGAAATCAGTTTTGCGGATCATTTCAAGGGCCACCACTCCGTTTTCGGCAATCTCCACTTTGAAATTCCAATCGGTCAGCACTTTGGCAGCAAGAACCTGGTTTAACTGGTTATCCTCTACAAGCAAAATATTCAGGTTTCTGCTGATTTCAGGAAGAGGCTCATTCCTTTCAACCGCTTTGCCCGTGGGCTTTCTGGAATCCTGGCAAAGTTGAAACCGGAGTTCAAAAGAAAACGTTGTTCCTTTTCCGACAGTACTTTCCACGGAAATGATTCCTTTTTGCAATTCGATCAGTTGTTTAGCGATAGAAAGGCCGAGGCCGGTCCCCCCATATTTTCTGGTGGTATCGCTTTCTGCCTGCGTAAACCCGTCAAATATGGTCGTTAGTTTATTTTCGGGTATGCCTATACCCGTATCCCTGACGGAGAATTTCAGCAGGACCGATTCGGGTGATTGATCGAGAAGTCCGACATCCATGTAAATCCCGCCTTCACTGGTAAACTTGACCGCATTTCCGAGCAGGTTCAGCAGAATTTGCCTGAGGCGTATCGGGTCTCCCAAAAGATTGCCGGGTACATTTTCAGCGATGCTGACAAAAAGGCTGACCCCCTTTTGAGTGGCTTTGGGCAGCATCAATTCAAGCAGATTATTCAGAAGAAGAGGCAATTTGAACCCGATGTCCTCGAAGGAAATTTTTCCATTCTGAATTTTTGAAAAATCAAGAATATCATTGATAATCACAAGCAAATTTTCGCCGGATATTTTAATGGCATGTATATATTTCCTCAATTCGGGTGAAAGCTCCGCTTTGGCTATCAGGTCGGTAAAGCCCACGATTGCGTTCATCGGCGTCCGGATTTCATGGCTCATATTGGCCAGAAACATTTCTTTAATCTTCAAAGACTCCTCAAGTTGTTTCTTGGCCGTCCTCAATTCAAAGAGCGCAATCTCCCCCTTCATCAGCGCCTCTTCCGAAGTCTTATTGGCCAGCATCAACTCCTCCTCCATCCGTTTGCGAACGGTGATATCGGAGTCTATGCAAATAATTTTTTTCACTTCTCCATTTTCGTCAAGAATCGGAGTCAGTGTGGTGATGGTCCAAAACAGAATCCCCTGGCTTGTGAAATTCTTGCTTTCATAGGTTACGGGCATTTTTCGCCTGACAACTCTTTTGTGGTATTCGTTTTGAATGTGAATGTCTTTTTCACTTTCATTTTTCAGTTTTTCTCCCTGTGAATTTTTCACATCCTCTATTGCAAAGCCGCTGAGTTTGGTGAAACCTTCATTCACCCATTCGATCCTCCCTTTCCTGTCGCGGATAACCACACTGTTATAGGATTGGGTGGCAGCAAGAACAAGTTTCTCCATGTGCTCTTCCCGCATGCGTTCCGTTACGTCCTGACTGGTGCCGTTGAAACAAAAAAACCGGCTTTCTTCATTCTCAATAAATTCGGCCTTTGTGTGAAGAATACGGATAAGTTTGTCTTGCCGGATTATGCGGTGGTGCAAGTCTATGGCTTTGCGCTTTTCCAAAGCCCCTTCAATTGTTTCTTTGAACCGATTCCTGTCTTCGGGGTGAATAAACCGGAGAAACATTTCGAATGTGGGTGCCGTGCAGAGCTCTTGCAGTCCTAAAATACGGTGCATTTCTTCAGACCAGGTCATATTCACTCCTTCAATTTCCCAGCTGCCGACATGCGCCAGTTTTTGCGCTTCTGATAATTTCTTCTTTTCGCTAATGAGATTTTTAGCCTGGCTTTCCAGTTTTGCAGAGTATTCTGACAGTTGTTTGTGAAGGCCGTAACGTTCAATGCTATAATCGATGGAACGACTCAGGTCTTTGCTTTTTATTTTCCCCTTGATCAGAAAATCCTGAGCCCCGAGTTTCATTGCACTCCTGCCCACTCCTTCATCATCCAGCCCGGTCAGAACGATAATGGGTGTTGCAGTAATCTGTTCATGAACGTCAACGAATGTATCGAGGCCGTTGCTGTCAGGAAGGGAGAGGTCAAGAAGAATCACATCAAAACTGGTCTTGAGAACAGCATCCAGTCCTGCAGACAACTTGTGAGCGGTCATTAAAACATACCCGTTGGAATAAGCCTCTTTCAAATACAGGTCAATAAGCCTGGCGTCAGCCGGGTTATCTTCTATCATCAGAATATGCATCTGTTCTTTCATGATTCTGAATTCATTTTTTTTCAGAAGGTAGATTCCGAATGGTTCAAAGTAAAATGAAAAACCGAACCCCGGCCGGGCTCCGATTCGCACCAGATCTTTCCATCATGTCTTTCCACTATTTTTTTGCAGATGGCCAACCCAATCCCGGTGCCTTCGTACTCCTCCATGGTATGAAGCCGCTGAAAGATCTTGAACACTTTGTCGGTAAATTTCTTTTCGATGCCAATCCCGTTGTCGCTGATACTAAACAGCCACCCTGCTTCTGTGTTCCTGGCACTGATTTGAATTTTTGGCACATCCGATTTGTTGAATTTAATTGCATTTCCAATGAGGTTTTGAAACAGCTGCAGCAATTGGATACGGCCGGCGCAGATCTGAGGCAAAACGCTGTACACTATTTCCGCATGTCTGTTTCTGATGCTTTCCTGCAGGTTATCCAAAGCTGTCTCCAGAACTTCGCCGGCATTTATGTCTTCAAACTGAAACACGGCATAACCGACCCGCGAATAGGTAAGCAAATCATTGATCTGCACGGTCATCCTTTTGGCCCCTTCGGTTGCAAAACCGATAAACTCATTGGCTTCGTCATCCAGTTTGTCCCGGTATCTGGTCTGAAGCAATTGTACATAGCTGGTTATGGTTCTCAGGGGCTCACGCAAATCATGGGAAATCATGTAGGCAAATTGTTCGAGATCAGCATTTGAACGGGCCAGCTCGTCTGATTTGGCACGGAGTGCAAGAGCCGCCATTTTACTTTGGGAAATATCCCTGGCTATAATGGCAATCGCCGTGGCATTACCCGATTTATCCAGAATGGGAGAGGCTGTTGTGGACACATTAACAAGAAGTCCGTTTTTACATTTTTTTACCGATTCATAATGGCTGATGTGTTCACCGTTCCTTATTTTATTTGTCAGATGCGCAAACTCATCCTCCATTCCGGAAACAGAAAGCAAGGAGACATGCTGACCAATTATTTCTCCGGCCGAATATCCGTAGAGTTTTTCCGCCCCCATGTTCCAGTTAATGACAACACCGTCCATCGTCAGGGTTTTGATGGCATCATCGGAAGCCAGAACAATGGCGGCGAGTTCCTTTATTCTTTTTTCTGCCAACCTTTGATCCGTAATGTCCCGGACAATGGACACAATCTGTGTTTTGCTTCCGACCTGAATTATTTTCCGTGAATATTCTATGTCTATGATCCGGCCATCCTTCCGGACCACCGCCGTTTCACCGGTTTTCGGAACCTCAAGACCGGACAACCGTCCAGTCTTCAAATTGCGCAATTTTTGCTGTTCAGCCAAGGGTACCAGATTGATATACGAAGAAACCGACATCATCTCTTTTTCCGAATACCCGTACATCAGGCAAAGTGCCTGGTTGGCAAAAACAATAGAATCCTCTTCGGTAATGACTACACCTTCACCCATTTCACTTTGTGCCACAATCAGGGTCTCATACAGATCCTTTTGCCTTCTCAGGCTTTCCTCGCTGTGCTTCTGCTGTTCGGTTTTGTGTCTGAGGTCACTCACCATCTGATTGAAAGAGCCTGCCAACTGCCCTATTTCATCATTGGAACGAATTTTTGCTATCCCGCTAAAATCGGCCCGTCCCACATTTTCCGAAGCTCTCATAATCTCATCCAGGCCCAGGGTGATCCCCTTGCAGACCGAAACGGTCAGAAACAATCCGGTACACTCAACCGTAACAGCAACAACAACCAGTATTTTCATGATCAGATTTTCCAGCCACCTCGAACCCTCCCCGAGCGTATAGGTGAAATCATCTTCCAGAACAGTCAATTCACTGTTCAGCAAATCAATTTGTGCGACCAGCTGAGCCATTTCGGGCTTGCTTTTGTATGGCACCTGGGTAGACACCAGGACATGAAGCTTTATGCCCACACCGATCAGACGGTCGATAACCGAATCGCCCTTCGACCAGATGGATATCGCTTTGCTGATATAGGAAATGCCCCGGAATCTTTGAACCAACTGAATCATTCCCACAATATCGTCCGGATTGTTCCGGCCCTGCAGAAACCCTTCATAAACGATATTCTGATCGGGATTTTCTTTTTCCATCTCCAGTCGGGCTTTTCTGTCACCCCTGGTAATGTCGATGAATTTTTGAAATGCCCGGTAATCGCTTTCCTCATTGGTGATGGCATATTTTCTGAGATTGTATGCGGCTTCCTTTTGCGCTTTTGAATACAGACCCTCACCTCCCACAAAGGCGCGTGTCGAAGAAAGCGTGTGAATTGTAAAATACAGGATAAACAATTCGGCCGCAATCAGAAACGCCATGATCCCGATTACGAAATACAGTTTCTCTTTGATGGAAACATTTTTAATCCATTTTCTGACGGAGATTTTCTTCATTTTATGGTCTGTTAAACGGGCGCTTGGGCAAGTCATCTTCCCCAGCCATTTCTGCTGGCAGTGAAAAGAGAACCATTCATTTCAGGGTGAAGTAAAATACGGATCAGGTTCCGGGTTCGGACTCCACCCAAATCTCTCCTCCATGGCGCTCAACAATCTTTTTGCACACCGCTAAACCGATTCCTGTGCCCGGATATTCGTTGTTGCTGTGCAATCTTTGGAAAATGACAAATATTTTTTTGAAATATTCTTTTTTTATCCCGATTCCGTTGTCTCTGACAAGAAAAACATATTTCCCGCCTTTTTTTTCGCAGGTCAGATGTATTTCCGGTTTTCTTTTCTCTTTGAATTTGATTGCATTGCTAATGAGGTTCAGAAACAATTGCCCGATCAAAACCGGATCTACCCAAAGCGAGGGCATTTCCCCGCAATAAATCCGCGCCGAATTCAAGGTTATGGACTTTTCCAGGTCGGTTAAAACATCCTCAACAATGTCTTGAATGTTGGTCAGCTGAAAAGGTTTCACCCTGTTGATTCTGGAATATTCAAGCAGGCTGTTGATCAGGTTTCGCATCCTGTTGCTCCCGTCGATAGCGAAATTGATGAAGTCATTCGCATCCTCATCAAGCTTGTCTTTATAACGGTTTGAAAGCAACTGAATGTAGCTGTTTACCATACGCAAGGGCTCCTGCAGGTCATGCGAAGCAACATAAGCAAACTGTTCCAGTTCAGCATTCGAGCGCTTCAGCTCCAGGCTTGTTGCTTTCAGCGTGTCTTCGCTTTCCTTGAGCCTCTGCTCTGTTTCTTTTTGGATCTTAAAAAACATTTTAACCGCTCCGTCCTGCACAGTTGTATAATAATCTTCCAATTCAGTAATTATAACGACCACCTCAGTCACATTCGCCGAATATTCAGGCAAATAACGGATCATCATTTTTTTCTGCAGCGCGTAAATCAACACCAGGTCTGATGGCTGAATATCATACCGAGATATCCCGGGCAATTTATCCGCTTCCCACTGACTCAGGTTCCTTTTAGCAATATCCAAGGCTGTGCCCTCAATCAGGGAGTTAAAAAACGCTTCATTGCCGGCAAGAGACAATTTCAACAAATCGGCTTCAGACAGGTGACTAAAAAGTTTCATCAACGGAATATCCATGGTCCGCACCAACACTAGACTCTCCAGGGTATAGGCCTTCAATTTTTCTTCCTTCAGAAAGGCGGCAAATGTTTTCAGGGTTCCCATAGAACGGATTCATGTTTAAATCTTGGCAGGCAGGATTACAATGTTCAGCCAGAAATTTTCGATCGATTTGATCACATGGATAAATTGGTTGAAATCCACCGGTTTTGTAATGTAACAATTGGCATGGTGGGAATACATATTTAAAATATCCATTTCGGCCGAAGAGGTGGTAAGGACAACCACAGGTATGAAAAGCAACACGGGATCCACCTTGATTTCGGCAAGCACTTCGCGACCGTCCTTTTTGGGCAGGTTAAGATCCAGAAGAATGATATCTGGGGTAACCGCCTCCAGAAAGGGTCCTTCTTTTTTCAGGTACAAGACAGCCTGTTCACCGTCTGTGACTACATTGAGCTCATTCTTTATTTTCCCTTCTTTAAGCACTTCCCGCGTAAGCCGGATATCACCCGGATTGTCTTCGACCAGCAAAATATTGATTGGCCTTCCTTTTTCCATTTTTACCATTACCTGTTTTTTTGTGGGTGAATGATTCAATAGCTCCATTTTCAAATATGAAAACAGGCTCCGCTTTTTGCGGAAAAATCCCCATAGCTCTTTTTTACATTCTGTTTATAAAAGAAATCATCTGAACTTTAAATAAAAGAAAACAAGAGATGCAGCAAAGGCTGAAAAGATGACCAATACAAATACATTCAACCGCGTATTCTCCCGCCGGTCCTGTTCCTCCCGGTGTTCGTGCAGCATCACATTTACTTTGTTTTGAATCGCCACTGCCGCTTTGCGGCCCTTTACCACATATTTAGAGGCTCCTCCATGAAGAGACTCTTCCACCACTTCTGTTTTTCTCTGACCCGAAAGAATCACCACATCGGTATCCTCAGAGGCCTTTTTGATTCTGTACAAAACCTCGATTCCATTCATTGATTTACCGTCAATCCCATCCAGGGAATAATCCAATACAACCAGATCGGGTTTTTCCTGCATGTGACAAAGGAATTCTTCGGCATTTGAAAAGGTGTGGATTTTAATCAGGGACCTGAATTTTTCATGCAGATTGTGCTTCAGGGCTGTCAGAAACAAGACATCGTCATCAACAAGAAAGACGGTTAGGCTATTACCTGCGGTTTTCATGACTCTGATTTTTTTTGTTAAAACCTGTTTGATTCGGAAAGGTCGGTACCGATTGAGTTGGCCTAAGCTGTGTTACGTTGTGTCCACTGAAACAGGTCTTCAAATCGCCAGATGGCTGTAATTTGGGGTTAAGCTGAAGGCATTTGTGGCCTAAACTGAAAAATTGGATAATCCTGCCGGCCTCAGACGGTCACTTTTCGCAAATAACAATTCCCAACTCCCCCATTTCCCGGGGAAACAAATTTTGAAATCAGGGTGTGGGTTGATAAACTAGAGGAGCAAATTTAAGCGGGTCATGAATTTATCCCTGAATAAGGACCCCACGGGAAGCAATTTGTTTCCGATACAAACCACGTTCTCGTCAATGCTTCCGATGTGTTCAAGCTGAATGATAAATGAACGGTGTATGCGTAAAAACTTGTCCTGTGGCAGTTTCTTTTCAACCGCTTTTAAGGTGATGTGGAGCACGTAGTTCCCATCACAGGTATGGATTTCAACATAATCACCCTGTGCCTCAATCCATTGAATGTTTTTAACAGGCACTTTCTCCAAAACCGCATTTTTCTTCAAAAAAAGAAAATCCTGAATAAAGCTGCCGGAAAGTTTCTGAGCCTGATCAAATACCTTTTTCGCCTTCTCCGTTGACCTGACCAGCCTTGGCAATTCAACCGGCTTCACCAGATAATCCACCACATTGTTTTCAAAAGCTTCAAGGGCATATTTTGTGTGCGAGGTGGTCAGGATAACCAAAGGTGGATGGTCCATGTTTCTCATCAGGCTAAACCCCGTCATGGCGGGCATTTCCACATCCAGGAAAAGCAAATCAACCTGCTCTGTTCTCAGAAATGACAGGGCTTCAAGCGGGCATTTACATACCTTTATGACATGCAGGCCGCCGATCTGGGCAATCAATTGATTCAAAACACCGGATGACAATTCATCGTCATCAACAATCATGCAGTTCATTCCGGCCTCCTTTTTTAAGAGCTGAGTTAGACTTACAGAATTGCATTGAAAGCAATGTGTTTGGTTTTACTCATTTCAGCCCAAAAAGTTTCATCCGTCCATGCAAACATTGAAAATTGTTATTGTCTGCCGTTTGGCCTGACGATTCAGGTTCAGTCACAATTGAAATAATTATATACTGTTTTTTATAACTATATTCGATGTCGATTTATTCATTATCTATTTCATGAGCACATTCAAACACCGTACTCCCATTCAAATCCGTTTCAAAGACGTCGATGCCCTGGGCCACGTAAACAATGCCAATCATCTGACCTATTTCGAACTCGCCCGAATGCAATATTCTGAAGATGTGCTTGGCAAAATCGACTGGTCAAAAAACGGATTCATTCTGGCCAGCGTAAAACTGGATTACAAAAGACCCATCTTGTTGAACGACCGGGTATTTGTTCTCAGCCGCACCTCTAAATCAGGGACAAAAAGCTTTGAAATGGAACACCAAATCATCCGGGTGGAAGAAGACGGAAGCGAAACGCTTCTTGCCTTTGGAACCAATGTGATCGTTTGTATGGAATACGCCACCATGAAAACGATTCCCGTTCCGGAAGAATGGAAAACCAGAGTATCGGCCTTTGAAGGCCTGTAAGATTCCCTCTCCCCTTCCGTTCATCCGCCTGAAAACCCATTCGATTCGTTTTCAGACCGCATATTCAGCACTTTCAGAAAGAAAACATTTTATACTTACATTCGCCTTATCAATCCATTTCACAGTTATGAAAAAACTTCTTTTAGCAGCATTTTGCTTTTTCACTCTTGTCCTTCAGGCACAGGAAAGCAAAACCTATATCAACTGGCAACTCAAAGATCCGGCAACCGACAAGGTATACGGCACCGGCATCACCAAAGCCTATGAGCTTCTGAAAGGAAAGACGGCAAAAACCATCATCGTGGCGGTTATCGATGGAGGCACAGATGTCAACCACGAGGATCTCAAAGCAAACATCTGGACAAATCCCGGCGAAATTCCCGGCAACGGAATTGATGATGACCACAACGGCTATGTGGATGATGTACACGGCTGGAACTTCATCGGTGGAAAAAACGGCAGCATCCAGAACGAAAGCAGCGAATTGGCAAGACTTTATCACAAACTGACACTCAAGTACGGTGACAAGGACTCGAGTCAGATTGCAGGAGCAGACAAGACCGAATTCAGGGAATACAAAAAAATAAGAGCCAAATTCAGTACCGATCAGATGCAATTGCTCGGTCAGCTGATGGGATTGGCCGAATTCAATTCTCTTATCGAAAAGATAAAGAAAACAAACGACGGCAAACTAAGCCGCCGGGCCGTTAAAAAATTCAAGACCACCGACGACCGCGAGAAACAACTGAAGAAATACCTCAAACTTCTGGTGATGCTTGCCGGTTCCAAGGAACTTGAAAAGGAACTGAGCGACGGAACCAAACAATTATCGAATACCGCCAAATTCAATTCGCTCAATACCGACTCCATTCGCAGGGTTGTTGTGGGCGACGATCCGTATGACACGTCCGATCACAATTATGGCAACAACGATGTGATCGGTCCTGATGCCCTGCACGGAACACACGTGGCAGGCATCATTGCGGCCATACGCAACAACAATGTAGGTATCGACGGAGTTGCCGATCATGTGCAGATCATGGTGGTGCGTGCTGTACCCGATGGAGACGAACGCGACAAGGATGTGGCCAATGCCATTCGTTACGCCGTAGATAACCACGCTTCGATCATCAACATGAGTTTTGGAAAATATTATTCTCCCAACAAAGAGGCGGTGGATGCGGCCATTCAATATGCCGCCGATCACGATGTGCTGATGATTCATGCCGCCGGAAACGAAAGCAAAGACAAGGATCAGGAGAACAGTTATCCCACCAACGAGCTCAACTCAGGAAAGGTAATGCCGAACTGGATTGAAGTGGGCGCAAGCGGACGGAAACACGGCAGAAAAGGGAAAAAACTGATTGGCTCTTTTTCCAATTATGGAAAAAAACATCTTGACTTGTTTGCCCCGGGTGTGGATATTTACAGCACCGTTCCCGACAACAAATACATCAAAGAAAGCGGAACCAGTATGGCGGCACCGGTCACAACCGGGGTTGCGGCCATGATCCGGGAATATTTTCCGGACCTCAAAGCCACAGAAGTAAAAGACATACTCATGAAATCGGTCACAACTTATAA
This sequence comes from Bacteroidota bacterium, assembly GCA_003151415.1. Lineage (GTDB taxonomy): Bacteria > Bacteroidota > Bacteroidia > Palsa-965 > Palsa-965 > Palsa-965. Next base: position 13,828 of record PLXK01000259.1, read on the forward strand.
AAAGAAAGTATCGGTTCCGGGTGACCCCAAAAAAAGAGCGACATTGTCTGATCTTTCTGTTTCAGGAGGTATTGTGAATGCTTACAATGCCGTGAAGATGTTGTTGAAGAAATAGAATCAACTTCTATTTAACCTTTGTGCTCTTCCGGTCTTTGCAGAGCGCCCTCCTCTTCGTCCGGCCAATCGGATTGCCGGAACTTATCCGTGGATCGTTTCCTTTTTTCCGTAATTGGCAATGATTCCGGCTTCGTAATCGAGCCATTCTTTCCAGCGTTTTTCCACATCGATTTCTTCGGCATATTGACGGGCAAAGCCAAGGAAAACGGTATAGTGCCCCGCTTCACTTTCCATCAGATCGCGGTAAAATTTGGCTAACGAAGGATCCTTGATATTTTCAGAAAGCACCCTGAACCGTTCACAGCTGCGGGCCTCAATCAGCGCCGAAAAAAGAAGACGGTCGATCAGGGCTTTGTGTCTGCCCTCTCCTTTTATCAGAAAGGAGTACAATTCATTGACATAGGGATCCTTTCGCTCCCTGCCCAATACCGTGTTGCGCGCCAGAATCCGTTCATGCACCATATTGAAATGGGTCAGTTCTTCCTGTGCCAGAGCCAAGAGCGAAGTCACCATATCGGCATGTTCAGGGTACAAAACAATAATTGAGATGGCATTGGATGCGGCCTTTTGTTCACACCAGGCATGATCGGTGAGAATCTCGTCGATATTGGATTCAACCAAACTAACCCAGCGGGGATCGGTTGCTAATTTTAATCCGAGCATGTTTTGTGATTTATTTACGTGCAAAGCTACATCTTTTTGATACCTTTTAAAACAAAAAACCGGCCATGTGCACACAGCCGGTCCAATCCGCCAATCTGAAATGAATCAGACGTATGAGGCTCAGGCCCCATACTCCACTGCGAATTGTATATTTTTAATGGAAATTTCTCTTCGTCTGCATCAAAGCCCCTCTTTTTATTTTGCTTCCTTTTTTATCTTTATCCGTGTCTTGTTTAAAATTCCACACAAAAGTACTTCCTCAGAACAGGATGCCAAACGCGGTGAGAAAGAATGCTGTTTTTTTTAATGAAATACGTAAATACACTCAGGTTATTGTGCTGAATTGATGTATCCTTCGAATGACTGGCTCTTCAATGAAACGATTCTGTTTAAAATCAAGACCCTTTATTTCGATTTCGCTGCGTTTCTGGTCAGAACGACACAATCTCAATTGAATCTGTAGCGTTTTACTTAGCTATTGATACAATCTCAATTGAATCTGTAGCGTTTTACTTAGCTATTGATACAATCTCAATTGAAACTGTAGCTTTTTGATAAAAGACTGATACAATCTCAATTGAATCTGTGTCGTTTTGCTTATCAATCGAGACAATCTCAATTGAATCTGTAGCGTTTTGATTAAAGACTGATACAATCTCAATTGAATCTGTGGCGTTTTGCTTATCAATCGAGACAATCTCAATTGAATCTGTTGCGTTTTGATTAAAAATCGATACAATCTCAATTGAATTTGTAGCGTTTTGATTAACGATTGAGACAATCTCAATTGAATCTGTAACGTTTGGGTTGATTATTGACTGTTTTGCTTTCTGAACTGACAAATTCTGTTCCTGTTCATTATCTCTCGTTTGAGCCAATCTCATCCCTGCTATTCAAAACACCCTCTTTTGCACCTCGCCGGGCGCATTGTCTTACTATGTCTTGACAATATCGTACAAAAAGAATTCGCTTTTATCTGAAACAACGAATAACTGTATTTCGTTCTTCCTTTAAAGCTAACTTTAGGGACCCTTTTATAACAAAATAATAAAGTGACACAACAAGAAAAACTCAGTTGGAAAGAAGAACTGAAAGCTGCCTGCGAAAATCTTTTGAAGACCCGTATTGAAACTTCGGCGCTGGCCATGAAACATGCGCAGGAATCTGCAAACAGCGACGACAAAAGCTCGGCGGGAGATAAATACGAAACAAGCCGCGCCATGGGGCAGCGCGACAGCGATATGCATGCCGGGCAACTTGAACAGGCCACCAAAGACCTGGAATTCATACGCACAATTCAAACCACCCGTTTGCATCAACAGGCCGGCCCGGGAGCATTGATTGTGTGCAAAGACCTGATTTTTTTTATGGCTCTTGGATTGGGTGCTACAACTATTCAGGGAAAGAAGGTTATTTTGCTTTCACCCCAGGCTCCGCTGGCAGGTGCGATGAAATTGAAAAAAACCGGAGAACGGTTTCTGATGAACGGAAAGGAAATGGAGATTCTGGATGTATTTTAGTATTCCAGGAAAATCATGTGGCTTCGGCCGCACTCAGAGATCTGGGCAAGCCTATTTCAACAATCCATAGTAGATCAAATCAATGAGCTTGCCGTCGCTTGTTTTGAAATCGCTGCGCAAGGTGCCTTCGCGGCGAAATCCGTTCTTCTCTGCAACACGCTGACTGGCTTTGTTATCACCGGCCACACGGAGATACAGTTTATTCAGCTTCAGGGTTTCAAAGCCGTAGCCGATTACCTGCTGAAGGCTTTTCGTAATTATTCCCTTTCCTTCAGAACCGGCATCGATGAAATAAGCCAGCTCTGCTTTAGGAATTGTCCACTCCACATTTTTGAGAAAGACAATGCCGATGAGTCCTTTTACCTTTTGTTCTTCCACAACAAAACAGTAAAACACCTTGCTCTGGCTTTGTCTTATTTTTTCGAGAATATACAAAAGCGCCGACTCCTGGCTGACTATGGATTTGATCGAATTCGGAAAATAATCGCGCAGGCGGATTTTATTCTTTTCGATCAATTCGAACAATGCAGAGGCATCTTCTTCGGCGATCAGTCTGATGCGGAAAGTATCAAAATTCAGATTCATCATGATTGGAATTTTTCGGGGAGGTCCCCAAAATCAGATTGACGCCAGGAAAGCTCCATCCACAATAAAGATCCGGGCCCCGTTTCGAGTGACGCTGCGGTGAGAACTCAGTTTATCGGAAACGGTATAACTCATTCCTTTCTTCAAAACAATCCTTCGCCCGTCACTCAGCTCGGTGGTCATTTCCCCTTCCACGCAAAAAACAATGTGTCCTTTTTCGCACCAATGATCTGCTTTGTAGTTTGCCGAATAATCCACCATGCGGATACGAAGGTTCCCAAATTCTTGGGTTCTCCACCGGGCCGTTCCTGTTTCACCCGGGTAGACTACCGCTGTGATTGTTTCCCAATCGGTTGTTTGAAAGGGGATAGCTTGATTTGTCATGGCCGGCAAACAGATTTGTTTTAAAGATTTTCTATACCGATGATCACATTGGTGTTTGCATCAACAAAATAGGCGGAGTGACTCAAAGGATCGGCGGCAGAGATCTCAACCTTATAACACAGACGCAGTTCACGTTTTTTCAGATTCAAACCCCGCGAAGCAATAACCAGTTCGGGTACAGGATAAAAGGTTGCCGTAGAGTCCTTGTTTTTTTTACGAAGCTTTGCTTCTTCGTCCGGAATTTCCCACTTGTACACTTTTGCGCCGACATGTTTAAGGGCCGTTTTCAGTGCTTCCGGCGCGGTCACAGACGGCTCCGTTTTCATGTCAATGTTCTCGAGAAAAAGCCCGCTGAAGGAAATGATGCGGCCTTTCTTTTCATGCACCACATACTCCCCTCCCTCCACTTTGAGTCCTTTGTAGAGTTGATGAAAATAATGATGGGCAAACCCAACCATGTCTTTCATGGCTTTGTATTCCTTGAACGCATCGTTTTCGTGCATACCCAACACCGGTTTCAACAGGGTCAGCCAGGCCGTGGCCTCATAATTTGTTTGCTCGCCCAGAAGAATCATGGTCGGCGCCTTGGATTGGTCGCCCACAACCACCAGCGTGCTGCCCTTGCAGATGGCGTCGGCTTCTTTGCCGCTGTAACGCTGAGCCATAAGATCAGCAAAAGGAATAAACAGAATCCCGAACAGGAAATAAAACAAAAATTGTTTTCGTGTGTTTGGCATATTTTCCTTGGATTAGGTAAAAATCAAATTGTTTTTTTTGTTTCAGCCTCTGTTCTTTGTTCCGGGCCTGCTCATTAAAGCGACAAGATCTCCACCATTCTTAACAAATGAGGATCCAGTTCCTGCAAGTGCTTGACGGCATTTGCAAAAGGAGTATAGGAAATGGTGTTGTTGACCACTCCAACCATCACTCCTTTTTTGCCGGCCCTCAGGGCCTCCACAGAAGCAAAACCCATCCGGCTTGCATTGACCCTGTCCATACAAGTTGGGTTTCCACCCCGTTGAATATGACCCAGGATGGTTACCCGTGTATCGTAATACGGCAACTTGGCTTTTACGGTTTCCGCAATTTTGAATGCACCTCCAGCGGCATCGTGTTCTGAAACGATGACAATCTTTGAGGATTTATCTTTCCTTCCGCCTTCAAGCCGTCTGACAAGATCATCGATGTCTGTAGGCGTTTCGGGAATCAAAATGGCCTCGGCTCCGGCCCCGATTCCGCTGCGCAGCGCTATCAGACCGGCATCACGGCCCATTACTTCAACAAAAAATAACCGTTCATGGCTTTCAGCCGTATCGCGGATTCTGTCCACTGCCTCGATGACGGTATTGATTGCCGTATCGTAACCAATGGTAAAGTCCGTACCCCTCAGATCGTTGTCAATGGTTCCGGGACAGCCAACGATATGCAAACCCGACAATTTTTCAAGGGCCAGAGCTCCGCGGAAAGTTCCATCCCCGCCAATGACAATCAAACCCTCAATGCCTTTTCGTTTTAAACTTTCTGATGCCAGGCGCAAGCCTTCATCGGTCATAAACCGCGTGCTGCGGGCAGTCTTGAGCACGGTGCCGCCACGCTGAATGATATTGGCAACCGACTTGGAATCCAGTTTCTCGAATTCATCATCCATCAAACCCTCGTAACCTCTTTTGATGCCCCAGATATCCATTTTGTGGTACAGGGCCGTACGTACAACAGCACGGATACAGGCATTCATTCCCGGAGAATCGCCGCCGGAGGTAAGTACTGCTATTGATTTCATATCGTCGCTGTTAGAAGAATCATTCAGGAATTCGGATAAGATACTCGGACATGGTAAATGCTCATGAGCTTCTTTTTCAATATCTTTTTTATCTGAGTCAGATCACGGAATGTAATGGGCGCATTCACAAATTGTTTTTCTTCAATTTGCTTGTCAATGATTTTATCGATGAGCGACTGAATACTCTCCTCATCGTATTTGCGGAGGCTCCTGGAGGCGGCTTCCACAGCATCAGACATCATCAGCACAGCCGTCTCTTTCGAAAACGGCGTCGGACCCGGGTAATGAAACTTGCTTTCATCGGGGTGCTGCTCGGCCAGCGATTTCTTGTAGAGCAGGAAGAAATATCCGGTTGTGGTGGTTCCGTGATGCGTCCGGATGAAATCAATCAGCACATCCGGAATTTTGTACTGTTTGGCTTTCTCAATACCCCGGATCACGTGACTGATGATGATACCGGCGCTCTCATCATAAGACAGTTCATCATGCGGGTTCACTCCGGTGAGCTGGTTTTCGGTAAAATACATGGGCATGTCGCTCTTTCCGATATCGTGATACAAGGCGCCTGTTCTCACCAGCAAAGCGTTTCCTCCTATTTTACGCACAGCTTCTTCGGCCAGGTTGGCCACCTGCAGGGAGTGTTGAAATGTTCCCGGCGCCCGGGTAGCCAGTTCGCGCAAGAGCGGGCTGTTGGTATCCGACAATTCAAGCAGGGTCACATCCGATACAAAACCGAACAGTTTTTCGCAAATAAAGATCAGCGGGTAGGCAAAAAGCACCAGCAGGGCACTGCCGGCGTACCAGGTAAGCATGCCCCATTCAATGGCCCCTATCGAACTCTCGTGCAGCATGCTGATACCAAAAAAGGCAAACGCATAACTAAGGAAGATGACTCCGGAAGAAATGAAGATCTGAGACCGGTTTCGTAAATTGACCATGCTGAAGATGGCAACGATACCGGCAACAAGCTGCAAAAAGACAAATTCAAAACGATCGGGCACATGCTGAGCGGTAATGAGCACGGCAACCAGGTGAGAAAAAAGCGCCAGCCGGGTGTCATAAAAAGAACGGATAACAATGGGTAGAATACAGAAAGGAAGAATCTGGATCGGAATTTTTTCAAAGACAGAGGGCAGATAAGAAGCCAGAACAAACAAATCGATCATCAACACCAGAAAAGTGAGTTGCGTGTCGCTGGCCAGAATATCGGGGCGGAAAAGAAACAGGAAAAGACAAAGAATCAGAAAGCACAAACAAACCAGTGTCAGCTGCCCGATGGTTACAAAAAAATAACTGCTGCTGTCCTTCCCCTGCACTTCAAACTCTTCCTGCAATGAGCGCAGGATCTGGTATTTCTCGTCATCCACAATCTCGCCTCTGGAGATAACACTCTGGTCCTTGTATTTCCCGCCGCGGCTGAGCGCGATGTTGTCTTTACTCTGACTGAGTTCCCTGCTGCTGGTCTGAGCATCGTAAACCACATTGTGTTCGATGCAATTCTCAAGAAGGCCAAAAAGGAAATCCCCGTCAATCGACTTGTTTTTGCCGACCATCTGTTTCAGGTATTCGTCTGCCGAACGTATGGTAAAGAGTTTGCCGATTTCCACTTCCCGTGCCTGGGATCCATCTTTAATCAGAATAACGAAATCCTGTGGTTTCCCTTCAATGACCTTATTGAGTTCAAGGATGCCTTTTTTGTATATGGTATCCAGCAGGTTCAGGCCAAAAACATAATTTCGCAGCTTCGGGCTCGCCCCCTCAGGCAATTTGCTTTTGGAGATATGCCCGGGATCGGGCAATGAGGGAGTGTCGTTTTTCCGGTATTGTCTTGAAGAACTCCACTTTTGTTTAAATGCAGCAACGAATTGTTCCTGCATCTTTCTGGAGACTTCCGTTTCCGGCTTGAAATAGGGCTTGAATTTCAACCCAAGCATCGCCTTCTCAGTGTCTATGTCGGCGGCCGATTTTTTTATTGCAAAATCGAAAGGAGCAATCAGGTTTTCATAATGCCAGGGTTTGTTCTTGATATTGCTCAGGTCATACTTGAATTTCCCCTCCTTGGGCAGAAGAAAAACAATAAGGGCTACACTCGCTGCAAAGACGAAAACCCGGTAGATATGTGAATGGCGATCGCGGATAAAGGAACCTAGTCTGCTCATCTGAATGAATTATGCGGATGCTTTATCGGTTAGCAGCCTATATACCGAACATTCAAATTCCTGGAATCAAATATGTTCGGTATGAAGCGAATTTAGGCATATTTTGGATTGAAAGGCAGGATGCTTCGCCCTGGGTAAGCTTTTTTTCGCCAATTATCCACAATCCAAACGCCTCGGTATGGGCTATCCAAACCAGGCAAATCAATGCCAGCCGGGTACGCATTGGGAAGAGCGGGAATTGTTTATTGAAGCATCATAAGGAGCGGTTAAGCGCTCAGCAGGTTCAAATGGAATATTCAGGGACCTGAAAAATATAACCGACCCAATGCTTGGTGTGGATCAGTTTTACAGAAAATGGCTTATCTATTTTTTTTCTTAAGTAATTGATATATACATCAACAAAGTTCATTCCGGGCTGCAGCTTTGTACTCCACACATTTTGAGCAATTTCTTCCCTGAGCAAAACCCGGCCTTGATTTCGCATCAAATATTCAAGCAATAAAAATTCCTTCGGTGTCAGGTTTATTTCAATTCCTTCCCGTTTAACGGTCCGGTTATCCAGATTCAGTTCAACGCCGGCATAGACAATCACTTTGGGGATTTCAGCTTCATTTCCAATTTTGCGTTTCATCAGCGCGTTCAATCTGGCAAGCAATTCCGCTGTGTCCAATGGCTGAAGCAGGCAATCGTCAGCTCCGGAATCAAACCCTCCGGACATGGCAGCCGCATTTTCAGACGGAAAAATCATCAGGATGATGGCTTCGGGTTTGAGCGAGCGAATATTCCTGCACAAATCAATCCCGTTTAATTTTGGCAATTCGCTGTTGATAATCACACAATCGACATTTGTGCTCAGCATCAATTTCCTGCCCAACTGTCCATCGGAGGCAAGTAGCACCGTATGCCCTTCTTTTTCGAGCGATTCCTGTATCCGCCTGGCTATCCTGATTTTGCTTTCAACAAGTAAAATTTTCATTATTTGGTATTTAAAACGATCCTATTGGTTCTTTTCTTCTGCGGCCTTATCCTTGAAACGTTTCCGGTATGCCCAATTGAAAATGAGGGGAAAAACCCAGAGCGAGAAAAGCATGGCGCACAGAATACCTCCGATCACAACCCTGGCCAGGGGCCTCGAGCTTTCCGAACCGATACCATGAGAAATTGCAGCGGGGAGCAATCCCACGGCTGCCATCAGAGCCGTCATCATGACAGGCCGGATTCTTGAATTTACCCCAAGCCGGATTGCCGTATAAAGCGGATGGGCTTGTTTGCTTGCCTTGTCAAGATTTTGTTTGAACATGGTAATGAGCAGCACACCATCCTGAATACAGATGCCGAAAAGAGCAATGAACCCGATCCCAGCCGAAATACTGAAATTCGTGCCGGTGAGATGCAATGCCAGAATGCCACCCACAAGCGCAAAAGGGACATTGGTAAAGACGAGAAGGGCATCCCTGAAGTTACCAAACATGCTGAAGAGTAAGATGAAAATAAGCAGAAGGCTGATCGGCACCACAAGGGCAAGACGCTTCTGCGCCCTTTGCTGATTTTCGAAATCGCCCTGCCATTCCATTCGATAGCCCCGTTTGAAAGTCACCGTTTTGTTTACTTTCTCTTGTGCTTCAGCAATGGTACTGCCCATGTCTCTTCCGCGCACAGAAAACTTTAGGGCGGAATATCGCTTGTTGTCATCCCTGAAAATCAGACACGACCCCGTCTTTTCGGAGATGCTTGCAATTTCCTTGATTGGAACGCGGCTTCCATTCATTGTCGGCACCAGCAATTCGCCGATTTCATCAGGCGTTTTCCGGAATTCTTCCGGAAGCCTCACCCGGATATCAAAGGTCTTTATCCCTTCGTACAATGTGCTTGCAGGAACTCCGCCCGGACCCAGTCCGCCGATGGCCATACTCACCACGGCATTTGCATCGGCAGTAGCCACTCCATAGAGAGCCATTTTTCGCTGATCCAGATTGATATCAAATTCAGGCTGACCAATGTTGTAAATGACACCCAGATCATCAATGCCTTTGACATGCTTCAGGATGTCAAACACCTGTCCCACCTTGCTTTCCATATAATTCAGAGAATCGCCATACACCTTTACGCAAATGCTGCCTTTCACACCCGACACCGCTTCCTCTACGTTGTCCATGATGGGTTGCGAAAAATTGAGATTGATGCCGGGGATGACAGAGAGCTTTCTGTTCATCTCGTCAATGAGCTCTTCTTTGGTTATTGCCGGTTTCCAATCGTCTTCCGGGTACATGATGATGTCAAATTCATTGTTGTAATAGCCGGCCACATCGGTGCCGTCATCGGGCCTTCCGGTTTGGGATACGCAGTATTTCACCTGCGGAAATTTCATAATAATAGCTCTGGCCTGCGTTGACACTTCCACCGATTTATCCAGATTGATGCTGTAAGGTGTTTGCAGACGCAGCCAGATACTTCCTTCATTGAGCTGAGGAAGGAATTCGGAACCCAGATGTCTGAAAGAATATATTCCTGCAACCATGGCTACACAGGAAAAACCGATGACAAGCCGTTTGTTTTTAAACGCTTTTTCAAAACCCAGCAGCATAAAGCCCATGATGGCATGTACAATTGGATTGTGCTTTTCATGAACGTTCTTTCTGAGCAACAGGCTGATAAGTACGGGCACAAGGGTCAACGTGGTGATTAAGGCTCCCATCAATGCAAAACCAAGCGTATAGGCAAGCGGGGAAAACATCTTGCCTTCCACTTTCTGGAAAGCGAAGATCGGCAGCAGGCCCGCTATGATAATGAGTTTTGCAAAGAAAATGGCCTTACCCAGCTGCGCCCCGTTGCGTTTGATAAGACCCAGCTTGGTCATTTTATTGAAGCGACTCATGCCTTTTTCGTGGGCCTCATGATCAAGCAACACAAACATTCCTTCCACCATCACCACGGCCC
>PLXK01000030.1 GCA_003151415.1 Bacteroidota bacterium
ACACAATTCATATCGTGAGAAATAATAATTGATGATGTGTTGAATTTTTTCTGAACATCTAACATCAGGTTATTTATTTCTCTTCCCGTTATCGGATCCAAACCCGTTGTAGGCTCATCATAGAGCATTACTTCGGGTTTAAGAATTAGCATTCGGGCAATACCAATTCTTTTTTTCATTCCGCCCGAAAGCTCAGATGGCATCATGTTTTCTGTATGTGAAAGGCTTACATCGTCCAAAGCTGTTTTTACTAATTGGTCAACTTCTTCTTTTTTTATTTTTCGACGATGCCTCCTGAGTGGAAATTCAAGGTTTTCTCTCACCGTCATTGAGTCATACAAGGCGCTACTTTGAAAAAGAAAACCGATCTTAGCGCGGATATCATCCAATTCCCTGTGTTTTAAGTCGGGAATGTTAATCCCGAAAATTTTCATTTCTCCTTCATCTGCTTTGAGTAACCGGACAAGGCATTTAATGAGAACAGATTTTCCAGATCCTGACCTTCCTAATACGACTACATTTTCTCCCTTATTCACAACCAGGTTAAAATTATTCAGCACATGGTTTTCACCGAAGGATTTTTTTAGATTTCGGATAACTATTATCGGTTCGTTGGTATGTGATAAAACGTTGTTCACGCAAAAAGAAGTATGTCGGCGATTTGAGCTGCCAATAAATCAACTATAAAAACTGCGAATGTGGAAATTACAACTGCCATATTTGCTGCTCTGCCAACTCCTTCAGTTCCATTGCTGGTGGTGTATCCTTTGTAACATCCAATGATAGAAATGGCAAACCCAAAGAAAAAAGATTTGATAATAGACGGCAGTATATCGCCGAAAGAAAGTTTAATAAATATCTGATTTATATAGAGAGTAAAACTCACCACTTGTTTTATATTGATTGCTAAAAAAGCTCCATAAAGTGAAATTGCATCAGCAAGAATTACAATGAGAGGAAGCATCAGAGTGGTCGATAGCACTCGTGTAACAACAAGATATTTGAATGGATTTGTTCCTGAAACTTCCATGGCATCAATTTGTTCCGTAACCTGCATAGAGGCCAGTTCGGCACCTATTCCTGACCCTACTTTACCTGCGCAAATAAGGGCAGTAATAACAGGCCCTATTTCGCGGATAATAGAAATAGCAACCATGCCGGGCAACCATGATTCGGCGCCGAACCGGGCAAGCGTTGGGCGCGATTGAATGGTAAGTACCAGGCCCATAATAAAACCGGTAATGGCCACCAGCGGAAGTGATTTGCAGCCCACCATGTAACATTGCTTCACCAGTTCATTGAAGTTATAAGGAGGCATAAAGGCTTCTCTAAAAAACCGCATGGTGAACTTCGTAAGTGCCGTAACTTCGGCAAGCACATTTTCGATTGCTGCAAGAAATGGACTTTGGGGAATGTCTCCCTCTTCAGTCTTTTTTTCCTCAGGTCTTGATTTTATGTCTGTTGGCATATTGGAATGATGTATACGTATCGAAATGCATCCGAAGATGACGTCATGCAGAATGTTTTTACCTTGAGATCAAACTTTCCTTAACTCCCTCTCTGTATTTAAAAGAGTGCAGCTATTTCAGATATCTCCTGAGTACCCAGGCAATGGTTTCATGATGTTCCATCAAGCCGGTCAAAAAATCCATGGTTCCGGCATCTTTGTATTTGGTACCACAGAGCTCCACATCTTTCCGCATGTTCACAATTACGGCCTCGTGGTCAGCCAAAAGTTCCCTGATCATTTCTTTTGAAGAAGGATATTTACCGGCAGCCTCTTTGACATGAGAAAGTTTGATGAATTCATGCATGGTACCAATTGCATTTCCGCCGAGCTTGGTGATGCGTTCGGCAATAGCATCTACAGATTCTTCCAGTTCGTGGTAGTGCGATTCGAAGAGTTTATGCAGTTCCATGAAACTATCACCAGAAACGTTCCAATGGAATTTTCTTGTTTTCGTGTACAGCATCATTTCGTTTGCCAATACTCCTGAAAGAAGAGCATTGACATGTTCTAAATTTTTTTCGGAAATACCAATGTGAGGTTTCATAGTTTTTTTGATTTTTTAATGTTAGTGTTGGTGATGTTTTTCGTTTTTCACAAATGTGTCCAGCTTGTCACCGGCAGTTCAATTTATTTCTTCAATTCATTACAAGGCAAACTTCTTTTCATTGGCGACCCAAGCTCACTTCTTCGATTTAAACGGAAACTTGATAAGGAGCAGCGCCGGCATGGTATCACCCAGCAGAAAACCCCAGGGTTTAAGCGGTTTAATGTGATCAAAAACCACTTTCACTACAGCAGTAAGCGGGATTGACAGAAACATGCCGGGAATTCCCCACAACGCACCGCCCGCCAGCACCACAATAACCGATATCAGGGCATTGATTTTCACTTTGGAAGCAACCACTTTCGGAATGATGTAGTGATTGTCGATAAACTGAATCAGTACGTAGGAAGCCAGTACCAGTAAACAAGATGTAGTTGATTTGGTTGCCAAAGCAATGATCATGGGCAGAGCCACCCCCACAAAACCACCAATGAGCGGAATGACGTTGAGGATGGCACCGATGATTCCAAGCAGAATGGCATATTGGATGCCCAGAATAAGCAGACTGGCCGAGTTCAATGCGGCTACGATGACAAACTCCAGAAGTAAACCAACCAGATAACTTCTGATAATCCTCTTCGTAGCCGTAAGAACTTCTGCCACTTCATTTTGATTTCCGGCAGTGAAAAGCTTGTGAATGAATTCAATCAGCAGGGGCTGATAATACAGGATCATGAATATATAAACCGGAATTAAAACGAGAACAACCAGCACACTCCCGGTGTTAATCAGAGTTTGTCCGATTGCCGATCGGCTTCCGCTGAGCAGTTCTGCCTTGGTATCTGCAATCCAGGTATTGATTTCGGGTACGCTGACATTGAATCTTGCCGAGACCCAGGCAATACCTCCGTCGAGCATGGAATTGAATTTATCAATGAGTTTGGGAAAGGAATCTCCGAACATGCGGGCCTGCATGGAGATGCAGGCAATAACAGTAAACGTAATGAAAATGACAAGTAAAATGGTCAGGGCGATGGCAATCACCCTGTTCATTCCTTTTTTGCAGAACAGATCAACAACCGGGCTCAGGACAATGGCAATAATAACCGAGTAAATGACAGGTACGATAATGTGCTGACCGAGATACAGCATACTGAGAAGCCCGAACATCCCAAGGACGATGAGTGAAGCTTTGGCATAAAAGGGAAACTGAATAAATTTCTGCATTCGAATTTGTTGAGATTTTCTTGGTTTGAACACAATTCATCTTTCTGATAAAGGTGTATTCTGGTCCTTATTAATTCAAAATCTGTTTTCTCCCGGCTTATCAGTGCTGCCGGTTTCTGATTGTCAAAAGGATTCGTTTTTGTCGGGTCTGTGCCCTGCGATGATTTTAAGCAGCATGGCCATAAAAGGAACAATGAGCAAAACATGAATCATGCCTCCTGCGCCGAGGCCGATAAAACACACTGCCCAGACAACAACTAAAAGGATGGCAATTGAGTAAATTAAATTTCCCATAGCATTTCGTTTTAAATATGCAATTATTCTAGTTTCTCTCTCTAACAAAGCTAGGGCAGGCTTTTGCTAAGCCTTCTGAAATTCGTTGAGTGGGGGAATTTGATAGCTAAAGAGAGAAAATTGAAGAGGAGACAAAACCTTGGGCTTGGAGGTTGAGTTGCTTGCTCTTTGAAAATTCGCTTTCTTTTTTGATAAATCTGCTATCCTTTGGGAATGGAATGTTTCCGCATATGTAACTTCTCTTCGTTCTGGATTGAATCGCCTCTCCATAGACAGAGTCTCTTTTGAGAGGGTTCGTCGCAGCTCTTTGCGGACGTGGAATTGTTAAAATATATTTCACTTTTGCTTGAATATCAATTAATTACAAAAATTATTTCATGAATAAATTGATATACATGTACTTTCGCTCACAAAAATCCATTCTCATGAAAAAGATTTTTACCCTGGTCAGTGCTCTTATCTGCACCTTGCATGTATACAGCAATAAATAGTTATCGCTGCATGCGGTGTAACCATTACACAGCAAAACATAACCTGTAACGGTGCCAATGACGGTACCGCAACGGCTACCGGAAACGGGGGCACCGCTCCTTATTCCTATTCCTGGAACATGACTCCGGCCCAACTTACTGCAACAGCAACAGGTTTACTTCCGATTACATATACAGTCACCGAAACCGATAACGTGGATTGGGTTCCAACCGGAACTGTATCCTTCACACAGCCTCCTGCCTTGTTTGTCACAGCCATAACCAAAACCAATGTCAGTTGCTTTGGTGGAAATACCGGATCCATTACCGGAACTGCATTTGGTGGAACGCCCTCTTATGTTTATTCCTGGCCACACCGGTGAAATGCAATGCCGGCACCAGCGAACAGCAAGTGTTATTGGCACGGCAGAATCACCTGGATACACCTATTCCTGGGCACCGGAGGAGGTACTGTAGCATTGGCAAACGGACTTGCCGCCGGAACGTATACCATTACGGTGAGTGATGCTGCAAATTGCGTTTCTAGTGCAACCACAACGGTTTCCGAACCCAATGTATTGGCTGCAACTGCCGCTGCAACCAATGTATCCTGCGGAGGATGTACAGACGGAACCGCTACAGCTGCGGCAAGTGGCGGAACAACAGCTTACACCTACTCCTGGAATTCAATATCCGCACAAACTACAGCAACAGCAACGGGGCTTGGAGCAGGCTTGTACACCTGCACAATCACGGATGCGAATGGATGTTCAACCACAACAACGACCTCGGTGAGCAGCATTACAGGAGTTGTTTCTGCAGTTTTCACAGACAGTTACAAAGTATACCCAAATCCGGCTAAAGGTTTCGTAACCGTTGAATTGCAGCGTGCACAAAAGACACACGTGACACTCACCTTGGCAATCTTGTCGGACAAGAACTGATTGTAAAATTACTGGATTGCAATGGACACATAAAACAGGATCTCGATCTTGCATGATTGCCTGATGGTCTTTATTTTGTTACCCTTCAAAACAGCACGGGAAGAAATGTTCAAAAACTGATTGTGAGATAACTATCAAAAGCAAAAAACAAAAAGGCTGCCTCGTTCATTGGCAGCCTTTTTGTTTTTTGCATCCATCATTGCAAAGAAAAAGCCGTTAATATCAAAGGCTCCCCCTCCTAGTGACGTGGGGCATTTTCATTCCCTTTCCATTTGCCATGTTCGGGATGATCTTTGTTTTCCCAGTATTTGGGTTCATGACTGTCGCGGATGATTTCCTGACCGTGATGCCCCCGGTAGGAACCATATTTATCCCGGTAATAATCATGCCGAAGCCAGGGGCGTGGTTCGTTGACGACAATTTTATGGGCACGATACAGATCGAAGTCTCTGTATCTGTCGGGTAGCACGGCACTGTTGACCCAGGCCCTGCCATCGTAATAAATAAAATGATGGTCGGGAACATAATAATACATGTCAAGGTCTGGGATGTAATAGTAATCGACATAATCATACCCCACAGGCCCCCATATCGGCTGAATCCCTATATTGACACCTATCCTCACCTGAGCCGAAGAATCCTCTGACCTCAATCCGAGAAGAGAAAAGATCAAAACAATCCATATTTTTTTCATGGCTTGAATGCTTTTAATTCTTGGTCAAAAATATTTACTCATTTAATCCGTTCATTCATAATTTTGTTCTTTCCCTTTGCATCCATTTCCTTGTCACACTTCGTTTTGCATGTCATCGAATGCTCAAGATGAGAGCGAAGGACGGGAAGCGTTGACATAATAAAGGCTTTGATATCGGCATCTGTTGTTTCTGCTGATTCCTTTTCAAAGAGATCAATGGCATCTTTATGTCCTTTGACCATCATATTGCAATACTCCGAATCAAATTGAATTCCTTTTTTTTCGTCCAGTTTAGCATAGGCATCCTTTATCTCAGCAGCTGTGGAATCAGGCAGAGTAATGATTTTTCTCACTGCCAGGTTTTTCAGCTCGCTTTGCGAGGCACTGTGATCGAGCTCCATCATTTTACCAAGCTCTTTCACATCGTGCATCTTGGCTCGTTTGCGAGCCAGTCTGCCCAGTTGAATTTCAGTATGATTAATAAGGGCAACATGAGCAACGAATTTTGCGTCTTTTTCCTTGTCGGAACTTTCGAATTTTGCCTTATTGTAATCCTCTGCAAGCGTTTTCGTGTCCTTTTCGTCTCCCCCCCGGCTTTGGTTGCACGAAACAAAACCCAAAACTCCCAAAACTAAGGCACCTTTCAACCAAAGTGCCTTTCCAATTTTTCCTGTGTTTTTCATTTTGATTGTTTTTTTAAAAGAATTATGTTTCTTTTATATAACCTCATAAATTTACATTACACAAGACTACAGCCACAATAATTTCGACAAACGAATCCAACTCACGGCTAAAATTCCTTAATAGCTCCTTCATAGTGACTGCCTAGCATTCAAATCCCATCAATTGTTGTCTGGGGGCTCCTTTTTGAAGAACCAGAACTTTTAGCTTAGCGCCAAGATCCTCCAGAAGGGCTTGCCTGGTAAAGTATCTCATCAGATCGTTGATATTTTTCCCATCAGCTTTTCGTAATCCGGACAGGTACTCTTTTATTCCCAAGGCATAAAGAAAACCGGCCTGGTCGCGAAAACCAGCAAACTCCAAACCACTTTTTACCCCCCAAAGACATAAAGCAGAAAAATTCACATGCGAAGTAATATCCTGCTCCCCGATGTTCAGATAAGGTTTATCATTGACTCTGTGTTTATTGTAGCACATCAGCGTCCCAAGTCTTCTGTAATCCTGATACAATTCCGAGGAAGGGAAACCGTAATCGATTGTGATGACATATCCCTTTTTTAAGTTTCCAGTGATTTTCTGGATCCATTTATTCGCCTCAAGGTTGATTTCTGTACGAAATCCATTCGGAAGCTTCACTTTCAATTCTTCCATATAGTTGCGGAGTACCCCGTCCGCCGGTATAAACGATTCAACAAAATCATTTTTATAATCTACATACAACTCCATCATTTCATCCTTCATAAGCACCTGATGAACCGGAAAATTATCCACGACTTCATTGGCCAACACGCAACCATTGATTTCAGGAAGGTCTTGCCAACCATCACACCAAATGACGTTTGGCTCTTTTATATGCTTCCTGGCCTCTTCCCGCATGCTTCCGCTCTTTTCAAGGATGAAATATTTCAGTCCATCATACATCCTCGCATTCTTTTTTAAAAAAGAAAGAATATCGGTGCAGAGTGCGCCTGTTCCGGCCCCATATTCAACAACACTAAATTCGTTTTCGCCAAGGAGCCTCCACATTTCTTCCAGCTGCTTACCGATCATTGCTCCAAAAGCAGGACTCAATGTGGGACCTGTGAAGTAATCCCCGTGCTTGCCCAGCTTTTCCCGTGCGGATTGGTAATAGCCCAATTGGGGATAATACAAACACATGTCCATAAAATCCCGAAATGACAGAGGACCCTCTTTTTCAATTCTTTGGATAATGATTTCCCGGAGCGACATGGTATTTCCTTAATTAACAAAACGTCGGGATCAAACAGAAACCCGATCTTTCACAAAACCGGCTTTGGCGCCAGGTGGTGCTGAACTTGTGCATATCAGGTAAGAACATATCTGGCCAAAAAAGCAGCCAGACAAAAGCTATATATCTTCGCCACACAGGTATCTGCTGCGGTCACTATAAAACAAATCCCTTTCACAACACAGCCCGACGCCTTCGCCAGTCTTTATACCATTGGCAATTGCAAACGTTATTTTAGTATAATCAAAATCTCAAGTCCGTGAGAACAAATACATCCATAGAATAGCAATCAAACCGGATCCCGTGATTAGGGCAAAACCCAATCCGACAAGTTTGCGTACAGCTCCTTTAGCCAGGATCATTCCGTAAATCATTTTCAAAAGATTATTGCTGAACATAGCATGCAAAACCATGACTCCCAAAACTCCCAAAGAGACATTGTGAGAGCCTTGAAAAAGATTCATCAAAAACGGGTCTATGTCTGTAAATCCAACAACAAAGGACAAGACAGTCAAACCTCCGAGTCCGAAATACCTCAGCGAAATTTGTGTCAGTGAAGCAAAAAGCAGATACAGCAAAGCAAAAACCAGAGCTATTCTGAAATCCAAAGGGTTGGAGTGCTCGCTGATGACATGTTTGCCACCACCTGAACTTCCAGCAACGGATGAAGAAGGGCCTGCTTTATCCTTCTTTTTATAAACCCACCATGCCCCAAGCAAGGCTGTGAAAAACAAAAAAAGGAAATAAGGCCAGAGAATGCCGCTAAGGGAAAAATTAAAAATAAGGACAAGAACAAAAATGCGCAGATACATCATCGCAGTGGCAAAAATGATTGCCGCGGCATATTGATTGGCTCCAGCCAAATTTTCATTGCTTTTGCGCGCAATGACAAAAGTGGTTGCTGTACTGCTGTATAAACCTCCCAGAATACCCGTAATCAGCAGCCCCGATTTTGGGAAGAGATATTTTTTCAGCAGATAACTGACATAGGACAAGCCTGAAATAACCACTACAGCAAGCCAAATTTTAAAGGGTGAAACGGGTAACCAGGCATCTATATTCTCCCTGGGAAGTGCAGGAAGTATTAGACCGGACATGACAATGAATTTGCCAAGCACAAAAAATTCGTCCTTATCCAGTTTTTCAGAAATTGTTTTAAAATATTGCTTCATTTCGGCCAGAAGCATGAAAAGAACATAAAGAAGAAGCCCCATCCAGTGAGCTTGATTGATCACAACCAGCGGCATACAAAATACAAGCAGGGCCATCATGATGCTGGTGAGGCCATAGCCCTTGTCTGCTTCCAGCTTGGAGAAGTAAAAGATACCCAGCAAGATGGTTAGAGCTAAAAGTCCGCTGACGAAATAAAACGGAGAAGGCATCAGGCACAAAACGAAGCCCAGTATGCCGATAAAAGCAAAAGTTCTGTCGGTTCCGAATATTGCGCCACCCTTTTTCTCGAAATGCCTCCGCTGCTCCATTCCAATAAGGAGGGAAAAGCAAAACACCATGATGAATTCAAGGAATGCTTTTGGAAAAACCTGTATTAATTCATACTTCATGATTCGGAATTCAATAACCGAATATACATATCCACCCCATGACAATCAAGCGCACTGGGCTATTGATTCTCTCCTCTTATCGGAAACAATCCGGAAAAGGCTATAATTTAAACCAAAAGACGGAAAAAAAAGGAGGGCAAGGGCGAACTCCAGCTAATTATCAAGGGTAAACATCTCGGCTATTGTTCGAAGAAGAAATCGATAAGTTTATTAACCTGATCGACAGTGAGTTTATTTTCGCCGCTAAAGAAGGAATCGATGGCGCTTGTCAATTCAGATACAGAAATGAAGCCGTTTTTGTTCTTATCAAATTCTTTGAAAATATCTGGAATCGTAGTTTTGGAGATTTCATTTTTCCTAGGGTGTTCTTTTTCAGCCTGTTCAATCTCATTCAGCTTCTGAAGCGATGGTGAAGCGTTGAAAGCCTTGCTTCTGACAGCAAAAGTAGAATCCCAGCTGGCCAGAGTTTTCTGATAGGCGGCAATCTTTTTATAATCCAGATGAACCCCGTTTTCATCTACTTTGAGACCTTTCTTGGTCTTGGGTTCCTTGTCCAGATAATCCGGTACGCCATCCTCATCGGTATCGAGGGGACAACCAAATTCATCGACCTTAACTCCTTTGGGAGTACCAGGGCAACGGTCATCGGTATCAATTACCCCGTCGTCATCCGAATCCAGATTGGCAATGGATACCCAATCCACATTTTCATAAATTTTACCGGATTCAGCTTCTTTCCGGTTTTTTCCAAAAGAATAATGAACCGATACATTGGAATACAAATAACTGTTATTGCTTCTGGCCCCCTGCACCCCATCGATATCTTTTGCCAGGGTGTAATTGTATGCAAAATTTAAACGCGCACTCAAATGATCTGTCACCCGGATGCGGAACCCGAACCCGAGCGGAATGGAAAGAGTTGTTTTCGCAGCAGAAAGCGCAGTCTCATAGACATAATCACGCGTCACCATAGCCGAACCCGGTAAGCCTTCCGGTTTGTTTCGGATGCTGCCATCGCTCCAGTAATTGTATGGATGGCCGTTTTTATCCAGTGAATCGACAAAGGGACGATAGGCCAAAAAACCAATCCCGATGGAAATATAAGGCACCACCTGTGCACCCCGCTTCATGATAATGCCATTATCAAAAGGAAAAACCGCGTCCAGGCCGAATTGACTGAGCCGGCTTTCAAAATTCCGGTTATCCTGTAAATTGTGATCATCTCCGGCAACATGACCGGCCGTGTAGTTAACAGAGATTGCGATAAGGTCCGACAAGCGTTCTTCTGCAGAAAAATGATAGCCCGAACGAATCCCACTGAAGACGCCCACTTTTAATTTGGAAGTGCTTCCAACTGTCCCATAAAAACTCATCATGCCATAACCCGCACCGACAGAAGGAAGCTCCATTTTCTTCTTCGTGCTGTCAACGGCAGCATCTTTTCCATTGCCGGCCATGAGGCTAACAGAAAGAGTGAGGCAAACAAGGAAAGAAAAATATTTCATTTTCAACATAGACAAACGATTGCTTATTTGGCCTTTCAGAAGGCACACTTCTTGCCGCCCGGCTCAATTCCACAGCCAGAATGAATTCCCAATAAATGCGGTGATGAAAAGTAAATTTAAGATGTTAATTTGAGATAAACAAATTTTAGCCCCTTAATCTCTGGTTTATAGCACTCTACAGAAAGAAAATCAGCTAAATACACCTGACACTTTACAAATTATATGTTCTTTATATAATATTTTGTATCATTGTCCAGACACCTACACCTTATATATGAATGACTCTCTTGCAATGGAGAACTTTGTTGATTATTCAGGACCCGTTAATTTCCAGATCCGAAAGGATCTCCTCTCCCTTCTTCGCGAGACACTGAATACGCAGACTGAGAACCGTTTGTACAAAAAGCGATGCCGGTATGTTCTTGATGAATTGCTTGCTAATGCCCACGATTATTATCAGACAAAAGGACTTACGGCTGAAAAGATTACTCTTCACCTGGATCAAAGCAACAATTCCGTATTGAACATTTCCCTGACCAATACACTTTTCCGTTCAGATTTCGAAACCCTCACCGGACGAATAAGCGAGGTCAATGCAAAAAGCAAGGAGGAGCTGAAAAAAGATTTCCAAACCATTCTTGTCCAAAATCAAGGTGAAGCTTCAGACATCAGCCTAGGTCTTATTACCGCACGGTTAAAGAATGAGCACCCTTTTTCATACAGCTACAAAAGCATAGATAATCAGTATTGTGCATTTTGCCTGAGTACTTCTATCCCTTTGCCTCAGGATTAATTTATCTTTCCGTCTGTATCGAACGACCTACCCCTTTCCGCAAGGAGGTTAAGGCACTTGCGTGCCCACAGACCATATTGCGCTCAAACGAAAAGCGGGAGCCGTCCATATTCATTCCTTATTCTGTATTTTTTATATGATATATTCAGCTAAATTTAGCCCCGGTATCAAACACCAGTCATATGGCCGATACAGAAAAATACATAGTGCTTGTTGTGGCTGTCTGGCGGCTCACGCATTTGATAGTTGCCGAAGACGGTCCCTTTGAGCTGATCATTAAGGTCAGAAAATCTGCAGGCAATTCTTTTTTAGGCAAACTGATGGATTGCTTTTATTGCCTGAGTATTTGGATCGCCTTACTGGCAGCTTCATGCTCAGCCAACACATTCAACGAATTGATTCTGCTTACGCTTTATTATTCGGGCCTATCCATTCTGCTCGAAAAATTTACAAATAAAAATTTTGTCTGAAAAATGTGCAACTGCAACAAAAGACGAACGCAATATGCTTCCCAAACCAATGCCAGTCCCAAAGGAATGGTTCAGGTGAAACTTCTGGAAAACAGATCCATGGTGCTCAATGGACAGGTGACCGGGAGATTGTATACGTTCCGTACTCAGAATGACATCAACTGGGTTGACAGAAGAGACGCCTTGTGGATGAAGGATTTGGAAGGCTTGCAGATCTTTTTCTGATGCAAAGGGATCAAGCGGATAGCTCTCACCAAAGCGCCCCCACTCAAAAAAGGGCTTTCTCGGATTCCACTCTAAAAAAACCGAACAGAAGGGCTTTTATACGTTTATTGCTTAAGAAAATTGAGAAAGGAATAAGTTAAACTCACGTAAAAAAGTGAAGCGGGCAAGGGCGGAAGGTTTTTTAAAATCTGAGCATCATAGTAATGTACGCTGGTATTCCCCTTTGAATCCTTGGTTGTGCTGCCAACCTGGTAAGTCCAGGCATTGTTTGGGTTAAGCGCAAAATAAGCTCCTGCACCAATTTTTAAAAACTGACATCCCCAGACATTATTCTGGGTCTTTCTTCTCATAAGTTCAATTCTTGGATTCAAGACCCTGTTTGAATAAACAAATTGAGAAGGGCTCGTTATTGCACTCAGTTCAGGATTGACGAAAGAAGGAATTGTATATTCATCTCCGACAAAATGAACCGAGCAATTGATGGAATAGTGTTTGCTTATTTTCTGAAGATAACCACCTCCGGCGCTCAAGGCAAGAAATCCGGCTCCTCCGCTGATCCCAAGTCCGTACCACAAACCCGATTTAAAATATTGATTCACCCCGAAAGAAATAAGAGGTTCAACATTGCTTCTTGGAAGCTGGTTATTCGCCTTCAGGTAATTATTAAATGCTGTATTGTTCAAAGAAATGGCTTGAACACCCAAACTAACTTCTATGCCATTGGGTCTGGATAAAAAAGGTTCCGTGTATTTTACAATCGAATCGGGCAAGGCCTGGTCATAATGTAAGATGGCTACCTCTGGTTTTTTGTTCAAATAGGTGACCCTGAATTTTGCTCCGATTTTTAGATTGAATCGAATCGTATCCTTAGCGGACATGACCTGTCGGGCAAGAACCGGCTCCCCATTCTTCTTATTCCCCATAAACTGATAAATACAAAAATGAGTACCCAGATAAGTCACTATACCAATGGAAGCAGAGATAAACCGGGTATCGATGTCGCTGTTGAAATAGGGTTTATTGTAATACACTCTTCCCGAATCAGGAACCAAGGTATCATAGCCAATGAGGTAATTCAACGGCCCCTTGCAACGAAACTGAGTCTTCCAGATTACAGAATTTCCACTCACGCCTCTTGGCAGGTCAGAATTTGCGTTGTAACTTTTCCCATTGACAACATATTCATAACGTGTGGGGTGATGTTTACCTCCTGGAACACATGTCCCACGAACAAACCGATATTGTCCATAGGTATATTGCCCATAGGAGATGCGCCCAAAAAAGCAAAAAAGAATAAAAAAAATAAAAACGGGCTTGATGGTTTTCAGCATAGCATCGGACTTTTGCAAAAGAATCTTGACTCATGCCAAAAGTACATTGAACAAGTCATTCTGACATTATATCCTGATTAGAAGAAACAACATGGATCTTTTCCAAAAACTCATCTCCATAAAAACTGACCAAAGGCATGAATTCGACTTGACGATTGATTTTGCAATCCCGGCTATTTCCAGACAGAGACCAACGAATTGGCTGACAAGCCGCCGTTTACTTTCGGTAAATTAGCTTGAAAAACAGAATTTGAGATGAAATTCAGCAAGATACTCCCCTCGCCATCATCCGCAATTGCGTTGTTCTTTTTTGCCACGATCTTTACCGGAAGTTGTGCAAAATCGAGTCCTGCACCCACTGCAGCAGTATTGTCTCCAGGGGCCAATGAAGTCTGGATGCAAAATACCGCATTCACACCCGCCACAATTACAGTGGCTGTGAACACAACTATTAAATGGACTAACAAAGACGGTATTACACATACAGTAACCAGCACAACCGGTTTGTTCGATAGCGGAAACATCAATGCTGGAGGCATCTACCAACACCAGTTTACAGTGGCAGGCAGCTATCCCTACAAATGCACCATCCATGCAAATATGACTGGAACGGTTATTGTTCAATAAATAAACATGAAAACTGCTGTATGCATTTTCCTGATTGCATCACAAATACAAGGAAGCGCCCAGTTTCTAAAAAGCGTGACGGGCAGTGTTTCCTTTTTCTCTGAAGCTCCCCTGGAAAATATTGATGCAACCAGTCAAAACATGGTCTCGGTAATAAAGACGGAAACCGGAGAAATTACTTTTATGGTAACAATAAACTCATTCCAATTCAAAAAACAAAAGATGCAGGTGGATTTCAATGAAGATTTTATGGAAAGCAGCCGGTTTCCGATGGCCACATATACCGGAAAAATCAATGAACCTCTGGACTGGACAAAGAACGGCACTTATAAAGTAACAGCAAATGGAAAGTTGACCATTCATGGAATTGCAAAAGCGCGAGCTGACACAGCCACCATCAGCATCAAAGAGGGTAAAATTACCATGAACAGCAATTTCAAGATTCGGGTTGATGACTACGGAATCCGGATTCCGAAAGTACTGTTTGAAAAGATTGCGGAAGTGGTTGCCGTCAAACTTAAAATGAGCTACAAAATACTTCCCGAAGAAAAGAAATCAATTGAAAGCAGCAAATGAGTTTCCTCCTTGGTCATTACCGATAGCCCGTCCTGGCAACTCAAAGGCAGAAAAAATCAAATCCAAATTCAATTACTCATCTCCGGGTCAACTGGCATTCTTCATCATAAATTCATGCCCGGAGCCTCGGTATCAAATTTAACCGTTTGTTCTCTTGCCGGTTTTCGAATTTGGAGTAGCTTTGATCAAAATCCAGGCTTTTATTAGAACAAAAAAACGGATTCTTTATCTTGAACGCTCATTCGAATAAATTAAGGAGAACCGGAAAACCTTTAAACGAGTACGGGGCGGATTCTGAAAAGCCAAATGAGTAGGAACAAAATCAAATCAGTAAAATCATGAAAAAATACCTGTTCATTGTCGCCCTTGCCTGCATGGCCGTTAGCATCACCGCATTCGTAATTCCACAGCAAAATGCAAAAAGCGAAGCCGGCGAACACCCTCGTATCGCCAAAGCCATTCATGAAATGGAAGATGCTATCGACTACATGGAAAAAGCTCCTCATGATTTTGGCGGACACAAGGCAGAAGCCATTGCTGACACAAAAAAAGCAATCAAATCATTGAAACAGGCATTAGCTTACCGCGCGAAGGAAGACAACAAGAAGAAATAATAAATCTTCGTTTCCGATTTGAATTACATCTATAAAAAACGCTTTGGATCGAAAAGATCTGAAGCGTTTTTTTATTCCTTAAATGTTCCTGGCACCTTGGGATCGGTGATGATGATGTAGTCGGCCAGTTTCTTAAACCTTGCCCAGTCTATATTTGGAAAACTATCGTCAGAACCGGCAGAGATGGTCAGCACTTTGGTAACCGGGCGGTATTTTTTCAATTGTGCAACAACAGCAAAGTGTTCATCGCTGTGAAAACGCCCGTTAACCTGCATGATTTTTTTCTCCGGATGAATTTTTCTGTATTCAGAAATGGAAAAGGCCATTGTTGCATCCCAGAGCGATTGAGCCAAGACCAGGCTGAAAGTTCCCATCGGCATGACAGGTGCCTTCGGCTGCACCGTATCGTTTTTAGAAGAGGGCACATGGCCAGACATAGACATTAATTTTTCATAGTATGCGCCTTTGGCCGTATCATAAGGAAGCGGAGCAAAGAATGCTTTAGATTCAATCGGAAGTTCCATCAAGGCCTTTTGACCTTTTCGTCCGGCCAGGTTGGAATAGCGCCCTGCTGCATTGGCGCAGATGACATCCAATTTTTTTTCTTTGGCAAGTTCCACCAGTGGCCTGTAATCGCGGTAATTGCTCCAGGCTCTTGAATCTTTCAGAAAAGTCTTCTCCCTGACGAATCCCTTCAGATATTCGTTCATCACGGGCTGGACATCCCTGTCAAACATTTCCATAGAAAGCGAAAGATTGCCTGCATATTTTGCATACAGCAATTCAAGCACACTTTTTTCCAAAAAATGAGTCACGCTATCATTGTGTTCTTCTCCATAAAAAAGTACATCCTTGTCCTTCATTTCATCAGCAATATCGCTCAGGGTTACCTCTTTTTCAAGTTTTACGGAATATATCAGGTAAGTGGTTTTCGAAAGCCCCTGCTGTGAAAACAGTGGAAAGCTTGAAAAACAGAAAAACAGGAAAAACAATTTGTTCATGATCGGGAAAAGAATTCGGTTAAACACATTGGATACTCAACCTAAAAGTACTTAAAAGCGAAACAGAAAGTACATTCCTTTCCAATTCTTGGATTTTATGAATAAATTACCTTTTGAGGGATAAAATCGCCCCTTTTTGCCCGGTTTGGGCTGATTATTCGTTTAAAATAATCCTGACAAGAGCTATTTGTACCAGATGATTTTTCATATGTTTGCAACTGATTCAATCAAATAAGAATAACCAGACTTGCTTACTTTTTAGCGAGCTAGGAATCGTTATTTACACCCCTATGAATCAAGCAATTACATTCAGTTATAATTTTTCCTGGAAAAAGAACAGAATGGAGGAGATTATTGGGTGCGGTTCATATTTGGTTTCAACTATCTGAATGACTAATTTTAATAAGATTATTCATCGCTCAAACTATTTTTAAGATATGGAATTTACAGCCAAACAAATTGCGGGCTTGCTGCAGGGGAAAGTAGAGGGAAATGAAAATGCAAGTGTTTCCAATCTTTCAAAAATTGAAGAAGGCAAACCTGGCACTTTGTCGTTCCTGGCAAACCCTGCCTACAACCATTATCTCTACGAAACGGATGCCTCAATTGTTATTATCAACAATACCTTTGAACTCACAAAACCGGTAAAAGTCACCTGCACACTCATTCGTGTGGACAATGCTTATGCAAGTTTTGCCAAATTGCTGGAAATTTACGACCAGATCAAACAAAACAAAAAAGGGATCGAGCAGCCTTCCTATATCTCTTCGAGTGCCGTATACGGAACGGATTGCTACATTGGCGCCTTCACTTACGTCGCAGAAAATGTACGCATCGGCAACAATGTCAAAATTTACCCTCAGTGTTTCATTGGTGATAACGTCACAATCGGTGACAACACGGTTTTGTTTGCCGGGGTAAAAGTGTATCACGATTGTGTGATTGGAAGGGAATGCACCATCCATGCAAGCACAGTTATTGGCAGCGACGGTTTCGGTTTTGCGCCCAACTCCGAGAACAATTATAAAAAGGTACCTCAGATAGGCAATGTCGTTATTGAAGATCATGTCGAAATAGGATCCAATACATCAATTGACCGGGCCACACTGGGTTCCACAATTATACACAAAGGTGTAAAGCTGGACAATCTGATACAGATTGCTCATAATGTTGAAATCGGAGAAAATACAATTATGGCCGGAGGCGTTTTTATCGCCGGATCGACTAAAATCGGAAAAAATGTCATGATTGGGGGCCAGGCAGGAGTTATCGGTCATTTGAAAGTTGCCGACGGAGTGAAAATTGCGGGGCAATCGGGTGTGGGTTCGAACATTGACAAAGAAGGTGAAATCGTACAGGGTTCACCCGCATTTCCTATCGGCGAATACAAACGCAGTTATGTACTGTTCAGAAATCTTCAGAAACTGAATTCCCGCATATCTGATCTCGAGGCAGAACTGAAAAAGAAAATTCATTCATAGTACCGAAATTGTTTGATTCGTTTTCAAACCACCTCCAGAAACAGGCAGACCAAACATATAATATATTTTTGCAAGCTTCCTTTGAAGCTTTGATTTATCCGAATAGTGAATTTTGCATTTTATCCTTTTTACCAGAGGATGAACACAGTTTTTTATGGTTGAAAAGAAATTTGTTGATGTAGAAAAGGTTTTGGATGAGAAGGCTCCCTCTTTAAAAAAATGGATGCCCCGCTTTGTTTTGAACTGGGTGAAACGCAAACTCCATGAAAAAGAGTTAAACACAATTATGTTTGACCTGAAGGATTATTACGGGCTTGAATTCAACTCAAAGGGACTCGCTAAATTCGGAGTAAATATCGTTTCGGTAAACCCTGAATTTGTGCCCAAAACAGGAGGAATAATTATTGCCGCCAACCATCCGCTCGGAGGATTGGATGGCATGGCCCTTATCAAAGCTGTCGGCGAAATAAGACCCGATGTCCGTTTTTTTGTCAATGATGTTCTTCAGAACGTAAAAAACTACGGAGATGTTTTTGTAGGTATCAATAAAATAGGGTCTACCTCTGCTACATCCCTGCGGGTCATGGAAAATGTTTTTATGTCTCCGGCAGCGGTTTTGCTTTTCCCTGCGGGCTTGGTCTCCCGAAAACAAAAAGGCGTGATCAGGGATCTGGAATGGAAGAAAAGTTTTGTTACCCAAGCTATTGATCACGGCCGAAAGATCGTTCCCGTGTTTATTGAAGGCGAGAATTCAAAATTCTTTTATCGTTTTGCAAATTTCAGAAAACGAATAGGGATCAAAGCCAATATCGAAATGCTTCTGTTGCCTGACGAAATGTTTAAACAAAAAGGACATACCGTCAAGATTCACTTCGGGCAACCGTTTGATTCATCCGTTCTCGATACCACCAAACCTCACAGGGCCTGGGCCACACAAATCAAAAAATATGTTTATTCCAAAGAATTCCGGGAAGGTATTTCGTTCGAACAATACATACAGATCCCCCAAAAATAAAGACCACAGTAGAAGATCTTCAGTTTGCTAATTGCAAAAGAAAGGCAAATGTCATCTCTTTTTCTTCGGCTCTGCGTCTTCCCTTGTACCACTCAAACATTCATATGTACGGTATCTTATCTTAGACCGAAGCGGGTTGTTATCTTTTTCTGAAAAAAGATGATTCCAGGTATTGATAAAGATAAGGGGCCTTTGCCCTTCCATTTGCAACTGCGCCCCCGCTACTACCTGATGATAATGCTTCACGATTCCTTTTTTAAATTTCTGACCGGCGCTGTAGGCATCACCGAAATCGATGCAAGTTATCCCACGCCCTTCTTTTTCTGACTGAATAAAAAATGTTTCAATATCTTTTTTTCTGTGATATTTGAATTGTCTGAATAAATCATAAATCCCGTTAAACAAAAAGCATGGCTGATCTTCATCTCCAAAAACAACAGTGACTTCAATAAGCTCTGTCCCCCCTTTCATTTGCCGATGAAAATAGACTTTTTCAATGCCATTGCTGCTGTCGCATTCGGGCAAGATGAAAACCGGCGCAAACGAAAGAGATGACAACTCAAGGCCAGGAACCAACTTATAGCTTCTGCAGGAATACAAGGAGATACTTAAAAGGCAGGAGATAAATAATGAAAATCCTGAAAATGCCGTACGCATTAAAAATTTAGTTTCTTGTATGAAATTCTTCAATCAATTCTCCATATCAGATGGAAAACGAATGCCAATTTTGCTAATCTGGCTTTTTATGATAGATTTGATCTGAAAATCTACATCCGTTACCATGAAAAAGATCCATCTGTACATCTCTCTGACGGCACTGTTGGTCATCCAGTCGGTTTCTGCGCAAACAGTAAGCATTCAGATAGATCCAACCAAAGGCCGCAAAGCCATTTCACCGAATATTTTTGGTAAAAATAACAATATATCCGATGCTCCCGGTTCTCCCACGCCTGGAACCACATGGCAGATGATGAGAGCAGCCGGTTTACACATGACCCGCGAAAATGGCGGAAACAATGCAACGAAATACAACTGGAGAAAAAAAATATCCAGCCATCCGGATTGGTATAATAACGTTTACAGCCATGACTGGGACTACCAGGCTAAAACATTGACAGACAGCATGCCAGGAACGCAGGGCATGTGGGCCTTTCAGCTGATCGGATATGCGGCATCGAATCTAACCAACAATTTCAATGACTGGGCCTATGACGGATCTGCTGGCGGCGGCGCCTGTCAAAATACTGCAGGAGGGGGTACTGTTAACCCTTCGGGAGGATGCGTTGCAGCTGTGTCAGGAAATCCGAATCTTTATTTGGAAAACTGGACTCCCGATTCAACTACAGGAATACTTGACCATTGGTTTGGAACGGGAGGATTGGGCTTCAACAAAAACGACATCAAATACTGGAGCATGGACAATGAACCGGATATCTGGAACGGAACACATGATGATGTGATGAAAACACAGCCTGCAGCGGAGGCTTTTATGCAATTGTATTTTGCAGTAGCAAAAAAAGCAAGGGCTAAATTTCCGGCCATCAAATTATGCGGGCCTGTACCAGCTTCAGAATGGCAATGGTACAGCTGGAACAACAACAAAATTACGGCAGGCGGAGTGAATTACACCTGGCTTGAATTCTTCATCAAACGCATTTCCGAAGAGGAGGCAGCTACCGGCATCCGCCTTCTGGATGTCATTGATATACACAGCTACCCCAATGAAGCCAACGACTCTGATATTGTTCAACTGCACCGCATCTATTTCGACACCCTTTACAACTATCCTGGTGCGAATGGTGTAAAAACAACCGCCGCCTCAGGATGGGACAACTCCATTACAAACGAAAATGTTTTCGGCCGTTGCAACAAATGGCTGAATCAATACATGGGCCCCAATCACGGCGTCACCTTCGGTGTTTCCGAATACGGCTTCACGGCAAACAACGTAAACACAACAGCAACAAGCTACGCTTCGGTTTTGGGCACATTCGCCGATAATGGTGTGGAATATTTCACTCCCTGGTATTGGTATCCGGGGCAATGGGAAACCCTGCATTTGTTCAGCCGTTACGGAAAACCCACACGGATCCAATCAATTTCCAATGCCGATCATTATGTTTCTGCTTATTCGTCAGTCAGTACCGCAGGCGACTCCATCACCGTATTCCTCGTAA
Organism: Bacteroidota bacterium; assembly: GCA_003151415.1. Taxonomy (GTDB): domain Bacteria; phylum Bacteroidota; class Bacteroidia; order Palsa-965; family Palsa-965; genus Palsa-965. The sequence continues at coordinate 20,991 of PLXK01000030.1, forward strand.
ACAGATCACTCACCACAGCTAAAACGACAACTGTAAACCTGAGTAATTATATACTTGCCAATGGATCTTATAACACAAAACAACTCAGCGCCTTGCCATCTTCGGAGACATTCATATCTCATGCCAGCAATGCATTAAAATCAGGAACAGTGACTGTAAACAGCAATGCATTTACGATGTCCTTACCTGCATTATCAACAACAGCTGTCATTCTAAAAGGCACAAGCGTTACGGCTGTCCCGGAAGTTTCAGCCGCCTCATTAAATGCCAATTTATTTCCAAATCCTGTTTCCGGTCAAAGTGCTTGGGTGGCTATCTCTTCCGAGAACACAACAGATCTGAAATTGGATGTTTATAACATGATCGGAGAACTGATCTATTCCAAATCTTTTCCCGGAAAAAATCCATCTATGCTTGAAATCCCATGCAGTTTTATGCCACAGGGTGTTTATGTTGTGAATCTCTCTTCGTCCAATGGAAAAAAATGGACATCCCGGCTTGTGAAGATCTGATTAAAAAAAACAGGCAACAAGAACAAAGGGCCGAAACGTATGCGTCAAGGCCCTTTGTTCTTCAATTTCATTGAAAAAGAAGGACATCCCCTCCTCCTTCACCCAATCATGTGGAAAGACAAATGCCGATAATCAGGATATCATCCATCTGCCTGTAACTGGATTTCCATTCCTCCAGTTTTTTGTGCAAGGCAATCTTCTGTGAAGCCATATCAAGATGACTGGTTTCCAACAGCAATTCACGAAATCGGGCGCTTCCAAATTTTGTCTTCTCCGTCGCACTGATCTGGTCCCGGTATCCATCGGTGAACATAAATAATTTTACACCTTTTTTCACAGGAATTTTGTGGGTGGTGAACACTCTGGATTCTTGGTATTCCCCCGAATATACGCCACCCACACCAAAGGGGCCGGCTTTAACCACTTCCAAATCTCCTTCATTCAAAATATACAAAGAATTTTTTGCTCCCGCGAATTCCAGCGAATGCTTGGCTTTATCAATTACACAAAGCGAAATATCCATCCCATCCTGAGCCTGGGTCGGGGTTTGATGCTGTTTCAATAATTTATCGATGCCCTTATGCAGTTCTCCTAGTATCAATCCCGGATCTTTGATTCCTTTTTCATTCACAATTTCATTAAGCAGCATGGTTCCGATAACCGTCATAAAAGCACCCGGAACACCATGCCCCGTACAGTCGGCAACAGCAATAACGATTTTGCCTTCCCGTTCTGAAAACCAATAAAAATCTCCACTGACAATATCCTTGGGACGGGCATAAATAAAAAATTCCCTGAAATATTGCGCCAGTTCCCCATCATTTTGCAACATCGAATCCTGAATGTGCTTTGCGTAGCTGATGCTCTCGGTAATCCGCTGATTTTTTTCTTCAATAATCTGCCTTTGCCTGTCAATATCACCGGTACGCTCCTTAATAATTTGTTCCAGTTTTTTTCTTTCTTCCAGAAGAGCCATTGTCCGCAAACGAAAAGCCACAGCGATGACACCAAAACCTGCAAATACTGAAAGCATGTATGCCCACCAGGTTCTGTACCAGGGCGGCAAAACACGAAAAGAAAAACTGATCTGGGAACTCCATATTCCATCCGGACTTCTCGCTTTCAAAAGAAAGGTGTACTCCCCTTCACTTATATTTCCGAAGCTTGCACTGCTTTTTTCTCCCGGCGGGCTCCATCCATTGTCATATCCTTTGAGCATATAGCTATAACTTACCAGAAAGGATCGCGCGGGCTCTATGGCCGTAAAATCGATTGTAATGTTGTTGTGGTTATAAGGCAATACCAGATTCTCAGGAACAGGATAAAAAGCAGAAATGCCCCGGAAGCGAACATCGTCAAATTTGGAAACCATGCTGTCGCGCCTGGCAGGACTTATGGTATGCCCAAAAAGGTAAACTTCTTCGGCAATGCAGGCAGGCGAAATGCTGTCCTTCCTCTGAGGGGCCCTGTTTCCTGGAAGAAGATCATTCCAGCTGACATTATCGTTTTGAATTTTTACAGATTGAATAACCACCTGCGGGGGACTTGAATTTTTACGTATTCCGCTGTAATCGAAACGAACCACCCTGTCACCTGTTCCTGCCCAGATGATTCCCTGTCTGTCGCAATACATGGCATTTGCATTGATATCTTTAACGGGGTATCCGTTCTTTTGATTGAAGAGTTCAAAAACAGGCCGATAATATGGTCCGAGCTGTTGGCTGCTTATTTTATTGGCGGCATCGACAAGATAGGTGTTTCTTTTGCTTTCTTCTTTTTTATTCGTTAATACATCCCTGAATCCTTTTAGTCCTGCAAAACCCGAATTGGTGCCAAACCAAATCATTCCTTTCTTATCCTCTACAATATCATAGACAACATCATCCGGAAGGCCGTCCATGGTGCTGAAATTCACAAAAGATTTTCCGTCGAACCGACTGACTCCATCGCCGTAAGTTCCAAACCAAATATTGCCGCACTTATCTTCCAGCATGCAATAGATATCCTTGCTTGCAAGACCGTCTTTGACACTATAGTTTGTAAAACCATGTGTGGGCCCCTGGGGCTGATAGCAGCTTACTCCACCGCCCAAACTGCAGAACCACAACCTTCCGCTTTTATCCTGAAGAATACTGTTGATCGTATTGCCTGCCAGGCCCTGTTTAGTTGTGAAATTTGTAAATTGTTTACCATCAAAACGGCTCACACCACCGCCAAATGTTCCAAACCAGAGATTTCCGTCTTTATCCTCCAGTCCACTGGTCACAACACTGTTCACAAGACCTTCACGAAGAGAATAGTTTGTAAATGATTTCCCGTCAAATTTACTTACACCACCTCCGTATGTACATAGCCATATGTTTTTATACTTGTCTTCAAAGATGCTGTAAACCTGATTATTTGCAAGACCCTCATTGGTTGTGTATGTAACAAAAGACGTCCCATTATACACACAAACACCACCCTGGTATGTGCCGAACCAGAAATCCCCATTGCTATCCTCGCAAATTCCAAACACGGCATTACTCGACAAGCCTTCTTTCATGCTGAAGCTTAGGAATGCTCTGCCATCATACCGGCTCAGTCCACCGCCACCTGTTCCAAAGTAAAGATTTCCGCTTTTATCCTCAACTATGCAAAGCACCGCACTGTTACAAAGACCTTCAGAAACTGAGAAATTCTTAAAACGGATCTGCCCTGGTTCCGGCAATTTTCCAGCCAGGTCTTTATCGGGTTCATATCTGCTCACTCCACCACCGTCGGTCCCAAACCAGATTGTGCCGCTCCTGTCTTCCAGAATTCCCAATATTGAATTATCTGCCAGACCATCCTGGGTGGTATAGTTTGTGAAAGAAAGGCGGCTATTATCTGCCGGTGGATGGCAGGTGCTCAAACCTCCTTTGTCAGTGCCGAACCAGATATTTCCATACCTGTCCTCCAGAATACAGTACACACTGTTGTTTGCAAGACCATCGTTGGTGGTGTAATTGGAGAAATCAGCAGGTGAAGCTTTCCTGATTTTATTATCACTGCCAAAATTCGGATGATAACAGCTTATCCCCGCCCTGTTGGTGCCGAACCAGAGATTGCCTTTTTTATCTTCATACATGCTCAATATGGCGTTGCTTATTAGCCCCTGTTTGGATGTAAGGGTTGAAAATGTCCGGCCGTCATAACAGTTCACGCCACCACCCAATGTTCCAAACCACAGATTTCCTCTTTTATCTTCCAGCATGCTAAAAACCGTATTGTTGGCCAATCCGGTTTTGGTGTTGAAGTTTGTAAACGATTTCCCATCATAGCGGCTAATTCCTCCTCCATAAGTCCCAAACCAAAGATTCCCTTTTTTATCTTCAAGTATGCAGTATACATCATTGTTGGCAAGTCCTTCCCGAGTGGTAAAATTGATGAATGATTTTCCATCATACATACTTACTCCTCCTCCGAGAGTGCCAAACCAAAGCTTGCCGCTTCTGTCCCTATACGCACTTCTGACAGAACTCAGTGCCAGCCCCTGATCAGTATTGTAATTTGGCATGGTAATGAAAAAACCGGCAGGCTTGACCGAGGGCTTCCCCGAGGATCTCACAAATGGCGATACCGCAGGTAAAGGGAGAGGTTCCGAAAATGCAGATTGAATGGATTTTGAAACGGAAACCTGAACTGGGGCCATGTGCTGAATTTTCTGTTTATCCCTGCGAGTATGGCAGGAAAACAAAAAAAGGCACAACAACAGAATTGCATTACCGCTTCGGCAGCCTGAGGCAACCCCAAAGCAGGGAACCTGGCAAGAATTCATAAGCGAATAATGGATATATGGATTTTCATATCAGAATACGCAATTTAATGAATTCCGACGAAACTGTAAAAACACTGTTGTAAAAGCAGGTGGAATGCTGAGATCATTCAGATTAAAACGAAACAGCCTTTCAAGACATCTGCAAGGTCAGGGAATCAATCAACCAGATGGATGCCATCTTCCTCAATCCTGATGATTTTTCGTCGATAGAGGGAGCCAACCGCCTTCTTAAAAGTTTTCTTGCTCATTCCAAGCTGACTGATGATTTGTCCAGGTTCACTTTTATCCGTCAAAGCCAAAAATCCTCCTCCGGCTTTTAATTTTTCAAGGATGAGTGAAGCATTGGGTTCGATGTTTCCATATCCTGTTTTTTGAAGAAGGACATCAATTTTATTGTCTTCCCGTATATTTTTTATAAAGCCCTTTCGTATTTCTCCTTCTTCGATCTCAGTAAAAATCTCATTGTCGTAGATCAGTCCCTTGTGGCGGTTATTGATAATCACATTGATTCCCAGATCGGTTTCTTCCCAAAGCATGATCTCTACCTCATCACCTGTGCGTACGCTCAATTCTTCGTTGCTTAAAAACTGATTCAGTTTAGCCGAAGCTGCGAGCCGTTCGGATTTTTCATCGTAATACATATAGACGATGTAGGATTCGCCGGCAACCATTTTGCGCATTTGCTCCCTGAATGGCACGAGCAGCTGTTTCTCCAGTCCCCAGTCCAGAAAGGCGCCCACCTCGCTCACCATCTCCACCCGCAAATAGGCAAAATGATTCAAGGTAATCTTCGGAGTCAGCGTGGTGGCGATCACCCTGTCTTCACTGTCTTTGTAAACAAAAACATTCAATGGTTCACCAATGGATACCGACCGGGGAACATACTTTGAAGGCAGCAGCACCTCATTTCCTTCCGTATCGCCCAAATACAAACCAATGGAGACTCGTCTTAGAACCGTCAATTCATTGTAATTTCCTATTTCTATCATCGGTTGTTTCTTTGTCTTATTTCAATAACATTGCTGATTTTTTTAAGTACTTCCTCCCATTCAACGTTTGCAGATATCCAGATACAAATCTTCCACTTTTTTCCTGGCCCAGGGTGTGACCCTCAGAAATTTCAAACTTGATTTTATACTGGGATTCTCGTTGAAACATTTGATTTGTATAAATGAACCCAATTTATTCCAGCCATAATAAGCGACCAAATCATTCAGAATAATTTCCAGAGTCTTGCCATGCAAGGGATTATTTGTTTGTTCTTCCTTCATATCAAAGCGGTTTATCCGGCATCAGCCTCTTTCTATACTTAACGTCTTAATAATT
>PLXK01000203.1 GCA_003151415.1 Bacteroidota bacterium
TAGGCTGCCACTGGTGTGATGTGAAGGAAAGCTGGGATGCCGCATTGCACCCCTCCACATCGGTTGACCGGATTGTTTCCAATGCAGCCGGCTTTCCAGGCAAAGCAGTTGTGGTAACCGGAGGAGAGCCTGCCATGTATGAGCTGACTTACCTCACAACAGAATTGAAAAAGAAAGACATCCGGACATTTCTGGAAACTTCCGGCGCCTATCCGATTACAGGTGTCTGGGACTGGATCTGTTTATCTCCCAAAAAAACAATGGCTCCGCTGCCATCCAATTGCAAAATGGCCGACGAATTGAAAGTCATCGTTTACAATCAGAACGATTTGATCTGGGCCGAAAAGAATGCGGCAATGGTCGGAGAAGGATGCAAATTGTATCTGCAACCCGAATGGAGCAAAGCGGCGCAAATCATACCGGTTATTGTTGACTATGTGATGAACAACCCGAAATGGAACGTTTCTTTGCAAACGCACAAGTATATGCACATTCCATAATGAATCTCCCTGACGGAAATCTCGCCGGCCGGGTAATTGTATAAACATCCTCTATGAAACTATTTCTTTCCATTTTTTTTACAGCCGCCTGCTTATTCAGTGCTTTGGGGCAGTCCATTCCTCCCGGTAAATACAGCAGTACAGACGAAAAAGCGATCAAGCACTTCCAGGCCGGTCTTAAATATTATCAGCTTGGCAAAGACAATGACGCCCTGGAAGAGCTTGACAAAGCGGAAAAAAGAGACCCGTCATTTGGCGAGGTTTACGAATTGAGGGCCGATATTTTCATGGAAAAAAGAGATTTTCCAAAATCCATAGAACAATACAAAAAACTGTTTAGCGTCAGCCGGAATCCGCATTGGCAGACGTATTACACCTGTGCAAAAATGGAATTGGTTCAGGGGTCTTATGAAGACGCAAAAGCGCATTATGAAAAATTTCTGAAAGCTCCGGCAATCGACCCTGAAATGGAGCTGGATGTGAGGTTGGGACTGGACAATTGTAATTTTGCCATTGATGCCATGAAGCATCCGGTCAATTTCAACCCGGTCAATATGGGACCCAATATCAATTCCTCTTACCCGGAATATTTTCCGGCAATTACCGTTGACGGTAAAAAATTCCTTTTCACCAGACGCCTGACAAGGGATGTAGGGCAAGGAATGGTGGCCGGACAGGAAGATTTTTATGCCAGCAATCTGGTGGATGGCAAGTGGAGCCCTTCAACTCCTGTTGATGGAATCAATACTCCTGGCAATGAAGGGGCTCCCTGCTATTCGGCCAACGGAAAGATTCTCTTTTTTGCCGCATGCATGGAACAAGACGGCAGCTACGGCAGCCCTGACCGCAGAGGTTATGGAAGTTGCGATATCTTTTACTCGGTTTTGGAAAACGGGCATTGGAGCAAACCTCAAAATGTCGGCCCGCCGGTTTCCACTGCTGCTTATGAAACCCAGCCATCGTTTTCATCCGACGGAAAGTCTTTGTATTTCATCCGTTCACAAATCGGAACAGATAAACATTCGCTCAAGAATCAGGATATTTATGTATCCACTTTAAATGACAAAGGTGAATTCGGCGAACCCAAAAGGCTCAGTGACAAGATCAATACACCTGAAACGGAACAGTCGGTATTCATAGCGGCCGATAACATGACTTTGTACTTTTCATCCAATGGGCATCCCGGTATGGGCGGGCTCGATATATACATGAGTAAACGGCAGCCCGATGGAGAATGGGGGGAGGCTGTCAATCTCGGATATCCGATCAATACAAACGCAAACGACAATAGCCTGCTCGTAGACCCCAATGGCAAACTGGCGTACTTCGCCTCCGACAGGCCGGGAGGGTTTGGCGCACTGGATCTGTACAGTTTCGAATTGCCGCAGGCAATGAGAGCAGAAAAGGTGACTTATTTCAAAGGGAAGGTCTATGATGCCGTTTCAAAAAAACCGCTCGAAGCCAGTTTTGATCTCATCGATCTCGGAACCCAGAAGTCGCTTTATACCGCTTTGTCGGAAAGAGGAAGCGGAGAATTTTTTCTGACCCTGACAGCCAACAAAAACTATGCGCTGAACGTGACCAAACCGGGATACCTGTTCTATTCCGATAATTTTGCGCTAAAAGAAACGAAGGATGAATCGAAACCATTTATAATGGACGTGCCTCTGCAGCCCATTGATACCGGAAAGGCAATTGTTCTTAAAAATGTATTCTTTGAAACCGGGAAATACGACCTCTTGCCCGATTCCAAAGCCGAACTCAATAAACTTGTCGGTTTTCTGAATCTGAACAAAACTTTGAAAATTGAATTGAGCGGTCACACCGATGATGTGGGAGGAAAGAAAGAAAACCTGCTGCTCTCTCAAAACCGGGCCAAAGCGGTTTATGAATTCCTCATCGCCAACGGAATTGTTAAAGAACGGCTCAGCCACAAGGGATATGGCGACACGCGGCCCGTTGTGCCTAATGATTCTCCGGAACACCGGCAAATGAACAGAAGAACGGAGTTCAGGATAACAGGGAAATAAGGGAAGCCCCGCCTTTACATTAAATTACCCCGTGTTTCTGCCAATTCGTTAAATACCCAGGACCTTATCACGCTGCGCGCGCCTAAAAATTATTTTAGGGTAAATCTGGTTTATATCATAAACTAATTTACATTTGTGGCGTAAACCTCTCAAACGAAGAGCTATGAAAAGAATAAGTACAAGTGTCGTCGGTCTGTTTGTATTGATTTCAGGGCTTCATGCACAGACAAAAATATCCGGAAGGGTATTCGACATGTCGAAACATCCGGTTGCCGGCGCAAATGTATATATCAAAGACAGCTATGACGGGAGTTCCACTTCTGCAGACGGGACCTTTTCGTTTTCGGCAGCCGATACGGGGAAGGCAACCCTTGTTGTGAGCATGATCACCTATGAACAATGGGAAAAAACAGTTTGGTTAAAAGGGACGGACCTGGTCTTTAACATATCGGTCAAGGAATCGGCGAATCAATTGAAAACAGTTGTCATATCGGCCGGCACAATTGAGGCCAGTGATGAAAAGAAAGTAACCGTACTCAAACCGCTTGATATCGTGACAACAGCCGGAGCCCAGGGCGATATAACAGGTGCATTGAAAACTCTTCCCGGAACGCAGCAGGTGGGAGAGTCGGAAGGACTTTTTGTCCGCGGAGGAACGGGCAATGAAACCAAAACAATCATTGACGGAATGGTCGTAGCCAAGCCTTATTTCACGGGGATCCCCGATATTGCAGCGCGGGGGCGATTTTCCCCTTTCCTGTTTAAAGGAACTGTTTTCAGCACCGGCGGCTATTCGGCTCAATATGGCCAGGCCATGTCATCGGCACTCGTGCTGGAAACACAAGACCTGCCCGATCGTTCTTCGGCAACAGCAGCTGTTACTTCGGTTGGGGTAGGAGCGGGAATCAATAAATTATCGAAAGACTCAACAGCTTCAATCGGCGGGGATTTCAACTATACGGATCTGGGTCCGTATTACAAACTGGTCCCACAGGAGGTGAGCTGGAACACCACACCGATTTTCGCCGGCGGCTCTTTGAATTTCAGAAAGAAGATTTCAGATACCGGTATCCTGAAATTTTATGGATATGGAAATTACAGTCAGCTGGGAGTTGTTCGTCCGAATCTGGACAGTACGAACGGCTACCAGGATCACTTTGAGCTGAGAAACCAAAACTATTACACCAATCTGACCTACAAGGACAACCTGAACGATCACTTGAAATATTATGTCGGGGCATCCTACAGCTACAACCAGGATGATCTCAAGCCGGATAATCTGCACATCATCAATACCAATCAGCTTTCGCAAGGTAAATTGCTTTTTACACGAAGCTTTGGAAGTTTGTCTCTGCTGCGGTTTGGCGGAGAATTTCAAAACAACCGCGATATCAGCAATTTTTCAAGTCCGTATTACAGCAATAAATACGATATAACTGACAATTACTCCGCAGGCATACTGGAGACCGATCTTTACCTGAGTTCTAAAATTGTTGCCAGAATCGGAGGGAGGGCAGAATACAGTTCATTGCAGAAACGTTCGAACATAGCTCCAAGAACCTCGGTGGCCTTTAAGACAAGCAGCAACAGCCAGGTTTCTTTTGCCTATGGCGATTTTTATGAGCGGCCGGTCACGCAGTATCTTTTCGAGCAGCCTACACTGAATTACGAAAGAGCCACACATTACATCCTCAATTTTCAGCATGTCGAAGAGAACAGAACCTTTCGTGTGGAGGCCTATTATAAAAAGTATACGGAATTGGTCACCTCATTGCCTACAAACCCTTTGATGCCACAGGATTCCATTCACAACGCCGGAAGCGGATATGCCCGCGGAGTTGAATTGTTCTGGCGCGACAAGAAAACATTCAGGAACTGGGATTATTGGGTATCTTATTCTTACCTGGATACGAAGCGGCAATTTCAGAATTACCCGAGCATGGTAGAACCTACCTTTGCAACTCCTCACACAGCTTCCCTGGTGGTGAAACGGTTTTTTCCATCCATTCTTGTTAATCTCGGGGCCACCTATACGTATGCAACGGGCAGACCTTATTTCAATCCGAACAATCCGGTATTCCTGGGCGATCATACGCCCGATTACCACAAGGTAGGTATAACGGGAAGTTATGTGCGCAAATTCGGGAACACATTTTCCGTTTTCGTTATCGGGGTGGACAATGTGCTCGGCAGGAACAATATCTATGGATACCGCTATTCAACAGATGGATCCCGGTCGGAAGCGGTCACTGCCACAGCGGCACGGATGTATTTTGTTGGGGTATTTCTGAGTTTCGGAATCGACCGCACACAGGATGTCCTGAATAACAATTGATCATAACGTAAGTCAAATATCTTGAAACACAAATGATAAACCACAAACCATGAACACGAACAAATTATTTTTACTGACCATTGCAACGGCACTTTCTCTCCAGGTTTTCGGTCAAAACAAAAGATATCTCTCCTCGATGGAAAAGAATTTGCAAATGATGGACACCTGCAAGACTCTTTCTTCCTACCAGCAAACGGCCAATGCGTTCGAACGGGTGGCCAATGCGGAAAAGAAAGAATGGCTCCCATCGTATTATCTTGCCCTGTGCAATGCCTTTATGGCAGGAATGTCTTCCGGCGACAAAATTGATGAGTATTGCGACATTTCTGAAAAATACGCAGTCAAGGCGGATACCTTAAGCCCGAATAATTCGGAAGTCTATGCACTCCGTGCGCTTATTTATTCCATGCGTATTGGCGTAAACCCGATGTTGCGTGGCGCAAAATTTGGCGGGAAATCCGCAGAAATGACGGCAAAAGCAAAAGAACTGGACCCGAATAATCCGCGTCCCTATTTGTTGCAGGGCCAGAATAAATTTTATACGCCCGAACAGTTTGGAGGCGGAAAGGAAAGAGCCCTTCCTTTGCTGGAAGAAGCGGTCAGGAAATTTGACAACTTCAAACCGGCAAGCCCGATTGCTCCCAACTGGGGAAAACAAAGAGCCAAACAGATGCTGGAGGAATGCCGGAAGAAATAGGACATTGCCATTGACCAGCTGTGCTGCCTAGCACAGACAACAACTGAATATTTTTTAAAAACAGCAGTAAAATAATTGGAATGGAACACGTCGAAAAAGAAATGACCAGCGAAGAGAGTCTCCGTATCATTACGGAAATGATTCAGACCGCCAAATCCGGGATTAAGGACAATGGCTTTTTTTATCTGCTCTGGGGATGGCTGGTTTTCATCGCCTGCGTGAGCCAGTATTTTTTTCTGTATGTCGTGTATAACCAGTATAACTGGCTCGCCTGGGCAATTCTGATGCCTTTGGGGGGAGTCGTTTCCACCCTTTATGGGATACGGCTGGGAAGGAAGGAGAAAGTAAAAACCTATCTCGACCAATTCATGAGTTATGTGCTCATTGCTTTCCTGATGTCATTGTTTACTGTGCTGTTCTATACCGCACGGACAAATAATCCGGCTTTGGGATATCCCCTGATTATGATGGTGTATGGCGCCTGGCTCTTCATTTCGGGAGGGGCACTCAAATTCAAGCCGCTCGTCATAGGCGGTTGTATCAACTGGGTGCTTGCCCTGATTTCAATGTTCCTTGACTTTCAGTGGCAACTGGTGATGCTGGCCCTTGCTGTTCTTTTGGGATACATCATTCCCGGACACCTGTTGAAAGCGAACCACAAAGAACAATGAGTCAATTCAAAGATCTTGATCCCATTCTTCATTCGCAGCTCAGGCTTGCTGTGATGTCTTTGCTCATTTCTGTGAAAGATGCCGAATTCAGCTGGCTCAGGGAAAAGACAAACGCAACGGCAGGAAACCTGAGCGTTCAGATCAATAAACTGAAAGAGGCAGGTTACATTGATGTGAGTAAGAAATTCAGAGACAACTATCCGCTGACGACTTGTACCGTTACCAAAAAAGGCGCTCATGCCTTTGACGAGTATGTGAAAAATCTCAAGCAATATTTGAAATGAACCTTTCTTTGCTTTCTCCAAACAGATGAGTGAAGCCTGTATGAAATGAGTCCCACAGGCCGGCAGGATGCAGAGGCCTGCCAGGCTTCCATGCTCTCCAAAAAGGAAAGTGAATGGAAATTTCCTGTCTTTCCATTTCAGATAATCCCTTCTTTGGTTAAAGGAATAAAGAGAGGAGATGTCGATATGTATATCGAAAAGCAAGTATTTATACTTAGAAAACACATCAAAATAGATTATTGAATTTACGACTTTCACCCGATTCTTCGGATGTGGCTCTGCTGTACTTTTGCTCCAGTCTGTTTCATCAGATTATGGGAATGCTGAAAACCATGGAAAGAGTAAGCAATATAATAGATTAAATCATTCAAGATGAAAACCGTAAACTTCTCTCAGCCCTTTGCCATCAGCACTTGTTCGGATTCCTACTATCTCCCTATTTTTTAAAACCGGCAGATGAGCCTTTAGTCAGGAAGAAAACCTTTCATAAGCCTTATGCAACCCTTTTGTGAACATCCAATTGGGAGAAGCATAGGTGGGGAGCATGCTCCCTTTCTTTTCCCGGGAGGCCACATTGTTTCCGTTGTGCTGACCAAAACGAAGCTCCTTTCTGCCAAGAGCACACAAACTTCAATACATTTTTTATTCAAGAACACCATGAAAAACTCAATAGCTATTCTTTTTGCAATTCTTTTCTGTCTCTCGGGCTTGGCGCAGAATGAACCGGCGGTTACCGCTTTTTTAGACGTGAATGTCATACCGATGGATAAGGAAAGAGTGCTTTTGAACCAGACGGTTATTGTAGAGGGCAACAGGATCAAAGAAATCGGCAACGTGGATCAGATAAAAGTTCCTGCCGGGGCCGCAATTATTCATGCAAAAGGTTTGTTTCTTATGCCCGGCATGGCCGATATGCATGCCAGTCTTCCCAAAGGCGAAGCGGATGAAATCAACCTGCATGATTACCTGGCTTTGGATGTTCTGCGTGGCGTCACTTCCATACGGGTTATGCCGGGTGACTTCAACAGCCGCGTGTTGCGGGACAGTATAAGACGCGGACAGGTGATCGGTCCTGAATTGTATTTGGGTTCTCCGGTTCTTCCAAGCGACAAGGAGCTCAACGCCGGGAAAGCCGAAAAACTTTTCGATCAGTATAAAAAAGACAACTATCAGTTTCTGACCTGCCTGAACCCGATGAGACCCCTGCTTTATGATTCGGTCATGAAAATAGCCAGGGAGAAATCAATGCCTGTTGCCGGAAACGTTCCGAATGGGGGGCTTGAAGCGGCAGCATTGCAGGGCCAGGCTTCAATCGAGCGCATGGAGCCTTTTCTGATGGAGTACAAGAGAGATTCGGGTAAGTTTAACACAACTGTTTCTGAACTTGTCAAAGGCAAGACCTATGTATGCCCCGATATTCAATGGTATATGATAAACTACAACCAGCTTTCCGTCGAACAGCTCAATGACAGGCGGGGAGCTTCCTATTTGTCCACCTCTTTATTGCGGAAATGGAAAGAGCCGTTTGAAAAGGATTATCTGGTGAACAACAATAACAAGGAGAACAAAATCAAGTACCTGAAAAAAAAGAACCTCAGAAGAATGGAAGTTGAACTGGGTATGAAGGTTATCAAGAATATGAATGATGCCGGTGTTCAAATGCTGATCAGCCCGGGGGATGGGTACTACATTATTCCGGGCTTCGGTTTGCTGGATGAATGCAGGGATTTTGTGGACGCCGGAATAAGTCCTTTCGAGACCTTGAAAGCGGCGACAGTCAATGCGGCTTCATTCTTTGGGGAATCTTCCAAATGGGGAACCATTGCTTCCGATAAGCGGGCAGATTTTGTTCTTCTGGAGGGCAACCCACTGGAAGATATCGAAAATCTCGATAAAATAAATGGCGTCATGTTGCGCGGAAACTGGTTATCTAAAGACGATTTGATTAAAATCCGTACCGATATTTGCCGGAGGAATCAAAGAGAAACAGAAGAAGCTCTCAAAGATTTCATGATGAAGGAAAATGCACCCAAAGATGCCAGCCCCGAAGGTGGGAAAGAAAAATAATCGAAAATCGGGCGTTCCTAATTTCAATAAACGCCTGGAGGAGATTCATGAATTCCGGTGCCAATGAATTGTTTTGCCGGTTCGCCGCTAAAATTGCTCCTGGGGCTTCGAAGCAGGTCAAGACCTGGTTTTTCTCGGAAGAAGGGATAAATATCAGGCTTAAGCGGATGTTTTGTATTTTTGGGAAACATCCAAAACCATGCCTGCAAACGCCATCAAACAAAATTTTCTGGAAGCTCAAGCCGTATTAGCGGCTTTTATTGCTGATGAAAACAATTTAGGGAAGATAGAAAAAGCGGGCACCCTGCTTGTTCAATCAATGAAAAATGGAGGGAAAGTGATTTCCTGTGGCAATGGGGGGTCAATGTGTGATGCGATGCATTTTGCTGAGGAGCTCAGCGGGAAATTCCGAAAAGACAGGCAGGCACTGGCGGCCATGTCAATATCGGACCCCTCTCACATGTCATGCGTAGGAAACGATTACGGATACGATTTTATTTTTTCAAGATACATTGAAGCACTTGGCCGAAAAGGAGATGTATTGCTTGCCATCTCTTCAAGCGGCAATTCAAGGAATGTGGTTCTGGCCATGGAGGCGGCAAAGAAAAAGGGGATGTTGATAATCGGTCTTACAGGTAAGGACGGAGGAAAGATGGCCGGTCTTTGCGATGTGGAGATCAGGGCCCCTCATTCTGAATTTGCCGATCGGGCACAGGAAATTCATATCAAAGTCATTCATTCGCTTATTCATTGTGTTGAACTTCGTCTTCCATTCTAGGTCCCAGGGTGCATGCACAGTGCAGAATTTCCCTTTCTGCCGGCCTGAGCCAGGGCTCTGTTTTTCTTTCTAATCTGCGGAGTCCCGCAATAACATGCTTGTCAAGACATTCGGAAGTGCGGTGTACGGCATCAGTGCCACGACTGTAACTGTTGAGGTAAATATCTCCGACGGAATCAATTTCTTTATCGTGGGTCTTCCCGACAGTGCCGTAAAAGAAAGTCAGCAGCGTATTGATGCGGCCCTGAAGAACAACGGTTTCAAAATCCCCGGAAAGGCCCTTACAATCAATATGGCTCCCGCGGATATCCGCAAGGAAGGCTCCGCGTATGACCTGACTATTGCAGTTGGCATTTTGGCCGCTTCCGAGGGCATCAATCCCCAAAACATTGGCGATTATATCATCATGGGCGAGTTGTCTCTTGACGGAGGACTGCAGCCTATCAAAGGAGTATTGCCCATTGCCCTGCAAGCCAAAAAAGAAGGGTTTAAAGGGATGATCATTCCAAAACAAAATGCAAATGAAGCGGCTGTTGTGGACGGGCTCGATATTTATGGCCCTGAAAGCATCCGCGATGTGATTTCTTTTTTCAATGGAAAATCAAATCTGAACAAGATTCAGATCAGTCTGGAAGATGAGTTTTACAACAAGCTCTGCTGCTCGGATGTGGATTTTGCCGATGTAAAAGGACAAGAAAATATCAAACGGGCTTTGGAAATTGCGGCTGCCGGTGGCCACAACGTCATTCTCATCGGGCCCCCGGGAGCTGGAAAAACAATGCTTGCAAAACGCCTTCCCGGTATTCTGCCACCCATGAGTATGAGCGAAGCTCTTGAAACCACCAAAATTCATTCTGTGGCGGGTAAGATGGGTAAGAACAGCGGTCTTGTCACCACACGGCCTTTTCGTTCTCCACACCACACCATTTCTGATGGGATGTTATTACGTGGGTGGCGTATGAACTGATAAGTTGAAAAATTTCTATAAAGAGGTGTTGAATAATTTAAAAAACTTGAGTAACAAAATATCCTTGATCTCAATAGGGTATTCATTTGCGGATGATTTTGGAAAAGAGCTTCTAGAGAAATTTGATTCTTTTAATTACAGGGACAGGAAGTGGATAATTAATGTTGACCCATTCCCGAATGAAAATGCACTTGCCTACTATACGAAGAACCGGGTATGTATTGTCAAGACTTCCTTTCAAGACTTTTTCAAAAGATATAGGGCATGGGAAATCGCAAACCATGAAATCTTAATTAAAAAGAGAGGGCTTGGATTTTCAAATAGCAAAGAATCTAAACTCAGTATGCCTCAGAAACTTCTAATTGATCTTGATGGAGTGGTAAAGCAGCTCAATACCAGGACAAAAGATAGATTTATCAAGGATGCTGATTACTACAAAGGTGAAGAACCGAATTTTGATTTGATTACTAGGGGAGTGGACGTTATTAAAACGAAATACATTAAAGAATTTCGTTTGCAAATCTTGAAGACTCTTGAAAATGGAACTTCCACTTTTTTGCCAATCTTTTTCATAGTCGGAGATTTTGGAATCGGTAAGTCAACATTCACGTTGAGGCTTATTTACGAGCTAGAAAAAATAGAAGAACTGGATTTGGTTGCTTTTGAAATAATCAACTTTAATCGAGTGAGAAAAGAGTTTATTATTGAACTTATCAAACACTGTACATCGAAAAACATTATATTTTATTGTGACGAAGTTGAAGTCGAAAGTTACTTTAAAGCTCTTTTGGAGATTCAACGAGAACTAAGTATCGAACAGTTTCACGATTTCAATGTCTTTTTCATTGTCCCCATTCGAGAAAACATTCTTGAAAAACACAAATTGAATCGAACTATTCCAAAGGCGATTCAACTAAAAATCAGTGGGCATTTAGAGAGCGAAGAGATTGATGATCTCCTAGAAAAGCTCAAAAAATCTGCTCTTATTACCTTCAGGGATGTAGCTGAACGAAATGAAATCAAAAACCGCATCCAATCATTATATGGAAGTGATTCATTCGTGGCTCTTATGCAAATTATTACTTCTGGTAAACATGAGGCTGATTTGATAAGTGCGTATACTGAACTTTCTAAGGACGCTCAGAGTGCTTTTCTTTATACTGCATTACTTCATAAGCATAAATTACTCATGCCTGCAAGTTGGTTAAGACAAAACACTTCAATGGATTGGGATGAGTTTACTGAAAAAGTAATTAAAGCTGAAGGCAAAGGCTTGTTAATACAGGAGGATATTAGGTCAACAGGAACGCAGCCGGACTTATATTTCAGAACTAAGCATCCATTGATTGCTGCCAAGCTAGGATGGACAGGCTTTTTCCTTGGTTTTTTCATTCCAATCGAAATTCCTGAATTGGTATTACTTTACTATGGTGTTATATCACCAATTTTTATTATCTTGGTGGTGTTATAACACTACTCACCCATCCAACGAACCATGAAAAACCGTCTACTATTTATATAATGGTATAGAGAATCA
>PLXK01000250.1 GCA_003151415.1 Bacteroidota bacterium
GTGGCTAACACCCACAGTTCATCGCTTATCGCAGTCTTGCATGAGCCCATCACCTGGATCGATACACAGATGAGCCGGTACTGGCCTGAACCTTTTTCAACCGGACAGTTCCTGCAATCCAAAATTCCGTCTTTACTCAATGCCGGTGAAATCGGAAACCTGGCCGATTCGATTGTCGGATTTACCGGAGGACTTTTTGTCGCATTTTTTGCCGTTTCCTTTTTTACATTTTTCTTTCTGAAAGACGGCAGACTCATTTTCGAAACCCTGATTCTTTTTTCTCCTGCTTCAGCCGAAAATGATGTCCGGCATATTCTTCATGAATGCCGGAGGCTGCTCACCCGCTATTTTACAGGCCTTTGTCTCGATTCGTTTTGTGTTGCCATGCTCATCTCCCTGGGCATGTATCTCATGGGTATACCCAATGCCCTGATAATAGGCCTCTTTGCCGGCTTAGTCAATATCATTCCGTATGTCGGGGTATTTGTTGCCGCAGCCTTTGGTTTATTTGTGGCCCTGTCAACAGGACTCAGCCCTGATTTTCATTCCACCCTCATGCCGATGATCACCCGGGTAATGCTTGTATTTATTGGATGTAACCTGATCGACAGTCTTTTGCTGCAGCCGCTGATTTTTTCCAATACAGTCAAAGCCCATCCTCTTGAAATATTTCTGGTGATCATGATTACCGGCACGATTGCCGGTATAGGGCCCATGATTCTGGCTGTTCCCACCTACACCGTTTTAAGGGTCATCGCCAGGCAATTCCTCAGCCGTTTCAAAATCGTCAGACGACTGACCCATGGGCTGGAAGAAAACGAGGACCGCCACTAATTTTATTTAATTTTTCAGCAATGATCGACAAAAACACACTTGTTTTCCTTTCCAGATTAAAGAAAAACAATTCGAAAGAATGGTTCGATAAAAACAGAACCGCATACGAAAACGCAAAACAAAACACGGAACTGTTTGTCGCAGAAGTGTTGCTGGGTATGGCTCGTTTTGAACCAGCCGTGAGCACACTTGTTGCAAAAAAATGCATGTTCCGAATCAACCGCGACATCCGTTTTTCAAAAAACAAAAGCCCCTATAAAACCAATTTCGGAGCCAGCATCAATCCCGGCGGAAAGAAAGCTCCGGGAGCCGGTTATTATTTTCACATTGAACCCGGAAATTCGTTCATCGGAGGCGGTCTTTATATGCCCGATCCGGCCATGCTTCATGCGGTGCGCCAGGAAATAGATTATGACCTGAAGGGATTTAAAAAAATTCTGGAGGACAAGAAATTCAAAAAAACCTTCGGGGGACTGGAAACTATCGAAAAACTGCAAAGGCCACCCAAAGGATACGACGAGAGCAATCCAGCTGTGGAATTCCTCAAACACAAACATTTCATCGTTTTTGCCACCCTATCCGACAAGGACCTGGTTTCGAAAACATTGCTCAGGAAAGCCGTTTCTGTATTTGAAACCATGCATCCTTTTATCGATTTTCTGAACAGGGCAAAAGGATAAGCCTGGAAATTGCCCCCATTGATTGATTTGAGCATGCCCTGAAGAAACTCGACTTTGCGCGTCTACTTCAGGGTTAACGCTGCCACAAATCACTTTCTTTGATAAAGATTCCATTTTTGATGGATTCTGATTCAAGCAGCGCTTCCAGGGTGTTTGCTCCTTTGTAGTCGGCTATCATACGATCGGCAGGGTTGTCTTCTTTGATGATGTAGCAGCTGAACATCCGTTTTATAAAGAGGTCGTCGAAAGTGAGGAGCTGTGCATCATTTTTTCGGTTAAATGCATTGTTGCGAACAAGAAGAGGCCTTAAATCGGGAAAGTATATCCAGAACGTGGCAGCCATGCCAATGGCATCGCCTTTGTCATTTTTCTTTTCAATCACCGGCATGATGCCACGGATGCGTACATCCAGCACCGAACGTTCTTTGTCAAAAAACCATTCCTCCTGAATCCAGTACTGTCTGACATCCGCGGCGCTGAGCTCATTTTTTATGGCCGTAGGTACAGAACGTTCCGGGTGAAGGGGATCAGGCAGGTCAACGGTATCGGTATGGATAAAGATTTTGCGTATCTCCTCCTGACTGAGCTTGTCTTTGAAAGTCGTTTCCGTACTTGAATCTTTTATTGCAAACTCGCTGCCGGCGGCTGAATAGGCGGCAATGGCAGGTCCGGTGCCTTCTTTAGACAGGACGCCTTCCCTGATGACATCAAAGAGGCTTTTCCTGGAAGAGAGCGGAGTGAGAGGATAATAGAGTGTCTGATTCATTTTTTCCCGCAGGTCAATCACCTGCCATACCCGTTTGGACCACATCACATCAGCTTCGCGGACATAAGGAAGAGGAACTGGATTTCGTTGCGGCACTGGAGCATTGGGCTGAGCCGGAAGAGTAACGGGAAGAAGGAGTATTGCCAGAGGGGCTATCATTTTGAAGGATCGCATGGTTCTTTAGATTAAAAGGATTAGAAACAAAACCTGCTTTTGCGGACAAGAAGCCCGGAAGCATAAATAGATGCAGCAAACAGCAAATGCGGTAGTCAAAAAGGAATAAAAAAAAGCAGCAGGGAAAGCAGAGCGAATGGAATTGAATTCCAAAAAAATGCTCTGAACGGAAGGATTAAAGTTTTCTCATGGGGTGAGCGGTTCGGGTTGTATACGGATAAAAAAAAATCCCGGTTGATTAGACCGGGATAGTTCTTGTCATATAAACGTTTTGACCTGCAGATTTATTGCATTCAGCTGAATATCGCTTAAAGATGCCAGAGATCGTGTTCGAGGGTAAAGATGCCCATTTTTATTCTCTCTGATTCCAGCAGGGCTTCAAGTGTATTTGTCTTGAACTTGGCGATGTATCGATCGTACACGTTATTCTCCTTAATGGTATACCCGCTGAACTGTCGTTTCCAGAAAAGGTCATCAAAGGTTATCCTTTCCGCATCATTGTGGCGGTTGAACACATCGTTTCTGGCCAGTAAGGGTCTTAGTTCGGGGAAATAAATCCAGAACGTTGGAGCATCTCCGATAGAACCTCCGCTTGATTTCAAAAAGATAGGCATGATCCCGATGATCCGGCATTCAAGAACAGATTTCTGTTTGTCAAAATACCAGTCTTCTTTCATCCAGTATTTTGAAATTGCCTCGGAAAGAAGCGTATCTACGGTCACCTTATCCACCGGTGGTGCACCCGGAGTCAGAACAACCTGGATGGTATCCACGTGGATGAGAATGTGAGAAACTTCAACAGGATTCAACTTGACATTGAATTCATCATCATCCTGCTCCCTGCTGTAAACAGTCAGACGGCCGGGAGTTCCTTCGGCAAGAAACGCCGCTTTCTTGATGATTTTGAAGAGACTGTTTCTGTCTCTCATGTTTTCATCTTTCGGGTAATACAAAGGGAAATTCATTTTTTCCCGCATGTCAACCACTCTCCACACGCGGTGGTACCACATGACGTCAGCTTCCCTGAGATACGTGTAAGGAATCAGCTTCCGGAAAGGGTTGTGCTCCTTCACATAGGCCCTGTCAAGAACCTGTGCTTTTACAGAGAATCCCGCACCCAGTAAAACGAGAAGAAGGAATACTTTCTTTAGCTGTTTCATGATAATCAGGTTTTATAATTACTTCACGGTAAAGTTCACACCCGGAACAGACTTTGTCTTTCCGTTTGGCATTTTCACCCTCATATTCTCAAATGAAAACCTTTGGCCGGCATGACCTTTGGCAACCATCCTTTTCTGATCCTGGGTAAGCATCTGGCTGCTTGCCGATTTCGTTTCAAGAAGTCCGCTGGCACCTGCAGTTGTCAAATCGAAAGACACAACAGGGAAGTTAAGCTCGAAGTCGAATCCTTCCAGGTAAGCCTGAACAAATGCCGTATTGGCAAGTTCACCTTTGGTTACCTTCTGGTCACCTGTTTTGCTCAGCACCATTCCCACGGGGGTTGGCACCTGTTTGATACGGAATACCTGAGGAGGGAAAGCTTTCGTTCCTCCGCCGGCTGTTTTGGCAGAGACAATAACCTTACAAGTGGTCTGGCCAAGTGCAGGTCTGGCAATATAGCCCTTTCCTGACTTTACCATCTGAACACCCGAACCGCTTACAGTCAAATCTTCGTTAGCAAAACCTGCAGCACTGACAGTAACCGGGTTTTCAACGCTTTCGTAAAACACGTTCATCTTATCCGGAGAAACCGAAACGCTCGGAGGGGCAACACGGTAAGAAGCTTTGAAAGGATAGTTCTTGTGGCTTCCGTCGGGAGCCTGAACACGGATGAGTCCTTCCCATGGAACCAGACCGATGCCCGTTGGCTTGATGTTGTATCGTCCAATACCGCCAGTTACTTTTATGGTAGTGGAATCGGCCGGGCCAATGATTGTATTGTGCACAGTGTCCACGGTACCCAGAATAATGGTCGGGTTTTGCGTGGTACTGAATGCAGCCACAAATACGTCGGCATTGTAATCCTCGCCCTGAATAACATAGCTGGAAGGAGCAATAACCTTGGCTGTAATGGCATCAAATTTAAAGTCGGCAGCCGATACATTTTTCAGAAGCAAGTTGACCACGTCACCTTCGGCATTACGAACGTCGTTCTGCATTTTTGTAAGGTTGGCATAGGTAGCGGCAACCGGAAGGTGATAGAAGTTATACTGTTCCCAGGAAACAACTTTCTCTTCGGAAACCACATACGATCCTTCTGTGGAGAGACCGTTCAGATTGATCACGGCTTTGTCCTTTTCTGTAAGCAAAGAAAGGATCACCTTTTTGTATTCTTCAATTTTCTGGCGAAGGTCTTTCGATTTACCGGTAATGTTGGCCGGATCGGAACCTACCATGAAGTGAGTGGGTGTATCGTAGTCATCGAGCTTATCTACATTTCGAAGCTTGAAAGTATCGGCAACTTTCAGGGAAATCAACTGGGCGTGAGCGATAATGTCCGCCTTCAATTCCTTGATGTAGTCAACCAACTCATTCGAATTTTTCTTAATCAGATTCGCCTGTTCAAAATACTTGTGAGTCTTTGCAGGATTCTGCGCATTAGCAGACTCAAAAGCAGCGTACAAAATTCCATTTTTATTCATGGAATTCTTATTCGTATTCTCCAGACCGGTATTCATGACCACGAATGCCTGAATGATCTCTTTTGAAACGTTCATCGCCAAGAGAGCAGTCAAAACCAGGTACATCATACCAATCATCTTTTGCCTTGGGGGCAATTTACCACCTGCCATATTATTGGAATGTTTTAATGATTAATATTAAAGAAAGCAAACTGCTTAACGTTTCACATTCATGGCAGAAAGCATGTTGCCATAAACATTATTCAGTTGAGCGAGGTTATCAGAAAGCGAAGACATTTCTGCCTTGTATCTCTTGGTATCCTCAACAGAATCATGCAGGTTCTTCATCAGATCTCCAAGACTGTCGTAGAACTTGGTGGTCGATTTCTGATGTTCAGATGCACCTTGCAACTGAAGTTCATACACTGCATTGAGAGCGGAAAGATTCTTGGAAACTTTGCCCAGCTGCTGACCAAAATCCATGCTGTCATCTTTTGAAAGCGCCAGATTGGTCAATGATTCTGCGGCCTTTGAATAAGACTCAGAAAGGGAATTCACATTTTTCGATGCCGATTTCACGTTGTCAACATATTCATTGGTGGCAATGGTTGCATCGGTGATATTTGACATTTTAGAAGCGTGGTCACTTAAGTTACGCATTCCATCACCCAAACTGGCGATAAGATCCGGACCAATTTTCGCCTCTTCAAGCATTTTGTCGAGTTGTTCGGTGACAGACATCTGGTCGCCTTCCTCGAGTTTATCTTCCTCTTTTTCTTCTTCTTTTATTCCTGCAAGTTCAGGATAAACAAGCGTCCAGTCGAGTTCTTCGTGAAGCGGTTCAAAGGCTGAAAACGCAAAGATGACCGCCTCAACACCCAAACCAACAATAAGCATAGCACCGGCATAGGGCCAGTGTTGAATTTTAAACAAAGCTCCAACAATTACAACCGCTGCACCCAGACCGTACAGCTTGGCCANNTGTTAAAATCTACAATTCATCATCTTTCTGTCTTCCGAGGTAAGTCATTACACAACGGAAGCCGATATAACACTTCGCAGTATCCTGATATTCATAAGAACGTGTACTTGTTTCCAGGTAATAACCCACATCTTTCCAGGATCCTCCACGGATCACTTTGCGGTTCATCACAGGAATCGATTCTTCAGCAGCAGTAGGCTCATACACATAATCCGGGTTCAGATCATGCGAGAAATCGTATGCCGATTCGTCAAAAGCATTGCTTGTCCACTCCGCAACGTTTCCGGCCATGCAATAGATACCCCAATCGTTCGGGTTGTAAGAAAGAACTTTTACAGTATGGAAACCTCCGTCGTCAATGTATGAACCGCGCATGGGTTTAAAGTTCCCCAGAAAACATCCGCGTGCATTACGAATGTAAGGACCACCCCATGGGAAAGGAGAAAGTTTAAGACCGCCCCGGGCAGCATATTCCCATTCGGCTTCTGTTGGCAGACGGAAATCCTGAACGAAGATCCCTCCATTTCCATACAGGAAACTGTTGAAAAGCTGTGTTCTCCAGATACAGAATGCACGGCACTGTTTCCAGGTTACTCCCACCACCGGATATTCATCATAAGCCGGGTGCCAGAAATACATATTGGTCATGGGTTCATTGAAGGAATAGGTAAAATCATGCACCCAGGCCAATGTATCGGGGTAGACATTGATGATGTCCTTGATAATGAAAGCGGATCGGTCCAGTTTCGGTTTTTTATTCACCGTGTAACTGCCGGGTCCTGTTGGGTACGATTTTAATGTCAAAGGATCAGGGGCTGTTTTTTCCGGAATAAATCTGTTCGATTTATTGGCTGCGGTACGCAAATCGATGCGGTAATATTCGAAATTCAACTTACGGGAATCGATTTCAACCCGTTTGTAAAATCTTTCCTTTTCAGGCAGGAAAAGAGGTAAAAGATCTGTGTTATAGGCCCCGTCCTCATCTTCATTTCTCCAGTTCACTTCATTGTCCCAGTTCAGATTTGCTTTATCCGGGCTCTCGTCATACACCACCAATCCTCTGAGCTGACCGTTGGCTGCAAAATAGTCTGCTTCCTTGTAGATGAAATCATCCGGCTTGCTTCCTGCTGCCAGCAAACGGCGGGCAATGGAATCGCGGACATGGTAAACAAACTGGCGGTACTCATTGTTTGTAATCTCGGTCTGGTCAATGTAAAAGGCCTGAATGGAAACCATTTTCGCCTTTGTATTGTGCGCAAAAGGGACATCCTCATCGTTGGGACCCTGCATCATGTTTCCCATGGGGCAGTAGAGCATGCCGAAAGGATCAGGCTGGAACCAGGGATCGCGTCCCT
>PLXK01000129.1 GCA_003151415.1 Bacteroidota bacterium
GGCAACCTGGACGACGATGGCTATCTGCGCCGCGAATTGTCTTCTGTGGTGGATGACATTGCCTTTGCCCAGAACATTGTCACAACCGAGGAAGAACTTGGCAAATTGCTTCACATTGTCCAGCAATTCGATCCTCCCGGCATTGGCGCACGCGATCTCCGTGAGTGCCTGCTTCTTCAGCTGAAAAGAAAACCCTCCACATTTATCACCGAACAGGCTATCCGCATCGTTCGCGATATGATGGAAGAATTTTCCAGAAAGCATTACGATAAAATGGCAAAGCGTTTGGATGTGGATGATGAAATGCTCAAGGAGATTATTCATGAAATCGTTCACCTCAACCCCAGACCGGGCGATTCGGTGGTCGACACCAAAGGCTCTGTCATGCAAATCACCCCCGATTTTATAATCAATATCGTGGATGACAAACTGGAACTCTCTCTGAATTCGCGCAATGCCCCCGACCTGAAAGTGAGTAAAGAATACAGCCGCATGATGGGCGATTATGCAAGCCGCAAAGACAAAACCTCCAAAGAAGCCCTGTCGTTTGTTAAACAAAAGGTGGAAACCGCCCGGTGGTTTATCGATGCAATCAGACAGCGCCAGGAAACACTGCTCTATACGATGAATGCCATCATGGAATACCAATATGAGTATTTTTTGGAAGGGGATGAAACGAAACTCAAGCCCATGATACTGAAAGATATTGCAGACCGTGTGGGTATGGATATCTCAACGATTTCGCGTGTGGCAAACAGCAAATACGTGCAAACCGAATTCGGGACATTTCTTCTGAAAACGTTTTTCTCCGAATCGCTCTCAACCGATAGCGGTGAAGAAGTGTCTTCACGCGAGGTGAAAAAAATACTGAGCGACTGCATTCTGGCCGAGAACAAGAAAAAACCGCTGACCGATGATAAGCTCTGCAAGATCCTGAAAGAAAAAGGATACAACATTGCCCGGCGTACCGTTGCCAAATACCGCGAACAGCTCGAAATACCCGTTGCCCGGATGAGAAAAGAGCTTTAAGCCGGAATTTTAAGTCGGGGACAAGGCTCCACTTCGGCAAATGAGAATGAATTAATGCTGGATTAACGAAAATCAGTCCGCCGTACACTTTGGAAATCCGTTTTGCAAAAATAATCACCTACCTGTTTCATCCACTGCTTATTCCAAGCTATGGCATGTGTCTGCTTTACGGGATGTTTTCCTCTCTTTATTTTATAAAGGATATCCGGATTCCGCTTCTTCTGATCGGCATCACATTCGTATCCACCTGCCTGATGCCGGCCATCAGCGTGTTCCTTTTGTTTCGCTCCCGTAAACTCAGCAATCTGGAAATGGATGAACGCAAGGAGCGAACTTTGCCATTTCTCATCACAGCCATTTTTTATACGTTCACCTTCTACCTGCTCAGGGAATTTCCGGTGCCCTCGGGTATGCTGCGCACCATTCAGGTATTCACCCTGGGCGCAACCACGGCACTTCTGATTACCACCGCCATCAATTTCAGGTGGAAGATCAGTGCACATACCATCGCCGTTGGCGGCTTGAGCGGGGCAATTGCGGGCCTCACCCTTTATCTTCCGGTGCCGCCTTCCCCCGGCTGGCTTTGTTTGACTGTGTTGATCTCGGGTATCGTTGCCTATGCCCGGCTGCGGCTTGTGGCCCATACCCCTGCCCAGGTATATGCCGGATATGCCGTAGGTTTTGCATCCACATTCATTCTGCTGATTCTATTCTAGAAAAAAAGGCCCAAAGAGGTCTAACCGGTTGGATCTGCCTCTTCATCGTTATGGTTTTTTTATTTTACTAATCTGATATATTAATTGATATGTCCGGATGTAAGAAAATGGCAAAATCCGTGATTTCTGTCGGCTCTTGCAAAGGAAAGGCGCTCTCCAATTTCAGGCTGTAAGCGGGATAAAATCCGGAATCCGGCGTTGACTTAACCGGAGATTCGATCCAAAAAGTGTATATTTGAAAAACCGAAGGGATCCCGCAAAGCATTTCCATTGCATGTTATTTTTTACTGGATATGGCGTCTTTGCGGGGATATGGAAGAAATGGCATGCCCTTGCTTGTCTTGTTACTTTGGGTTGGGAAAGTTTTTGAAGACATGCAGGGGACTGTTTTCGGGCTGATTGACATAACGGTAAAACGATATTAAGGAACAGCTAGTCTTTGTATTTATGATAAACTTGAAAAAGGTCGTTCTGCAATTGAGTGAAACCCACTATCAGGGATTGCAGGATCAGTTTCAAAAAAACCGCGCTGAAAAATATTGCTTCCTGATGCATTATTACCGCGAAACAGAACTGAACGACCATCAGATTCTCGAAAAACTGGCCCTGAACAATGCGGCTTACTACACATTGAAATCAAGACTTTCGGAAAAGGTACAGCAATACCTTTTTGAGCATGTGAAAGATCCGCGTATCGAGCTCATGCGCAATGTCTCCAATATCCACAATCTTCTTTACAACAGTCCCAAAGCCACTTCGATAGCCATCCTGAAAAAGCTTGAAAAGAAACTCATGGAGCTTGACATGCCCAATGAACTTATTTTGGTTTATCATGCCCTGAAAAAACTGCATCTGTCTTCGCCCAAACATTACGAATATACGCAGCTGTACAACAAGCACGTGGCTTATACATTGGGTCTTGACAAGGCGGAAGACCTGTTGTCCAAATTCGTAAAAAAAACGAGTGAATATCTGATATCCAGGGAAGAGAGCATAATCGAGGTCCTGCTGCTGATGAAAGCCCAGATGGAGAATGTGTTCAAACTCTATGAATCACACCACCTGGCCATTTATAAGAATATCATGAACATTTCTTTCGCTCTTTTTATTCCCGAACAGGAACCCGATGAGGACGAAGAATCTGTTGAGGCCATGCTCAAGGCATCGTTCAAGATACTTGACGAAAACCCCAAAGATCTGAATTACAATTACCTGAGAACAGTTTTTGATTTCCTGTCTTTCGAATATTACCATGGGCTCAATCTGTATAAAAACGCATCCCCTTACTTTGAAAATGTCAATGATCAGATGGACAGTTTTCTGCTTGCCGATCATTGCTGTTGTGTGACGTCTTTCCTGCCCTCGAAAGTGGAGCGCTATGTCAAACTGGGCATTGCCGACCGGCTTGTTGAGGAAAACAGGTCTCTCTTTTCCGGATTTGAGACCGAGGATCTTCCCAATTATGTGTTCCTGGCCATGTACAAAGCAAGTTCGTTTTTCTACGCATTCGATTACCAGAAAGCCATCAGCACGCTGAACGAACTTCAAAGCTCCATCGGATTTAAAAACATATTGCATACCGAATTGGAAGTCAAACTTTTTCTTGCACTCAATTATTCGATGATGAACCAATATGAGCAGGCGGATATAATCATCAAAAGTGTTTCCAGGAAACTGGCCGAAAGGGGAGAGGAAGATTACGAGAGCGCTCAGATATTTGTCAAGATCCTGAAATTGCAAATGAGCTCCGAGCTCAAAGACATAGAACATAAAATCAGCGCCCTGTACGATCAGTTTATTGACCAGAATAAGGGGAAGAACAAGATCCTTCGCTTCCTGAAATTTGACAAACCGTTTATATCCGAATTGTCACGTTTTATCAAACGGGCTCCGGCGGTTAAAGTGAATCGAGGTGCATCTGTGTGAGTGGCTTGTTGAGAAATGAGGATATGAATTTTTCGTTTCCTGATTTCTCCAGATCCTTTGGATTCAACGATGTAGTCAGCATCACCACTTTCACCGGTAAATTTTCCTGAACGACAAGCTTCCCGAATTCTTCCAGAAACTGGAATCCATCCATCATGGGCATGTTTATGTCAAGGAAAATCACCCGGGGGAACAGCTCTGCAGCAATGTTTCCGGCCTGGGTGAGGTTCTTGTAAAATTCAAGAGCGCTCTTGGCACTGGTATGAATATACACGTTGTTTGAAAATCCACACCCCTCGATCATCTTTTGATTGATGAAATTATCAATCTCGTTGTCATCAATAAGCATGACAGAAGAATATTTGGGTGTGCCGCTTTTCCTGGAGGCCATAAGGTTCTTATTTAAGGAAACAAGTTGTTCGTATTTGGGGTCTGCCGAATGAATGGTGTGGCATCATTTCAGGGAACGAAGGTATTAAACTTTGTGCCTTGCCCGCCGATTCCGGCCCACAATCCGCATGGATCTTTTCGTATTCTCCCCTGTGCCATTCTTCGGCCTTGCCTGCAGGATTCAGCCGATGAATTTCATTTTCCGGTAACCACGGGCCGGACTTTCTGTACCCGGTACACGAGGCATCTGCTGTAAAGCAAACAAAACCAAAAATTCAGCGTGGCTTAAAAATGCGGGAATTATTCCGTCTGGAAAAGCGGAATGCCGCCTATTTGTCTCATGTGTAAGATTTGCCGAAGAATTGTAAGCGCCCGGGCGAATGCCAATGCCTGAGAGGAGGATTCGGGAGGCTGTTTTTACTCAAGGGCCAGAGGATTGGCCAGATTCGAATAGGAAATGATATCCATTTTTACTGAACCCACCAGCACATTGGCCTGGGCACGGATAGGTATGTGATTTTTATCATCGGATATCCATACATTTAAATCTTCTTCTTTTTTAAAGACCCGCCCTTTTTGCACAATGGGTCTGAATTTGATGCAACGCACTTTGCCAACATCCGTCTGGATGGTTTCTTTACCCACATATTTGATTTTAAGCGGCCACACTTCATTGTCAATAAAACTGTTTACAGAAAAGACATCACCTTCCTTGGCATTGCTCAGATCCATTGTACGCGCAAAATAATAGGCCGAAAGCATATCCTGGGTGTATTCAGGAATGTCGTATGATTTCCCATTGTTGTTGACTGTTTTTTTCTGATTGTCATACACCTGGTTCTGGTTGAATTTATAACCGCCTTCATTGACCTTGCGTATAAACACAACCGGCGAAAGTGCTGCTTCATCAATATAGGTTTCGTACCGGTCGCGCACTTTGAAGAAAAAATCAAAGGCCCCCTTGCTGTTGCCGGTTCCGACAATATGCATGGTGCTGCGTTCATTCAGGATTTTGTTTTCATCCTTCACTTCAATTTCAGCCACCCCGGCATCAATGATGCCATAGTGAATGCGAAACTTCAGATTTTCACCCCGCTTGAAACTCTCGTTCTTTATATTTCTTGTATCGCCCGCAGGAACAGGATCCTTCCCCCCGCCCAACGCAAAACAATGCAGCGCGATACCCAAAGAACCCAATGCCGAAAAAAGAATCTTGTTCATCGTCTGTTTGTTAATACCCTGATCCACTCAAAGCACGTGCCAGTCTCCTTAAACGACAATATTGACAATTTTGTTTTGAACGACAATCACCTTTTTGGGTGCCTTCCCATCCAGCAGTTTAAGTGTCTGCTCTTGTGCAAGTACCTCTTTTTCAATAGCTTCCTTTGAAAGGCTGAGGTCCAGTTCGACATAAAATTTGGTCTTTCCGTTCAGGGAAACAGGGTAATTAAAGGCTGTTTCGCGGGTGTATTCTTCCTTGTATTCGGGGAAGGTAGCCTTGGAAATACTGTCTTTGTGTCCTAAAAGCGACCACAGTTCTTCTGTAATGTGCGGNNAAGAATCGCTCTTTTGTTGCATTTATGTTCGGTCAGTTCATTCACACAGATCATGAAATTACTCACCGAAGTGTTGAACGAATACCGTTCGATATCATCCTTTACCTTTTTGATGCTTTTGTGCAAAATTTTCAATTCGGCTTTTGTGGCTGGTTCTTCCGATATTGTAAATACGTCTTTCTCTTGCCCATGATATAGTCTCCAAAGTTTTCTGATAAAACCCGAAACCCCGGTGATCCCGTTTGTGTTCCAGGGTTTGCTTTGCTCCAGGGGACCTAAAAACATTTCATACAAACGCAGACAATCGGCTCCGTACTGTTCGCAGATTTCGTCGGGACTGACAACGTTGTGTTTGGATTTTGACATTTTCTCCACTTCACTGTCGCACAGATAGCGGCCTTCTTCGAGAATGAATTGCGAATTCTTGAAATCTTCGCGCCAGTTTTTGAATTTGGCGATATTCAAAACCATGTTTTCCACCATACTCACATCCACATGCAATTTACTCAGGGAAACCTCAGGACTCTTTTCAAGGGCAGGGATCAGCTCCTTGATGTTATTCGAAGAAAGCAATTCAAGTAAATAGGCTTTGCCTTTTTTCAGATTCAATTCGGCATGGATATATTTTGCAAACAAACCAGCTGAAATGAACACGTTGATGGAATCAATCCGGTAAGCAAAAGCAGAAGATCCCTGAATCATTCCCTGGTTAATCAATTTCTTTGCCGGTTCATGGATTGATATCAAATCCAGGTCTTTCAAAAATTTGGTCCAGAAACGAACATAGAGCAAATGGCCGGTGGCATGTTCGGCACCCCCAATGTATAAATCGACTTCCTTCCAGTAATCGGTTGCTTTGCGCGAGGCAAATTCCAGTTCGTTCTTGGGATCCATGTACCTGAGGTAATACCAGGATGACCCGGCCCAACCGGGCATTGTTGTCGTTTCGTATGCGTACTGTCCTTTGTACTTCCAGTCTTTCGCGCGGCTCAGCGGAGGTTCTCCGTTTTCTGCTGGTTGAAAGGAATCGATTTCAGGCAATACCAGTGGAAGGTCCTGTTCTTCCATGGTGTAGGGAACGCCATCCTTGTAATATACCGGGATAGGTTCACCCCAATAACGCTGACGGCCAAATGCTGCATCGCGCAGACGGTAGTTTGTTTTTGCCTTGCCCAAACCTCTTTTTCCGATTTCGTCAATGATGTGTTTCAGTGCGTCTTTCACTTCAAGGCCATTCAGAAAATCGGAATTGATGAGCTTGCCCTCTTTTGCATCGTGTGATTCTTTGCTGATATCGCCGCCGCTGACCACCTCTGTAATCGGTAAATCAAAATGACGCGCAAATGCATAATCGCGCGAATCATGAGCAGGCACACCCATTACCGCGCCTGTTCCATATCCGGCCAAAACATAATCGCCGATCCAGATCGGAATTTGTTTTCCGGTAAAAGGATGCGTGGCATAGGCTCCGGTGAATTGCCCGGTAATCTTTTTCACATCGGCCTGGCGCTCACGCTCCGAACGGTTCTTTGCATAAGCGACATAGTCTTCAACAGCCTTCTTCTGATCCGCAGTGGTTATTTTTGACACCAGTTCATGCTCCGGAGCGAGGGTCATGAAAGAAACTCCGAAAACAGTATCGGGTCTTGTTGTAAATACTTCCAACGGAATTGCTGCCCCCGACAGGGTAAACATCAGTGAAGTGCCGGTGCTTTTTCCGATCCAGTTGCGCTGCGATTCCTTCATGCTTTCTGTCCAGTCGAGTGCATCCAGATCGTTGAGCAGGCGTTCGGCATAGGCTGTAATGCGCATGCTCCACTGCGGCATGCGTTTGCGTTCAACCGGATAGCCACCTCTTTCCGAAACGCCATCCTTCACTTCGTCATTGGCCAGCACAGTACCCAATGCCGGGCACCAGTTTACCCAGGCCTCGCTCAGATAAGCCAGGCGGTAATTCATCAGAACGGCTTGCTTTTCTTTCTCGCTGAAGGTTTTCCACTGCATGGCAGAAAACAATCCGTTTTGATCTGCATCTGGCTGAAAAGGAAGAGAAAGGATTTCGTCGCAAACGGCTTTCACTTCTGTGTTTCCGTTTTTTTCAAATTCGGCAATGAGTGATGTTATGTTTTCTGCCCGATCTGTTTTTCTGTTGTACCAGGATTGATAGATACGGATAAAAATCCATTGGGTCCATTTGTAATAGGAGGGATCCGAGGTGCGCACCTCTCTGTCCCAGTCGAAGGAGAAGCCAATGCGGTCCAGCTGTTCACGGTAGCGGGCAATATTTTTTTCTGTTGTAATTTTCGGGTGCTGCCCGGTTTGAATGGCATACTGTTCGGCGGGCAATCCGAATGAATCAAAGCCCATGGGGTGCATCACATTGAAACCGTTGAGGCGTTTAAAACGCGCCACGATATCGGAAGCAATGTACCCCAGGGGATGTCCGACATGCAATCCGGCTCCCGATGGGTAGGGGAACATGTCCAGCACATAATATTTTGGTTTGTTCGAATTGTCTTCAGCCTTGAAAGTCTTGTTTTTTGCCCAATACTTCTGCCAGTTCATTTCAACTTCCCGGAAATTGTAGTCCATAATAATCTTGGTATGATTTATTTTTACACGCTGCTTAAAAACGATTCTGCGCCTTAGCGGGCAATACCTGGTTTTAAGCTATGAAATTAAGGAATATTTTGGTATTGCCGGGCAGAAGCCGTTGAAGCAGGGCCTTTAGCCACGACTGAATTTGCCGGGCTTCTGGATCTTCATGCCATTTTGGGTATCTTTGCACGACAGACAGAGATCAGAGACGCAAAGCATGGATGGCTCTTTGATTAAAGGATATAAAGACCTGAGCAATGAATCCGAATCTTACAATCACCCCAATCAAGGAATGGCTCCCGGGCATCAAGCGCCCCCTTGTTATCAGTGGCCCCTGCGCTGCTGAAACAGAGGAACAAGTTTTGCAGACGGCAAGAGGCATTGCCAAACTCAACAGAGTCAGTGTTTTCCGGGCGGGTGTCTGGAAACCCCGCACTAGACCCAATGCTTTTGAAGGGGCAGGAAACAAAGCGCTGCCCTGGCTCCGGCAAGTCAAAGCCGAAACCGGACTGCTTACTGCCGTGGAAGTGGCCCGGGCAGAACATGTGGAAGAAGCCTTGAAGCATGGCATCGATATTTTATGGATTGGAGCCCGCACCACGGTCAACCCTTTCTCGGTTCAGGAAATTGCTGAAGCACTAAAAGGCACAAATGTTCCGGTGATGGTGAAAAATCCTGTTCATGCCGATGTCCAGTTGTGGATCGGTGCCCTGGAGCGTGTCAACCAGGCTGGAATCACCAAACTGATTGCCGTGCACCGTGGTTTTTACACCTCAGATAAAACACAATACCGAAACATTCCCCGCTGGGAAATACCCATCGAGCTTCAGACTCTTTGTCCGGATCTGCCTGTTGTCTGCGACCCCAGTCACATCTGCGGCCGTACGGATACCCTTCAGGCCGTTGCCCAGAAAGCCCTGGATCTGAATATGGCCGGACTGATGATCGAGTCGCATATCCACCCGGCCTCGGCACTGAGTGATGCGGCCCAGCAGCTGACACCGGATGCGCTCGGATCGCTGCTAAACGCTCTTTCTGTACGCGATGTGTGTTCGGAAAACAAGGCCTTTACCGATAAACTGGAATCGCTGCGACTCATCATCGATGAAATTGATGAAAACATCGTTCGGAACCTGGCGCACCGCATGGCTGTTGTCGGCCAGATTGGCGAATACAAACAAGACAACAACGTCACCGTTTTCCAGATGGAACGCTGGCTCGAAATACTGCGCTCCAGAATAGCTTCAGGTGTTGTTCATGGACTGGATGAATCGTTCATGAAAGAGTTGTGTGAGCTGCTCCACAAGGAATCCATCCGCAGGCAAACGGCCATTCTGGAAGTGAGAAACCGGAATCTTTAATCTGTCCGGCGCCTTAGCTGTGCATTAACCGACACTGTTTTAAATATGTTTACCCGCAAGCAGTCGCTTCTTTTTTTCGTATTGGCCTTAACGATTTCTTTGTTTGGCTCTTTTTCGCGACCACACTACACGCCCGATTCTCCTCCTCCCGCAGGTAAAAAGTATATGTTTAAAAGCATTGTCTATGGGCCCGATTACCGGAATACGCTGGATCTGGTATTGCCCAAAAACAGATCGGTTGAAAATACGCCGCTCATTGTTTTCATTCACGGAGGGGCCTGGGTGCTTGGCAACAAGGATTACTTCCGGCGCGAGATCAGGCAATTTGCCGATTCTGGCTTTGCCTGTGCGAGCATCAATTACCGTTTTGTCAGCAACGAAAAAAACATTCACCACAAAGAAATCACTTCCGATGTGCTGCTTGCACTGGACTATCTTCGGGCCCATGCTAAAATCTGGAACATTTCTCCGGATCGCATCGGACTCATCGGGCACAGCGCCGGGGGGCAGCTGGCTATGATCATCGCATATACACAGAATGCCGACCGCCGGATCAAAGCAGTAGTTTCCTGGGCCGGACCTGCCAATTTTTTAGATTACGCACAGATCGCCGGAGGAAAAAAGCCCAATGTGTTTACCATATACACCGGAACTGAAGCAAAGACAAAGGCCGATACCTTGTTGTGGAAGCAGGCCAGTCCGTTTTGGATGGTTCAGTCAACCAGTGTTCCCACCTTGCTTGTTCAGGGCGATCACGATCCGCTTGTTCCCGCCCGTCATGCAGAGGAAATGAAAGTCAAACTGGATTCTCTGGGTGTCGTCAATAAACTGCTGATGCTTCCATACACCGGCCACATATATGTCGGTAAGAGCTGGAGGGTGGCGAAAGACGCCACTTATTCCTGGTTAAAGGAGCGGTTATAGAAAAAATGTATATTTCTTTTACAGAAACATTTGCATCCTTTTTGAAAATTTCAATTCCGAAAAAGTCGAAACATTGTAGGCCTGAAATGGATATTCATCCGGGAAAAAGAATGATTGGCCGGATGAACAAGACGATTGTATTGTTTCTGTCTGAAGGGCTTAATTTTCTGTAATATTGCTGTCGGATGATTAAACGCTGGAACATCAAAAAAAAGGCCGACCCGGGCAAGATAAAAACGCTTGCTGGAGACTTGTCTGTAAGTCCGGTGATCGCCTCCCTGCTGCTTCAAAGGGGTATTGAAACCTTTGAAGAAGCGAAAGATTTTTTCCGGCCTGATTATTTGAAGCTTCACGATCCCTTCCTGATGAAGGATATGGACAAGGCCGTGGCCCGCATTGAAAAAGCGGTGACCGCCGGAGAAAAAATCCTTGTCTATGGCGATTACGATGTAGATGGCACAACAGCTGTGGCCCTGGTTTATTCCTTTCTGAAAACGTTTTACCCTGAAGTTGGATATTACATTCCCGATCGGTACAAAGAGGGGTATGGAATTTCTTTTGCCGGAATAGACTTTGCAAAAGAAAACGGGTATACGCTGATCATTGCCCTGGATTGCGGAATCAAATCGAACGACAAGGTAAATTATGCGGCGGCGCGGAACATCGATTTTATCATTTGCGATCACCACCGTCCCGGAAAAGATTTGCCTGCTGCCGTTGCGGTACTCGACCCCAAAAGAAGCGATTGCACATATCCTTTTGATGAACTCAGCGGTTGCGGGATAGGCTTTAAGCTTGTGCAGGCATGTGCCATACACAGAGGCATTCCGGCAGATGCGCTGGAATGTTACCTGGATCTGGTGGTGGTCAGCATTGGCGCCGATATTGTTCCGATTAACGGCGAGAACAGGATTCTTGCCTTTCACGGACTGAAACGGATCAACTCCAATCCGCGTCAGGGTTTTCGGGCCATACTGAAACTTTTGAATGTAAAAAAGGAACTGGGTATTACAGACCTGGTTTTTCTGATAGCCCCGCGCATCAATGCAGCCGGTAGAATAGAGAGTGGAAGCAGGGCCGTCGACTTGCTGGTTTCCGAAACACCGGAAGCTGCTGAAAGTATAGGGGCGCACATCAACCAAAACAATACCGACCGCCGCGATCTGGATATGAGCATCACCCAGCATGCCCTGTTGATGATTGAGAATAATCCCGCATTGAAGGAAAAAAAATCGACAGTTGTGTTTCATGCCGAATGGCACAAAGGTGTTGTGGGAATTGTGGCGTCCAGACTCACCGAAAAATATTACCGTCCCACCATTGTGCTCACGCAGTCGGGCGATCTGATTACCGGTTCGGCCCGATCAGTGAAGGATTTTGATGTCTACGAAGCCATTGATGCCTGCAGCGACCTGCTGGTGCAGTTCGGCGGACACAAATACGCAGCGGGTCTGACACTGAAACCCGAAAACCTGGAAGCCTTTATTGAAAAGTTTGAATCTGTTGTCAGTTCCAGTATTGCCGAGTATATGCTTGTTCCCGAAGTGGAAATTGATTCGGAACTGGGTTTGTCCGATATCGATCAGAAACTTTTCCGCATCATCAAGCAATTTTCTCCTTTCGGTCCTGGAAACATGTCGCCCGTGTTTATGACGAAAAGCGTGACAGACAAAGGGTATGCACGTATTGTGGGGAATAACCATCTGAAGCTGGATATTCTGGACTCCGATTTTCCGAAACAGGTCTTTGCTGCAATTGCATTTGGTCAGGGAGAACACCTGGATCTGGTTTCCAAAAAAATCCCCTTTGATGTGTGTTATGCCATTGAGGAAAATGAATACAATGGAACCGTTTCCATGCAGATAAATATCAAGGATTTGAAGATCTGAGGGGCATGTAAATTTCGGAAACGGTTATTTGAAGAAGAATGCAGCGATTTTGACTGGACGTTCCTATTTAAGAACGATCCGTCCCAGCAGCGCTGAAAATATTTTCTTTGCCTTGATCAGCGAATGTTGTTCCTCGAGCAGAATAAGCTGCTCTTCCCAGTTCCCGCTTTCTTTCATGCGTTTCTGGTTGTCGTGAATCATCATTTCAATTTTACGGATCTTTAAGGCATACATGGCATGAGCGGCACTTTGCTTGAGGTTCATGCTTTCAAGCTGTATGCCAATGCTGTGTTTTTCCCAGTTGGCGAGCGAGTAGGGGCTGCTCAGGATATTGACAACAGTTGTTGATATTTCCGGATCGGGATGCTGTATGAAATAGTTGGCATCTGGAACATCTTCCTGTTTTTGAATAAATTCCTGGAATATTTTGAGATAAACGGGGTTCTCTATTTCAATATTGTCTTTCTGGATTTCATAAATAATGTATTCGCACACGCTGTATTCTTCTTCCGTTTTTTCTCCGGCCTCGTTCTCGGCTTCTATTTTGAGTTTCTCTTTCCCGAAATTGATCAAGATGCGGATGATGTCCTTCTCCTGATGTTCGGCGCTGGACTCATCGATTTTATAAACCGCTTTTTCTCCTTCAGCGAAATGCAGGAGCTCTTCCGGAACCTGGTTTTCTTTTTCTTCCTGTCTTTGTGCGTCGGGCTGTTTTTTTCGTCGGAGTTTATTCAGTTCCGAAAGCAATGCCTGCTCGTCCACATCCATAATCCGGCTGCATTCCTTGATGTATACAGAGCGGTAGATGGGTTCGGGAATCAGGGAAATGCTTTCCACGATTTCCTTGATGAGGCCCGCTTTCTTAATCGGGTCGTGCGAGGATTCGTTGTACAGCAACTGCGCCTTGAAAGCAATGAAGTCCTGCGTCTTCTCTTTGATGAACGTTTTCAGTTCGGCGCCGCTTACCTTTTTTGAAAACGAATCGGGGTCTTCTCCATCGGGGAAAAGAAGCACCCTCACATTCATGCCTTCGGTGAGTACAAGGTCTATGCCCCTGAAACTGGCTTTGATACCGGCGCTGTCGCCATCAAAAAGGATGGTGATGTTTTTTGTGTAGCGCTGAATCAGGCGGATCTGGTCTACGGTAAGCGCTGTGCCCGAAGAGGCCACTACGTTTTCGATACCGGCCTGATGCATGGAAATGACATCGGTGTATCCTTCCACAAGGTAACAATTGTCTTCTTCGGCGATTTTCTTTTTTGCAAAGTAAAGGCCGTAGAGAACCTTGCTTTTGTGGTAAATATCGGTTTCGGGAGAATTGATGTATTTGGCGATCTTCTTGTCTGTCTTCAGCGTTCTTCCGCCAAAAGCAATGATCCGGCCGCTGACATTGTGCACCGGGAAAATGACACGCGCAGAAAAACGATCAAAGAAACGCGGCTGATTGTCTCTTGTGCCCGGCTCTGCGGGTTCGTTATTTTCTTTCGAAATGGTTAGTCCCGCCCTGACCAGATAATCAAGTTTATGGCCGGCCTTGATGGCAGCATCGCTGAAGCCGCGCCATTGATCGAAGCTGTAACCGAGCTGGAACTTCTGAATGGTCTGATCGGTAAATCCGCGCTGATGAAAATAGCCCAGGCCCACAGATTTGCCTTCATCGCTGTCCCAGAGGTTTTCTGAAAAGTTTTTTTGTGCAAAGGAGCAAACGACATAGAGGCTTTCGCGTTCGTTATTGGCGGTAAGCTGTTCGGGCGTTTGTTCTTCTTCCTCAATGGCAATGTTGTATTTTTTGGCCAGCCAGCGCAGGGCTTCGGGGTAGCTCAGCTGTTCGTGATCCATGATGAAATTCACGGAGTTCCCGGCTTTGCCGCAACCAAAACATTTGTAAATGCCTTTTGCCGGGGAAACATTGAACGAGGGAGTTTT
Source organism: Bacteroidota bacterium (assembly GCA_003151415.1). Lineage (GTDB taxonomy): Bacteria > Bacteroidota > Bacteroidia > Palsa-965 > Palsa-965 > Palsa-965. Next base: position 14,316 of record PLXK01000129.1, read on the forward strand.
CTCGTTGTGAAAAGGGCAAAGACCGATCAGGCTCGCACCTCTTTTTTTAAGGGCAACAAATTCACCAACCACCTCGTCAATACGGGCAGCCTCAAATATGGAGGAGATGGTTTCTTTCGGGATCATTTTTTTGCCGGGAGGCTTGTTTCTTTACCGGTTCCATAATCTTCATCATGGTTCAGGCTGCCATCGGTATTGTAATACAGCCATTTGCCCACCATGACGCCTTCTTTATAAGTGCCTTCATACATTTTTTGACCCGATTCAAAATATACGGTCGCCTGGTGATCGCGCTTGCCGTGGGTGAAAAAGCCTTCACTCTGTATTTTCCCCGAAGGAAAGAAAGCGGCCCATTCTCCCTCGCGCTTGCCGTTGATGTAAAAGCCTTTCATCTGAATGACACCGTTGGGATAACGCATCGTGAAATCACCGTCTTTCAGGGTATCGAAGCTGGCCCTGGGTTCAGCAATGGCAGGCTTGGAAGCCTTTGGCTCTGGAGTCGGACTTGTTTTGACGGCATCGTCTTTTTTCTTTTCCGGACTTCCCGGCGAGCAGGAAAGAAGCAGTAAAGCGGATGAAATGGCGATAAGGGCTGACCGTAATGTGCGCATGATTTGGAAATGGTTTGTTATTTTTTACGTTCGGTGGTATAAATAACCAATTGTTCAAGTGAGTTTCGGGCAGCCGTTTCGGGCATTGTTTTCAAAAGCAGGATGGCTTTGTCGCGGTATTCCAGCATTTTGGTACGCGTGTATTCGATGCCTCCGCTTTCGATAACAAAACGGATCACCTCGGCCACTTTGTTCGGATCCTCGCTGTTGTTTTTTACTATACGGATGATCTTTCGTTTATCAGATGCCGAAGCATGGTTCAGGGCATAGATCAGGGGAAGAGTCATTTTCTTTTCCTTGATATCAATACCGGTAGGTTTACCAATTGTTTCGTCGCTTCCATAATCGAACAGGTCATCTTTTATCTGGAAGGCGATGCCGGTGAGCTCCCCGAACAGACGCATTTTGTCAATGGTCTCTTCATCCGAATTGGCTGTCGCGGCGCCGCAGGAACAGCAGGAGGCAATCAGAGAAGCCGTTTTCTGGCGGATGATTTCGAAATAAACCGGCTCGGCGATATCCAGCCGGCGGGCTTTTTCAATTTGCAACAGCTCTCCTTCGCTCATTTCACGTACCGCATTGGAAACGATTCCCAGCAGGCGGTGTTCTTTGTTATCAACCGAGAGCAGCAACCCTTTGGAAAGAAGATAATCTCCCACGAGCACGGCAATTTTATTTTTCCAGAGCGCATTGACAGAAAAAAATCCGCGTCTCAGATTGGAATCATCCACGACATCGTCATGCACCAAGGTCGCTGTGTGCAGAAGTTCAATCAGAGCGGCGGCGCGGTAAGTAGATTCTGTAATTTCTCCGCAGGCTTTGGCCGTGAGAAAGACAAAAAGCGGACGAAGCTGTTTTCCTTTCCGGCGGACGATGTAATTGGTGATTGTATTCAGCAAAGGCACGGAACTTTTCATGGAAGCAACGAACTTCCCCTCAAATTCCTCCATTTCCTGAAGTACGGGTGCTTTTATCTGATCAATCGGGTTCATACTTGGCAATCAAAAATAATCATAATTCGGGATGATCGTTACAGGATGTTTGACCGCTCTGCCTGTTTCTTTGGGCAAGTCAAACAATTCGAGGCCCGCTATGGCCAATCCTTTGGTTTACGCAGTTCTTCCTCAGTGAAATACTGAATTTGGGGCTTTACAGCGAGACCCTTCCCAGCCTGTAATATTTGCCTCTTCCGGAAAACAGAATGATGTCCTTGTCGTCGATTTTTTTGTTCATTTTGGGCTGAAACCAGCAATTGTTTCTCTTGGAATGATTGTCAGAAAGCTGTGTCCGCTGGGTGTTGCCTTTCATATCCATAGATACCATAACAACAACGGAACGCCCCGGATTGCCCATATTGCTGAGGTGCCCGTGTCCGATTTCAGATTCTGAGCGGTGGACATTGTCAGGGCTGTCATTGTAGATAAAATGAAGCATTTCTCCTCCGTCCACAAGCACGTACGAAGAATAAGGGCCTCCGTCATTTACCGTATGCTGGTATTTGCTTATTTTCTTCAGCAATGAAATCTGTCCTTTCGCATCGAAACCCACAACAATGATATCGTTGTAATAATAGTGATACGTGTAATTGTACATTCGGGAGGCCGGATTGTAATATGACACAACATCCATGAAATACTGTTCGGCCACCATCACGGCGCTGCCGTCTTCTCTGAGCAAAAGATGATCGATATCGAAATTGTAGAGCTCCTTCCCCTTCTCAACTTTGCGGTCTGACATAAACTCCATGAGAAAATCTTTGTCGAACTCGCGTACGTTTCTCTGAGAAACCTCTTTGGTGGCCTGATCAATTTTGAGGAAGAAGGTGCCTGCCTGTGAAGTGAAAGAATTTTTTGAATAGAAGCCTGCACAGATAAGATCCTCGGTGGGGGTAATATTAAAGGTGATGTCCGAAATGAACTTATCTCCCAGGTCGATGGTGTATTCCTTGAGCTGATCCTGTTTGTAGAAATAGGCAAAAATACTGAAGTTGTATGCCGGTTTTCTTCGTTCAATGTTTTCCTTGTTTTTATTGATATTGGCCAGGATGAATACGTTTCCTTCTTTGTCTATGCAGAATTTCGTTATGTGAAATTGTTTGTCTTTGTAGGGCAGTTCAAAAGACTTCGTCCAGAGTCCGGTCAGGTTTTCATCCAGCATTTTGCAGGAAAATCTTTCGAAGGGATAAAGGTCTACCGGTTCGCTGTGAAAAACAAGCACATGCGATTTGTCTGCAGAGAGTTCAAAATTAAAGGTTCCGGCATTGCGTTTGCCATCGGCTGATATGGAATCGATTATCCGGCTGTCCGGATTCAAAATGCCTGCTTCGGAGATGGTTTGCACATAGGCAAATTGCTTTTGCTTTTGTTTGCTGTAAAAAGAACTGAAAACAAGGAATTTGCCGTTCATGTATAGAATACGCTCTATCTGGGAAGTCCTGTATTTGCCCGAAGCAAGAAAAAACCGTTCCAGGAAATTGTTCTGCTCATTCTGACCGGGAAGATCGAATTCGGTTGTGCTCACCAGCCCCATGCTTTTTTTGGCAAATGTGTCAATGTAAAAATGGGTATGGCTGCCTTGTCCTTTGCTTCTTATTTTAAGTGCAAATACGCGCGAATCGTTTCCACCCAGAATGCTTTCTATGAAACTGTTTTTGGGAGAAGCTGTCTGCTGGCCTCCCCAGGCCACATCAATCTGGGCCGGAAGATTGCATGAGAGGAGGGTAATAACGACAAGAAGAAGAGACCTTTTCATTTTTTTGCTGTACCGAATATTTGTTTTTACATGCACCCTTCACGCCATACAATTCAGGCAATCAAACTTGGGGAAGATTCGATACCCTGGAGAGAATCCTAAATACTTAATAATTCCCCACGATCAGCGGGCAAATTACATGGGTTCATTGAACCATCCAAAGGTACCAATTTGCTGAAAAAAAGAAGCCTGAATCAGAATAATCAAAGATCATAGGAAAAAAGAGGGATTTGAGCTAAATTTGGATTCAGATGATAAACGCTGTCAAATTGATGTTCTTTCTGGTTCTTCTGCTTCCGGGTGGCGGGATTCTCCGTTCACAAACCAGCGGAGAGGGGGCCGTGCGGAAACCCAAAATTGACAAGGTGAATGTTTTCGGAGAAACCCCGGCAGATGAAAGACACGATACGGTCATCAACCGGGTCGCAACGGGGGCTTTCTGGGCTGTAAAATGCAATCCTGTAGTTCTGTTCCGGGGCGAAGTGCCGGTGTATCTGGAGCGAAGACTCAGCCGCATATTTAGCCTTGAAGCAGCTCTTGGAATGACTTTCGAAGATTTTTTCAAGACTTCCGTGGTACAGGGTAAACCTCTCTTTCCCAAAGACCCGAATGTGAATTACCTGAGCGGGTTCACCGGCAAATTGTCTTTCCGTTATTTTCCCAGGGGCGGGGCCCTTTCCGGTCTCTATATTTCTCCCGAAATCGATTTCAAGAATTACCGCAAAGACGTAAGTGGTGTGTATCTGGGTTCCGATGCCCGGTATGCATCAGGTAAGCTTCGCGATCAGCAGAATTATATGGATCTGAAGGCCCTTGTCGGATTCCAGAAAACCGATGAGATCAGTCATGACTTTTATTTTGACTGGTATCTGGGGGCGGGTTTGCGCGCTGGCTATGAGGACAATGTTGTGGCGGATGAAAAAAATGCGAATGTCATCAAGGTCAACCACTCCGATGTTTTGAGTCCGCTCATTACCCTGGGTGTTAAAATTGGCCTGGGTTTCTGATCCGAAGGGGATGGTTCTGTTTATGGATTTGCAGCAGCTTTGTTTTTATTGGCCAGTTGACCACATGCGGCATCAATGTCTTTCCCCCTGCTTCTGCGCACGTTCACAATAATTCCATTCTTTTCCAGATGATCTGAAAATGCTTTCAAGCGGGCTTCGGTTGTTTGCTTAAACTCCCCGTCTCCTATGGGATTGTATTCGATGATGTTCACTTTGGCGCAAACCCTTCTGCAGTAGGCAACAAGGTCCTGGGCATCCTCAATCTGGTCATTGAAATCCTTAAAAACAATGTATTCGAAAGTGACTCTGGATCCGGTCTTTTCAAAAAAGTAATTCAGAGCATCAGCCAGGGCATCCAACGAGTTGCTTTCATTGATCGGCATGATCAGGCTGCGTTTTGCATCGTTTGCGGCATGCAGCGAGAGTGCCAGGTTGAACCGGACATTGTCATCGCCCAGTTTCATGATCATTTTGGCGACACCGGCTGTCGAAACAGTGATGCGTTGCGGAGACATACCAAGGCCTTCGGGCGAAGTGATTTTTGCAACAGATTCGATCACATTTTTGTAGTTGAGAAGAGGCTCTCCCATTCCCATATAAACAATATTTGTAAGGGGGGTGTGGTAGGTCTTTTCCGCCTGGTTTCTGATCAGCACAACCTGGTCATAAATTTCATCCGCACTGAGGTTGCGCAGGCGCTCCATCTTGCCGGTGGCGCAGAATTTACAGGTTAAGCTGCAACCCACCTGCGATGAAATACAGGCAGTCATTCGGGTGTCTGTCGGTATCAGAACACCCTCCACCACATTGCCGTCGTAGAGTTTGAAAGCATTCTTAATGGTGCGGTCGCGGCTGATCTGAAAATCGGCAACCTTAACGGCATTGATCTGAAAATGAGCCTCCAGAAGTTCACGCACTTCAAGGGAAAGATTCGTCATGTCGGAAAAAGACACGGCCGATTTTTTCCACAGCCATTCATACACCTGTCTGGCCCGAAAGGCTTTTTCTCCTTTTGATTCCAGCCAGGCCATAATCTGCTCCAAATTCAGGGCCCGGATATCTTGTTTCTTTTCCATGGATATCTGCAAAAGTACGAATAATCGCCGGTTTTCGGGCTGTCTGTCCCGGCTGGCAGGCCTGCCGGCAGGAGGGCAAACAAGCCAAACCATTCCTTACCTTAGCCCCATGAGAAGCTTTCAGGCCGATTATGTGTTTCCGGTAAATGCTCCGCCTCTGGAGAAGGGGATACTCCTCACCGAGGATGACGGCACGGTTATCGAGCTTTTGCCTGCCGATGCCACCATTCGGTTGCAGGACATGGGTGTTTTGCTCGAAACCCACAAGGGAATCCTTGTTCCCGGTTTTGTTAACACACACTGTCATCTTGAGCTCTCCTGCATGAAAGGCCAAATCAGCCCCAAAAAAGGGATTGCCGGTTTTGTCAGCGAATTTGTGGCCAAAAGAAACAGTTTCAATGATGAGGAAAGGAAATTGGCCATAGAACAGGCCGAAAAGGAAATGATTCTGAATGGTATTGTGGCTGTTGGCGATATTTCAAACGGCGCCGACACCTTTGGTCTGAAAGCCAAATCAAACCTGTATTACCACACGTTTATTGAATGCTTTGATCTGAATCCTTCGAAGACGGAAGAATCATTCGGCCGGGCCCTGTCTCTGAGGGATGAATGGCTGCGGCTTTCTCCGGGTTCAGGAAAACAAATTTCTGTCGTAGCTCATGCCCCCTATACCGTAACACCGCATTTGCTTTTGAAAATTTGCGCGCTGGCCAGGGAAAGGGGATCCATCCTGTCTTTTCATAACCAGGAAAGTGAGGCGGAAAACGAAATGTTTACGGTCGGCAAGGGAAGCCTCATGGAGATGTACAAAAAGATGGGGCTCGATTTATCCTGGTTCAAAGTCAGCGGACAAAGCTCCCTTCGGTCTGTATTGCCCTGTTATGAGGGAGTGGGTAAGGTCTTGCTGGTGCACAACACATATACTTCGAAAGAAGAGGTTCAATGGGCTGAACACTGTTCTGAACAAATGAGCAAAGCAAAAACGAATCCGGCTTCCAGCCAGCGCATATATTGGGCCACCTGCCCGGGTGCGAATCTTTATATCGAGAACAGAATGCCTGAGTACGCTTTTTTTGCCGGGCAGGAACATGCTGTTACGATAGGCACGGACAGCCTGGCTTCGAACGGGAGTTTATCTGTTCTGGAAGAATTGAAGCTGATCATTGAACACAGCCCCGAAATTTCTTTGGAAACCGGAATGCGCTGGGCAACACTCAACGGCGCTGAATTTCTGGGAATAGATAAACAATTCGGAAGCTTTGAAAAGGGTAAGAAACCGGGCGTTGTGTGGATTACCGACGCAGGGCTTTCCAAACTGTCCTCCGGTTCTTCGGCAAGGCGTCTTGTTTAACCGGAAAGTGGATTGGCTGTAAGCGTAAGTCAGGACAAGAGGCTAAGGTCGTCGGAATGATTGGCCTTGTTTGAAGAACTCAGAACACGTTTGTTTTTCAAAAGCGCATCGGCAATAATCAGGTCCTTGGGTGTTGTTACCTTGATATTGTCTGAGTTCCCGTCGATGAGATGGATTTTTTCTCCAATTGCTTCCACAATACTTGCGTCATCGGTAAAGGTGTATTTGTATTCCTGTTCATATCCTTTTTTCAGGATTTTTGTCAGAAAGCATTGGGGTGTTTGTGTGGCGCAATACTTGGTCCGGTCAACGGCAATGCTGAGCCCCGAATCGATCTGACGGATCGAATCCGTGATTGGAATGGCGGGAACTGCATTGCCATACATTTCGGTTGTTTTGAAGGCTGTCTGAATGGTCTTGATGCTCACGAGCGGTCTTGCCGAATCGTGCACACCCACAATGCCCTCTTCGGTGACAAGGGCAAGTCCCTTTTTAACTGAATGAAAACGCGTTTCACCTCCGGTGGTGAGAGCGTGCGGAATTTGAAAGTTGTATTCGCTGCACAATTGTTTCCAAAAATCGATCTGATCCTGGCGAAGCACAACGACGATTTCAATTTCCGGGTCTGCTTCGGCGAATTTGGAGATGCTGTGCATGAGTACAGGTTTGCCGTCGAGCAGCATAAACTGTTTGGGAACGGGAGTATTCATCCGTGTTCCGCTGCCTCCACCCACAATAATGACGTATTTTTTCAATCCCTTAAATTATGTTGATTCGCCGCAACCGCGTTTGTTGCAAAAGTAAAATCCCGGGAGGTTCCTTGTGGGTTCTTTCCGGGATTTTATCAACGCTCTTTTCAACAGTTACACTTAGATGGCGTGATTTTAAGAATTTTCCGCCGCTGTATATTGTGTTTCAGGCGAGCCTGACTCCCGCGAAGAGCGGGAAAAAATTGACGAAGAAACAGGACATCAGAGAATGAGCATAGCATCACCGTAGCTGTAAAAACGGTATTTGTCTTTTATGGCTTCTTTGTATGCTTTCATGACCAGGTCATACCCGCCAAAAGCACAAACCTGCATAAGAAGCGTGGATTCGGGCATATGGAAATTGGTAACCATGCAATTGGCCACGCTGAATTCATAAGGAGGAAAAATAAACTTGTTGGTCCAGCCGGCGTATGGCTTCAAAAATCCTTCCACAGAAACCGATGTTTCAATGGCGCGCATGGTTGTAGTCCCAATGGCGCAAATCTTCCGTTTTTCAGCTTTCCCCTTATTGACGATGTCGGCGCACTGCTGGGTGATGATGACTTCCTCGGAATCCATTTTGTGTTTTGTCAGGTCTTCGACCTCGACGGGACGGAAGCTGCCAAGGCCTGTATGCAAAGTCAGCTGGGCGAAGCTCACTCCTTTTATTTCCAGTTTCTTGAGCAATTGTTTGCTGAAATGCAAGCCGGCAGTAGGGGCAGCAACGGCTCCTTCAATCTCGGCATAAACAGTCTGGTATCTTTCGGCATCCTCAGGCATAACACCGCGTTTGATGTATTTGGGCAGGGGTGTTTGTCCGAGTGTTTCGATTGTTTTCTTGAATTCTTCGTAAGGGCCGTCGAACAGGAAGCGAAGCGTTCTGCCGCGGGAAGTGGTGTTGTCGATCACTTCAGCAACAAGCATGTCGTCGTCTCCGAAATAAAGTTTGTTGCCGATACGGATCTTTCTGGCAGGATCCACCAGAACATCCCAGAGCCGGCTGTCACGGTTGAGTTCGCGAAGAAGAAAAACTTCAATTTTAGCGCCTGTTTTTTCTTTGTTTCCATAAAGGCGGGCAGGAAAAACCTTGGTGTTGTTCAGGATCATCACATCCTTGTCGTCGAAGTAATTGATGATGTCTTTGAATTTTTTGTGCTCGATCTTGCCTGTTTTGCGGTGAAGAACCATCAGTTTGGCTTCGTCACGGGTTTTGGCGGGATGTTCGGCCAACAGCTCTTTGGGTAAATTGAATTTGAATGCTGAAAGTTTCATAAATCTTACGGGATTTGTTAACGGTTTAGTAATACAAAGGGCGCAAAGATACACATCCGGAGAGCGAAAGTCAATGGTTTGCGCGTTTATATTATGGATTGCTTCTGTGCGTGGTTTGCAGAGGGAAAAAAAAGGTTCAGCCGTGTTCCGGCAAAGGGTCGGTAACGGTGGGGGCAGAACCCGATCCCTGACATTGTTCTTCAAAGGTTTCAATGGTCAGGGCATCGCTCAATACGTAGGTGCCAATGCGGGTCCGGCAAAGGGCGGTCAGATGTGCCCCGCTGTTCAGGGCCAGCCCCATGTCTCTGGCCAGGGAACGGATATAGGTGCCTTTGCTGCAGATCACACGAAAAGAAACGTCCTGTCCGTTTATAGCTGTAATCTCAAATTCAGAAATGGTAATGGTTCGGGATTTGATTTCAGCTTCTTTTCCCGCTCTGGCCAATTTGTAAGCTCTTTTGCCTCCAATCTTGATGGCCGAAAAAAGGGGGGGTATTTGCTCCTGGGTGCCGACGAATTTGGTGGCGGCTTCTAAAATGAGGGATTCGGTAATGTGCGCGGTCGGGAAATGGAAATCGACTTCTTTCTCCAGGTCAAAACAGGGGGTTGTGGCGCCCAGCCTGAACGTTCCAGTGTATTCTTTTTCCTGGGCCTGGTACAGATCAATGTTTTTTGTTTCTTTCCCGGTGCAGACAATCAGCAGCCCGGTAGCCAGAGGATCCAGGGTGCCGGCATGACCCACTTTAATTTTAGGCTTTTCCGTGGGATTGGCTGAAATCTCCTTCAGCTTTTTGCGGATACTGATTTTGAGCTTGTTGACAGCGTCGAATGAAGTCCAGCGGTAAGGTTTGTTGATCAGGAGTACTTCCCCCTTTTGGAAGTCGAAGTGTCTTTGGTTTTTCATCTTGCAGTTTTAAACCCGTGCTGAGTGCGTAAATCAGAAAAAGGATACCCAGTCCGATGCGGTAATATCCAAAATGCTTGAATCCGTATTTGCTCAAAAAAGCAATGAATCCCTTTACGGCAAAAATTGCCACGAGAAAGGCAATGGCGCCACCCAGACCCAAAACCATCAGGTTGTCTTTGTGGATAGAACCATGATTTTTGAATAGCTCATAACCGGAAGCGGCAAACATTGTCGGAATTGCAAGAAGAAACGAGAATTCGGCAGCTTGTTTTCTGTCAAAGCCCTGTGAAACCCCTCCAAGGATGGTGGCTGCCGAGCGCGATACGCCTGGAATCATGGAAAGACACTGAATAAGACCGATTTTGAATGCCCCCGCAATGCTCATCGACTCGGTACCCGCATAAGCAGATCGTTTGCGGCCAGACCATTTGTCCAGGATAATGAGCAGGATGCCTCCAATAACCAGGGAAGAACTGACCACATAAGGATTCATCAGTTTTTCCTTGATTATTTTATAGGCAAGAAAACCGATGATGCCCGTAGGCAGAAAAGCAACGGCCAGTTTGATGTAAATGTCCAGACTGACAAAAAAACGTTTGATGTACAAAGCAAAGACGGCAAGAATGGCACCCAGCTGGATAACGATTTCAAAAGTTTTGGCGAATTCGGCATCCTGTATTTTCAGCAGGCTGTCGGCAAGAATCATGTGGCCGGTTGACGAAACAGGAAGAAATTCAGTTAATCCTTCAATGATAGCAAGGATGACAGACTGGAGTATAGTCATGGGCGGGTACTGGGGTTATAAAATGGGAGAAGAATCAGATAGGGAAAAAACGCTTATTCTTGTTCTGCTTTCGGTTTTTTCATGATTCCAAGAAGGACCGTGATGTATCCGGCAAGGATACAAATGGGCGCTACGGTGATCCTGCGGGTACTGAAAATTTCAGGGTTGAATTTGTTGGGGTCATCAGAACCGCCGCCCGACATGAGCATGAGTCCGATCACAACCAGTGCAGTGCCAGCAATGAGGTAAGTATAATTCTGTTTGTTAAAGGCAAATCCTTCTTTTTTCTTTTCGCTCATGACCTAATGTTTAATCTGTAAAATGGATATCAAAAAAACAAAGAATGCTGAATGGGCTGTTAACATTGTAATTCAAGCAGATAAACGCAATGCCGTACCTTCCAGGCTCCCCTCCGGCATCAGCTTGCTTACAGCTCATGTTTGATTGCGGTTAGTAATACAACTCGCTTGTCCGGATTCGAAGATATTTATGTACCGCAAACCAGGTACAGATAAATCCTATCAAAATTCCTAAAAATACCAATGCGCCGGACAAGATGCCCAATAAATTTATATCCAGCAGCATATTCACCAGGAAAGGGAATACCTTTTCGAGGAGGTAAAAGAAGCCCAGTAGCATGAACAGGGAGATAATGGCCCCATAAATGCCCTGAATTATTCCGGTAAGAAGAAAGGGTTTGCGGATAAAACCTTGTGTGGCTCCAACGAGTTGCATGGTCCTGATCAAAAAGCGTTTGGAGTAAATGGCCAGTCTGATGGTGTTGTTGATCAGCGCAATGGCAATAAGCAGGAGCAGGCCGGTAAAAATGAGAATGACAATGCTCACGGTGCGTATATGGCTGTTCACGGCGCTCACATGGGCTTCTTTGTAATCCACATCGGCAACCAGCCCTTTTTTGTCCTGCAGGTCTTTGCGGATCCAGTTGATGCTGTCGTTGTTGGCGTATTCGGCTTTGAGGTAGATATCAATGGAAGAAGGCAGGGGGTTGTACCCGATGGAATTGACAAAATCTTCACCGAGTTCCTTGCGGAAATTGTCGGCGGCGCTCTTGGCCGAGGTAAAGGTGGTGGAACGCACGTATCTCGTTGCATCCAGCGATTTCTGGAAGGCCATCACATCGGCTTCCTTGGCATCCGGATTCAGGTAAATGGATACCATGATGTGTTCTTTGACGTAATCAGTCACTTTCTTGGCGCTGAGTACGACCATGGCCAGCAGGCCAACCATAAACAGCACCAGTGAAATACTGATCACCGTGGTGATTGAGCTGGATTGAAGCCTCCTTTTGGTGTATTTATCTGACACAGGATACGATTTGGATACTAAAATCGGAAGAATTCGGTTCTTTCATCCGGCAAAACAAGACTAGTTGTTAACACCGCACTATGAATACAGGGGGCTGAAAAACAAGTTGGCAATTTGCAATGGGCAGTTTGCAAAAGGGAAACAATTTTTGCCCACTGTGAATGGCCGGCTTTTTCACTTATAACTTAAAACCAGTTGCTCAATGTCCACCATCAGCCTGCTTACCGCTTCCGGATCGGTTCCGTCATAAAAACCGCGGATGTGCTTTTCCTTATCGATCAGAGCGAACTGTTCGGTGTGCACAAAATCGTCGCTGCCTCCGTTGCCCTCGGTTGCGGTAACCAGGTAAGAATGACGGGCCAGATTATAGAGTTGTTTTTTGTCGCCCGTCAGAAAAAACCATTTGTGCGGATCGGCTCCGTGAAGCTGCGCGTATTTGGCCAGACTTTCCACGCTGTCACGCAATGGATCGACAGAATGGGAAACGATCATGACCGTAGGATCGTTTTTGAAACGCTCCTGCACACGTTCGAGTTGTGTGCTCATTTTCGGGCATATGTTTTTGCAGTTGGCGAAAAAATAATCTGCAACATATATTTTTCCTTTCAGATCTTTTTGTGTGATTGTTTTTCCTTCCTGGTTAATCAGTGAAAAATCCATGACCGTGTGAAAGATCGTGTCGCCGCCGGTTTCAGCTATTTTGTCGCCATAATACGGAAGTGTTTTTGCCGGCCTTTTGATGAATGAAAAATAAATCCCGATGCTTAGAGCAATAAGACCGGCAAAGATGAGCAGTATATTCGTTTGCTTTTTCACGTGTGCTGTTTTTTTAGTAATGACCAAATGCCCCTTCGGGCTATTTTGTTTTATTATTTCTTGATTTCTTCTCCTTTTTTGTATTTCTGAAGAAGAACTTTTCCTTCCTCGTTGTAGTTCTTCCAGGTTCCTTCTTCCTTGTCATCAACAAAACGGCCCTCGGTTTTCAGTTTCCCGTTTTCGTAATAGACTGTATACGGACCCTGTCTCATGTTGTTTGTGTATAAAACCTCCGATTCCCTTTCCCCGCTTTTGTAATATGTGGTCTGAACCCCATCCAGGTTTCCATTGTTGTAAACGCTCTTTGTATTTGGTTTCCCCTCCACATAGTACCATACGAAAACACCGTTTCTCACATCGTTCAGATAGGTTCCTTCTTCCTGAAGCCTTCCATCGGGATTGTAAATCCGTCTGGTGCCGTTTAGTTTTCCATTTTTATAGCTGATTTCAGATTTTAACCGTCCTCCTCCGTAAAAGGCTCTCGATCGGCCATCAAGCACTCCGTCAACATAATACGATTCGCCCAGAAAGGTTCCGTTACGGTCTATGGTAATGCTGATTCCGTTTTTCAACCCTCTTTTGTAGGAATCGATCATCCCGAGCAAGCCGCCCGGATAATAGGCCGTCCAGCTTCCTTCTTTGCGGTCGTCCAGGTAGCTTCCGTACCAGGTAACGGCCGCTTCAGAAATTTTCCAGAAACCTTGTTTACGGTTATTTGCGTCCACCCGGTTGGTATCTGGACCGGCAGAGGGGGGCACAAGGGCCGTATTTTGAGCTGTTCCCGCAATGGCAGGAAGAAGAAAAAGGAAAAAAAGAATGTGCTTCATGTGAAAAGAGTTTGTTTTAATAGTCACATGCCCGGCTGACCCCAGGGCAGGGTGTTTTATCTGATGATTCGGATAGCGGAGACAAAATTAAGGAATAGATCGGGAAGCTGCTTAAAATTTATCTTTTGCCTTTACAGGGCCTTTTACGCATAGACTTTGCTATATATATATTGCGTAATAGGAACTCGGCTGTGGCTTCAATTTATGCCTCGAGCAAACATATGGCCTCTTGCGTCTAAAACTATAATTTTCCGGACAGATCCAACAGTTCAGATAAAGGCCTGGAAAATGGTTCCCTTGATTTCCGGCCATTCCTCTTTCAGGATGCTTAAATAAACGGTATCTCTGATCCTGCCGGAAGCCGTCAGCATGTGTTTGCGGAATATTCCTTCCTCACGGGCGCCGATCTTTTTCATGGCCGTGCGCGACTGGATATTGAGCGAGTCGGTTTTCAGCTCGATACGATTCAGTCCCAGCGTTTCAAAACCATATTTCAGCAACTCAAATTTGACAGCCCGGTTGAGCCCGGTAGACTGAAATTGGGTTCCGATCCAGGTCCATCCAATTTCCAGCCTTTTATGCTGCGGAAAAAGATTGCCATACCGTGTCGAGCCGGCGACTTCATTCGTTCGCTTGTCGGTGATGACAAATGGAATGGAAATGTGTTTCTCTTTTTCCATGAGCGCTTCTTTGAAATAAGCGATGAAGTCTTCCCGGCTTTCCATTCTCCTTGGACTCATTTCCCACAAGGCCGGTTCTGCTGCTATCCGGCTGAGATCATCAAAGCAGGATGCATCCAGGGGTTTGATGAGAGCGATGTGGTTTTCCAGTTTGGCTGGAGTAATAAATGTGTCCAATGGTTACCAGTTTATAATGATTTTTCCTGTCGATTTGCGTGACTCTAAAAAGGCATGCGCTTCGGCTATCCGATCGGTTTTGAAACGGCCGCCGATATGCGGATGGATCTCCTTTTTAAGTGCCAGGTCAATGACATTATTCAGGCAGCGCTGCAGGATGTCCGGCCGGTCGTCGGCCACCCGGAGCATATTCACTCCGATGATGGATTGTGATTTCATCAGCAGGAAAACCGGATTGGTAAATCCGAAGTCCATTAAAAGTTTCAGGCTGCCGAAAATGTTTTTTTTATCCATTTGTTCAGCGGCTCCGTAAGTGACGATCCTTCCTGCGGCAGAGAGCATCATTTTACTCTTTTTGAAAGTCATGCCCCCGACAGAGTCAAATACAACATCCGGCCCCATTGCATTGAGTTTTTGGATTTCCGCCTGAAAATCCTGGGTTTTGTAATTGAATGCATAATCTGCTCCGTTGGCCAGAATATAGTTTAGTTTTTCCCCGGAGCCTCCCGTGCCGTAAACGATGCAACCCCTGCGTTTGCAAAGCTGGGTGAGTGCTGTGCCCACTCCACCGGCAGCGGCGTGAATCAACACATGGTCTCCGGCATGGAGATGAACCATTTCTTCCGCGCAAAACCAGGCGGTGCCATATTGCGTAGCCAGCGCGGCAGCCATGCCCGAATCCATGTCCTCCGGAATTTTAGCCGCAGCTCTGGCATCGGTAACGGCATATTCGGCGTAGCCCCCAAAGCGGGTGAATGCTGTGACACGGTCGCCTGCCCTGAGTGTATTCACATCTTTTGCAACCGATTCAATTTTGCCGACAACCTCGTAACCCAGCACGGACGGAAGAGCAGGTGCATCTTTGTATTTGCCCCGGCGGGCAAGAACATCGGCGAAGTTCAGGCCAAACGACTCCACCCGGATTTGCACCTGCCCCGCTGCCGGTTCGGGTTTTGTGGCTTCCCGTATTTCGAATGCATGTGCGGCATCTCCGTGACGAACGAGTGTTATGGCTTTCATGTTAAAAAAGTTCGGATTGTTTAGTTGGAGTTGGTCAGTTCTTCGGTTTCATCAAAACCGAGTTCCAGATCGGCGGCCATTTTTTCGATCGTTGGACGCGCCAGTAAAAAAGCGAAAAAGATGATTCCGAAGCCACCCAGAAAAACCATGTTTGCTGTGAGCATAAAAGCAATGATGGAAAGAAAGGCCGGGAACTCCAGAAGAGCCCAGCGCAGCATACAGGCGGTACGGAATTCGTTCATTTTTTCTGTGGCCGTTTCCTTTGTCCTTGCAGCCGTGATTTTTGAACGATAAAGAAAATAACTCATGCTGATGCCCGAAATGCTGACAATAGAAAGGGCAATGGTCAGCGCAAGCGTCAGGTTTTTATCTGCCGCAAATGCGCTTGTTCTCAGGGTGCCTAAAAAGAAAGCAATGACGGCAA
Organism: Bacteroidota bacterium; assembly: GCA_003151415.1. GTDB lineage: Bacteria > Bacteroidota > Bacteroidia > Palsa-965 > Palsa-965 > Palsa-965. The sequence goes on from PLXK01000129.1 coordinate 30,094, forward strand.
AAAAAGTCTGACCCAATCCAAGGGCGAGATACAATATCTGGAGTGTTTTGAACTCTTTTTTCATTTCAGTTTGTCTTTCGATTAAACAGAGCCGGATTTTAATCTTCCTGCCCTTTTTTATTGCCTTCAACGACAATCACAATTTCCCCCTTGACGGTTTTTTCTTTAAAGTAAGCAATCAGCTCTTCCATTGTTCCCCGTTTTGTTTCTTCAAACAACTTTGTCAGTTCCCTGGAAACACTGGCTCTGCGGTCTTTGCCAAAATGGAGTGCAAATTCTTCCAGAGCTTTCACCAAACGGAAGGGTGATTCATAAAACACGATGGTGCGGGGTTCCTCTTTCAGGCTGAGTAATTTTGTTTGTCTTCCTTTTTTCTGAGGAAGAAAACCTTCAAACACAAAAGCGTCGCAAGGCAGGCCCGAGTTTACAAGAGCAGGAACAAAAGCGGTAGGGCCGGGTAAACATTCAATATCAATACCTGCCTGCACGCATTCGCGGACCAGTAAAAAGCCCGGATCGGAAATGCCGGGAGTGCCCGCATCGGTAACCAATGCAATGTTTTCTCCCGCTGCTATCCGTTCGGCAATAAAAGTGATGGTCTTGTGTTCGTTATGTGAATGATGAGGAAACATCTTTTTCTCTATGCCCAGATGTTTCAGCAAAAAACCGGTCTTGCGTGTGTCTTCGGCAAGCACGAGATCCACTTCCTTTAAGATGCGGATGGCCCGGAGTGTGATGTCCTCGAGATTGCCGATTGGAGTGGGGATGAGGTATAGTTTACTCACGTTTTGATTTCTGTTTCAGCTTCGAAGTTACGAATCAATTTGGGAATGTTTAGAGTAGAAAAATAACAACAACAAATTTACCATAGAGACATGTAGGTCATTGAGAAAAGCAAGGAGAAGGACTTTTTTCTCTATGGCCCTCTATGTTCTCCATGTCTCTATGGTTAATTTGTTCTTTCAATGTCCAGAGCGATTTGATGTGTCTAGCCATTCTTCAAAACCAGTCAGCAGATGAAAGACATCTTCAAAGCGGCTCAGCGGCAAAGTCCCGGCTTTATCATAAATATCATGATAAGCTTTGATGCCTCCTCGTGTATAGATAAAAAAAGCCTTCACCCCATGTTCTGAAAAAAAGTAATGATCGCTGTTGTGAGTTTGTCCCCTTAACTTGACTTCAGGCAGGAAATGCCCCTTGTCATTGATCGACTGAAGCATTTTGAACTCTTCCGGATAAGCCGTACTGTTGACAACTGTAATTCCCTCATCCCCTGTGCCCATGATGTCGAGGTTGATTAAGAATTTGATTTGTTTTAAGGGAAAAAGCGGATGTTCGGTATAATAATGAGAGCCGACAAGTCCAGCCTCTTCCGCTCCGAACAACATGAAGGCAATGGAACATTTGGGTTTGTTTTCCGGCATGGCGTAATACCTGGCCATATTCAATAACATGGCGCATCCGCTTGCATTGTCGTTGGCTCCTGGAAAATAGGTATGCGGTCCCAGCATGCCGAGATGATCATAATGGGCAGAGAACACAATGAATGAGTCCGGATATACGGTTCCTGGGATATAGCCGATGAGGTTTTGGGTTTGATAATCGGGGACGAATTTGCTGTCAACATGAAATACGACAGCCCCCGCTTTTCTGAATTGCTTTCGGATGGTTTCATGAAGGCTGTCTTTGACGAGCATTTCAAATGAAGGGAAAGCCGACAGGGTCTGCGAAACTTCCCACATCAATCTTTTGCTATTGAATACAAGGACAACCCTGGCATGGACGGGGTTGTTTTTCATGGTCTCTATCTGTTTTAGCTGTTCCTTGTCCGTTATTCCGTAATCATCTATCAGTAGCGCTTTGTCGGCCCAGTTTGAGGCATAGAATTTTTTTAGATTCCGATCGGAACTCAGTGTTTTTTTATCAAACCAAATGATTCGGGCCTTGCCTGCACTTGCGGGAGAATCGCCATGAACCAGAATTTCCTGACCTTCTTCCGGCCATTTTTGCCCTTTTGGCGCAATAAACGTAAGCGCAATGGCATAGTCCAGGGGCGGAAACGTATTCACGCTCAGATGAAACTCCTGTCTGTAATTGGGGCTAAAACTTTTCAATCCAAAAGAACGGAATTCATTCTCCAGATATTTGGCGGCAATCTTGTCTCCGTCATATACATAACCCCGGCCATACATGGAAGGCGAAGCAAGCGTATCCACTATTTTCCGGCCGTAGCGATAAACATCACCGTGTTCGGTTTGCTGGGCAGAAAGGGTAGTGGAAAATAATTGGATGAAGAGAAGAAGGGCGAGAGAGAGGAATCGGAAAGGATACTTCATAAAATTATTTAATCTACGTTCTTCACTTTCAACTCACCCCCGGTCCTCTCTCTATGAAAAATAGAGAGGGGAAACCTTTGGAGAGAGAAAAGGAGAATGATTTGAAATTATCTTCAGGGCTTGAGTCAAAGAAACCGTCGCTGCACCAAATCAAAAAACATATCCACCACTTCATTGTCTTCTTTCCACTCGTAAATGTTTCCGATGTTGGCCAGATAAATATCCGCTTCTTCAAAACCGCTGCAGGTATTGATCTGGTTCAGGGCGATGTGGTATTCGGTGGAGTTGCCATGAAACAATTCATTGATGTACCTGAATTTGTCATTTACGCCGATAGCCACTTTCAGATCGGGAATTGGTTTGCGGACGATCTTGGGCGCTTTCTCTTTCTCGGCCTTCATGCGAAAAGTCATTTTTGATTCGGCCTGAATGTTGCTGCCGAAAAGATCGCTTCCTGTTTTTGTTTCCGGAACCCTTTTGACTTCGGGTGTTATGGGCTTGACAGAAGGAATTGAATCTGCAATAAAATCCTGTTTTTGGGGTTCTTCTTTCGGACTGACGGGCATGGTTTCTTCTGCCGGATAGCGAATGGGTATTATTGTTTTTGTTTCTTCGACAGGCTGAACTGCTTGACTTGGGGCTGACCTTTCTTCGGGAGCGGGGAGGTGGTGGATAAGAATGGATTTCTCGTACAGTTTCTGGATTTTGTGGTGAAAAAGCTCCAATTCCACTTTCGAAAGACTGTCTTCCGTGTTCATTCTGTCGGCCTGCTTTTTAATGCTGTCGATCAGGGCATCAATCTCTTTTTTAAGCTCTTGCTTTTGCATCTTCACAATTTGAAACGTGTATCCACACCGTTAACGTTTTTTACTTAGTTTTGTTGTATTCTGTAAAGAATATACTGAAACCGGGTCAGTTTAAGGATTTGAGATCTTTAAACGGGCTTAGCAGCATATCTGCTGAAGGGCATGATCTTTTTCTCATACTCCTTCAGTATAAATATAAGGAATCTTCGTCAAAGCCCAAATTTTTTCCAAATCACAAATTTCTTTCCAATCCATGTTTCTCGAAAATACGATCAATCACAACAAGCGCAGAGGATGGATTGAAGTCATTTGCGGATCGATGTTTTCGGGCAAAACCGAGGAACTCATCCGGCGGCTGAAAAGAGCCAATTTTGCCCGTCAAAAAGTGGAGATTTTCAAACCTTCCATTGATACCCGTTACGACGCGGTGAAAGTTATTTCCCACGATTCCAGCGAAATACATTCCACCCCTGTTCCTTCCTCATCCAATATTCTCTTGCTTTCCAGTGGCATGGACGTGGTGGGTGTGGATGAGGCCCAGTTTTTTGATATGGAACTCATCAACGTGTGCAACCAGCTGGCGGCAGATGGCATTCGCGTCATCGTGGCGGGTTTGGACATGGATTACCTGGGTAAACCATTCGGACCCATTCCGGGTCTGATGGCTACGGCCGAATATGTAACCAAAGTACATGCCATTTGTATCCGCTGCGGAAACCTGGCCAACCACTCTCATCGCATGGTCGATAAAACCGATCTGGTTGTTCTGGGTGAAACGGACAATTACGAGGCTCTTTGCCGCGATTGTTTCAATGCCGGGTTGCAGGGAAAAGTCTGATCCGGTTGCACCAAAGTAACGAAGAGCGGTATAAACCGAATTTCAGCGTAAATTTGCAATCCGAACCCTGAAATGAATTACGCCATCACTGAACTGTCTGCCGTTATTTCCGCCAAAATCTTTGGCAATGAAAATGCTGTGGCCAGTATTGATGACCTGCTCATTGACAGCCGTAAACTGATCCAGCCTGAAGCCTCTCTTTTTTTCGCCATTCGGGGCGACCGTCATGATGCGCACCGGTTTATCAAGGATTTGTACGAGAAGGGTGTCCGCAATTTTGTGGTTTCTGCCTTGCCTGCCGCACTGATGGATTACCCGGCTGCGAGTTTTTTACTGGTTGAAGACACTTTGCTGGCTCTCCAGGAACTGAGCGCCTGGCACCGGAAGCATTTCCATATTCCTGTAATTGGCATCACGGGCAGCAACGGAAAAACGATCGTCAAAGAGTGGTTGTACCAACTCCTGAGGGAAGATAAAAACATTGTCCGCAGCCCCAAGAGTTTCAATTCGCAGGTGGGTGTTCCCATATCCGTCTGGCTGATGCGGCCCGAACACGAGCTGGCCATTTTCGAAGCCGGCATATCCATGCCCGGAGAAATGGAGCATCTCGAAAAGATCATTGCTCCGACAATCGGACTCATCACCAATATCGGGCAGGCTCACGATGAGAATTTCAGTTCGCTGAGACAAAAAGTGGAGGAAAAGCTCAAACTTTTCGTGCATTCTCAAATTGTATTTTATTGCAAGGATTATACAGTTATTCAGCAAGCCATTCAGGATACCAGAGAAGAAGAAATGCCCAGGTTATTCTCCTGGTCGGCCAGGACGAAAGCTGATCTCCAGGTCGGAAAAATAACAAAGAGTGTGTCCGATTCTGAAATCCAGGCGGTTTACAAAAATGAATTCATACGGATAAAAATTCCGTTCACCGACGAAGCGAGTATCGAAAATGCCATTCACTGCTGGTGCGTGATGTTGCATCTGGGCTATGAAAATGAGATCATAGCCGCCAGAATGCTTTTTCTCAGTCCGGTGGCCATGCGGCTCGAGCTTAAGGAGGGCATCAACAACTGTTCAATCATCAACGACAGTTACAATTCGGACCTGGGTTCGTTGAGTATAGCACTTGATTTTTTAAATCAGCAAAAACAGCATCCGAAAAAGACCTTGATTCTGTCGGATATTCTGCAAAGCGGAAGAACAGAAGAGAGCCTTTATAAAGAAGTGTCGGAACTGGTCAGCCGCAAAGGAATCAGCCGGATTATCGGCATTGGCGAAGCCATATCGCACCAAAGTGAACAGTTTCAAACCGAGCGCAGTTTCTATTCGTCGACAGCTGATTTTCTCAGGCATTATAACAATTCATTTTTCAGGGATGAAACCATACTTTTAAAGGGAGCCCGCAGTTTCGGATTCGAAGACATCAGCAAAGTGCTGCAGCAGAAAGCCCACGAAACGGTAATGGAGGTCAATCTCAGCGCGATTGTACACAACCTGAATCATTACCGCAAAAAATTGAAGCCGGATGCGAAGATCATGGCCATGGTCAAGGCATTTTCCTATGGCAGCGGAAGTTTTGAAATTGCCAATGTGCTGCAGTTTCATCATGTCGATTACCTGGCCGTGGCTTATGCCGATGAAGGCATTGAACTTCGAAAGGCCGGAATTTCAGTGCCCATCATGGTCATGAATCCCGAAGAACAAAGCTACGACAGCATGATCCAGTTTAGTCTGGAACCCGAGCTGTTCAGTTTCCGTGTGCTGGGTTTGTTTGATGAAGCGGTAAGGCGCAACAAAATTCTTCTTGAAAGCGATCGCAAGGTAAACGTGCATATCAAACTTGACAGCGGAATGCACCGTCTGGGCTTTGAAGAAAGAGAAATCAATGAATTGATTGTTCGTCTCCGCAACAACAAAAACCTTCGTGTCCGATCTGTTTTTTCACACCTGGCCGGCAGTGACGAAGCCGAACACGACGATTTCACACAGCTTCAGATCAACCGCTTTGATACAATGAGTTCGGCCATTATGCAGCATTTCGATTATCCGATTTTGCGGCACATCCTGAATTCGTCGGGAATTTCCCGTTTTGCTGCCGGAACATTTGACATGGTGCGTCTGGGTATTGGTCTTTATGGCATTGGAACCAATGAAGAAGAGCAGGCTCTGCTTCAGAATGTGAATACACTGAAAACCACCGTTTCGCAAATCAAACACATACCCAAGGGAGACAGCATCGGATACAGCCGCAAGGGATTTGCCAGCCAGCCCATGACTATCGCCACGGTTCCGATTGGTTATGCTGACGGCTTGAGCCGAAAGCTGAGCAATGGAAAAGGAAAAATGTTTGTGGGGGGTAAATTTGCCCCGGTAGTTGGCAATGTGTGCATGGATATGTGCATGATTGATATCACCAATATCACTGTCAATGAAGGCGATGAGGTGATTGTTTTCGGAGAGCAATATCCGATTACACAAATTGCGCGCGATTTGGGAACCATTCCGTACGAAGTGCTGACCAATGTTTCGCGCAGGGTGAAACGGGTTTATTTTCAAGAGTAAAGGCTAACCGAAGTTCCCGCCTTCCCATTTAGCATCGGATTGTGTTAATCCTTTTTTTGCCTCTTCATCGTTTGATAAACTTCTTACAGGATACCCCTTCTTTGTCCTGCACCCTTAGAAAATAAATCCCTTCACTCAAGGCAGAAATATCCACTGTATGCAAACCCTGTGAAAGCTCGCTCTGGAGAATAATTTGCTTGCCAGTGAGATCGAGCACGCTTAATTTATAGACGCCCTGTGTCAGGGTGTAATTCACAAACAGGATGTTTTGTGCCGGATTGGGATAGACTTCCAGATCCGGTTTTTGTTTTTGAATATCCTCCACCCCGGTATAAAAACCAAAGCACGATGGGGCATTGTGCTGTTGAAACCAGGATTCTATTTTTTGATTATCTGCCAGGTTCTTCATAAAAAATGGCTGGGATTTTGGTGCAAGAGCGGTGTCGCGGGTAAACACGACGGCATAGTCAAAACTCACCATCGAGTCTGCTTTCAGATCAAAGGGGCCGCAAGATATAACAAATCTCCTGTCGCCGGGAGGGTTGCCGGCCGTTGGTTCGGACCAGCCGGTGGTATCGTAGGCAAAATCCGGGAACATGAATCGGGTAGCGACACTGCCACCGACTCCATTTCCTCCATAGGTAAGTAGCGATGTATCTTTCCATCTGCCGGTATTGTACTCGTAAAAATTCTGTGGATAAAGTGTGCTTGAAATTCCTCCGCCTCCCGAAGCCACCAGTCCCGGATTGCCATTGACACTGAAGTCGTTGTTGTAGGCTGTGAATCCGGTCATTAAATTCCGTTCTCCGGGTTCATCGATAACGCCGTTGTTGTTGTTGTCTATTCCATCGCCGGGTACTGCCAGCGGTCCATTGAGAATAATGGTGCTGAGCATGGGCGGTTTGCATCCGTATGTCCCTATAGATCCTGTGCCATCGCAATTTGCGCCGTTGTATACATAGCCATAATTTCCTTTGGGATTGCAACCTACATAATCATCGCTGTAAAGACCCAGATCGCAATCTTCCCACATGCCCAATTCTACTTTGTGATAATTCCGGGAACTTCGGTTAAAGATCTGGTAATTGTAAAAAGTGGTGTAGTTAAGCACCTTGTCGCTGTCTGCAATACTCTGGCAGGAATATGAGTAGGCCGATGCATGTACTTCCACTTTTAGCGGAGTCCCTCCGCTTTCCGTATGAGCGGCAAGATTGTCATTGAAAATCCAGTAAAGCATCTCATCGCCCTTGATATCCGGATAATCTCCTCCGGTCATGGGGTCGTAGATTCCATTGTGATTCACATCGATGAAGGGAGCCATGTTGTGCATGTTTTTTCCATTCCCGTGAGCTGGCCAGCTGAGTATATCTGCAAGCGGAATGTACGTACCTGCCGCAACGGCACCCTTGTTGAAGTAATAGATAAATTCTCCGATCTTGTATTTGTCCACCTTCCAGATTTTGTCATAAGCAGCCGCCGTCACCGAGTCTGTTCCGCCGGTAATGGTATCCAGCGGGCCCGGCCAATAATCATACCCGTTCTGCCGATAGGTCATAGCCGCCTGGTGAAGCGATCCTGAATTATCCAGTCCGCCGATCCAAAGCGCGGAAGCAAAAATGGCCGATGCCCCTCCTCCTTTCGGGACTTCATAATGGGCGCTTACGTGGTTCCAGTCCATATCGCCTTCAACCATCATGGTGGCTTTCACTTCGTTCAGGTCAAGATCTTTGCAATTGTCATAATTGAGTCCATTCAGTTTGTCGGTATAGGCACTTGCATCAAAAGAAATCAAGCCACTCTGGGGCCCGTTTGCCGGATTTGCATTTGTGCCGCCGTTCAAGTTGACAAACCAAATTTTTCCTGTGCTTGCTTCATACGCTGCATAATAGTTCGTTTCGATGAGTGAATCGACATAGAGGTAAGTCTTCTGGGAAGTAATTTCTGCAATTGAGCCAACCTGCATACCGGATATCCCGCCACCACCCCCATAAACATTACACAGGGGCCCGCCATGAGGCCCTCTGCAAATTGATGCCAGAGAAGTTGCTAAACTTGCCGGGGCCTGACTAATCGTCTGACTTATAAGCGCAAGTGTTTTGCCTGTGAGTGAATAAAGGGCTCCGGGGAGATATGTATTGACATACCCGGGACCGTTAATTCCAATCCATTTAACACCAGAGGCATCGATGTAAATACTTTTTACAACATTGCTTTTCAAAACCGAATTGGAGGTGTTGTAAGTGGTCCACACCGATCCCTGTAAACTGCAAAAGCCCCTGTTCGTTCCCGCCCACAAAGTGCCATTGGTTTCGAAAGCCAGTGTGTAGACCGTGTCACTGGCAAGTCCTGAATTGGATGTCGAATACGAAGACCAGGTAGTGCCGTTAAATACGGAAATGCCATTGTCAGTGGCAAACCAGACATTGGGACCCTGCACATTTATCGCATTCACGTTGTTGCCTGCCAGGCCTGAATTGGCGGTATTGTAAGTCACCCACATTGTACCGTCAAACCAACAGGCTCCTTTTGCCGTGCCCACCCAGGTAATGTTTGCAGCGGCAGGTTCAACAGCCAATACCGAGTCGCTTGCCAGACCCGAATTCAGGGTGTTGTAAACAGTCCAGCTGCTGCCGTTGAATTTCCCCAAACCCATGAGGCGGAAACAAACCCATTTGTTGTTTGCGTTGTCAATAGCCAACCCGGTTTTTTGATTGGACATATAAGCCGGATTGGAAACGGGCACCGGATAGATCTTGAATCCGTTTTGAGCATCCGAAGATGCGATAACTGCCAGGCCGAACAGGACAAGTAATTTCTTTTTCATAGAAGAGCTTTTTAATTAAGGGCACCCCGGGATGAAAGGAAGCTTTGTCAAACATCGGCAATTATCTCTGCCTACGATATGCAACTTAGTAAACGGATGTTTTGGATGGATAAGTGGTTGGTTTTTTTAAAGAACTGGTAAAGGCAGGAACTTGTATCGGGCAGATGCAATCGGAGATTGAAGGTTTTGTTTTTTTGCCTCTTTTTTCAAAGGGCTTGTTCCCCGGCATCGTTTTTAGGACTGATTTTTCCCCATTTGATCTTGTCCCAAATCCGTTCATGATAAAAATAGGCAACTGTCGTATAAAGATTGCTCACCAGCATAAACCCAACAGCTACTTTTATTTGCCCTGTAAACAAATAAATGGAGGTAAAATCCAGAATAAGGATGGCAAGCCGGTAGCTGATTGTTTTTACAAGCGATCTCTTGAGCGTTTCGGTGCGGTGAAGCTTATTGGGAAGGAATTTTTCTATCATGGCTTCTTTGAAGGATTATTCGGATTGGAAAATTATTCGGAAAGGCAATGTTGTTGTTCCTGTTTTTCATCTTTGGGCCAGATGAAGGCAGACTTCTGTCTTTTCCAGCCCATCTTTTTATAAAAACCATCTTTCTCGGGAGCGGCGGTGAGGGTAACGAAATTGTATCCGGCCAGTTTTGATTTCAGATTTTCAACAACTGTTTTCCCTAATCCCTTGCCCTGGAAATCGGGATGTACCACAACGTCTACAAGAAGTGCGTAATAGATTCCGTCGTCAACAGTTCTGCCGAAAGCTACAAGCTCTTGCTTGTCAGTACAAATAAAGCAGGTGTGGGTGCTTGCTCGAAATGATTCTTCAATCTTTTCTGGGGAGCGGTATCCCCAGCCAACGGATTCAAATAGTTCGGAAACCCGTCTCCAGTTTACATTTTCAAGATTGTTTTGAATGGTTTTCATAGCGAATGGTTTGAATGTATACCGTTCAGTTCTCTTCGCCGGCCTTGTTCAGTAAGTCTATCGTGCCTGTTTGAAGAACAAGTTCAGTTGCTTTTGCAATTTCTTTCCATTGCTTGACGCTTGTTGCGCTGACAATGGGCGCTGTGATTCCCGGTCTGGCCAGGAGCCAGGCCAGCGCCACTGTGGCGGGGGTGGAATTCAGGTTTTTGGAAACGGCATCAAGGGCATCGAGAATCCGGAATCCCCGTTCGGTCAAATACCCTTCCACCCGGTATCCTCTTTCACTTTGGCCCAGGTCTTCTTTTGTTCTGTATTTTCCGGTAAGGAATCCGCTTGCCAAGGAATAGTAGTTGATGACACCTATTCCCTTTTCAAGACACAATTTTGCCAGGTCCTTTTCGAATTCTTTGCGGTCGTATAAATTGTACAAAGGCTGCAGGCTCTGGTAGGCAGGATACCCTTTTTCTGCATTGATGGCTAAGGAGGCCGAAAGTCTTTCGGCAGTGAAATTCGAGGCCCCGATGACTCTGACCTTGCCTTGTTTGATCAGCTGCCCATAGGTTTGAAGCGTTTGCTCCACAGGGGTTTCCAGATCATCCACGTGCGATTGATACAAATCAATGTAATCGGTCTGCAGGCGTTTGAGCGATTCGTCCACTTTACGGATGAGGTAAGCGGGTTTGAGTCCGCCATGGCTTTTGTCTGCCAGGCGTTCACCGCCAACCTTTGTGGCAATGATTACCTTGTCGCGGTTCTTTTGCTCTTTCATCCACTTGCCGATGATTCGTTCGGACTCGCCTCCCGAATTTCCGGGAACCCACATCGAATAAATATCGGCGGTATCTATAAAATTAAACCCCGATTCGGTGAAGGCATTCAGCAGTTCAAAGGATCTCTTTTCATCGGCAGTCCAGCCAAAGACATTCCCGCCAAAACATAGCGGGGAAACCAGCAGTTCGGATTGACCCAGTTTGCGTTTTTTCATCCTGTATTGTTTTTGTCGTTCCAGCTGTATTCCTTTTCCTGCGGTTTCGATGCATAGGGGAAACAAACCGGATCAGTTCTTTTCGATTTTGTATTCTTCCAGCTTTCGGTAAAGGGTGGTCAGGCCGATTCCAAGAAGATCGGCTGCCTTGGATTTGTTTCCCTGTGCCTGGCTTAGGATTTTCAGGATGTGGGTCTTTTCAATACTGGCCAGTGAAGAAGGGTTTGTTTGGGCTGTTTCGTCACACAGCTTTGTGGTGAGTTCGGCAGGCAGCAGATCGGCAGACAGCGACTCTGTTTCGCAAAGGATCACCGCGCGCTCAATGCAATTCTTCAGTTCCCGTATATTGCCCGTCCAGTTGTATGCTTTGAGTTGTTTCAAAAAAGGTTTATCCATTTCCCGGATTCGTTTTTTGATTTTGGCTGAATAAAGTTTCATGAAGTGCGTGGCAATCTCCTCAATGTCTTCTTTGCGTTCGCGTAAAGCGGGTATGGTTATTTTGAAAGCGGAAAGCCGGTAATACAGATCGCTGCGAAAGTGCTGCTCTTCGGCTTCTTTGAGCAGGACCCGGTTTGTGGCTGCGATGATCCGCACATTCACACGGGTGGGTTTTGAATCGCCGATTTTAATAAAGGTCTGGGTTTCGAGCACACGCAGTAATTTGGCCTGCAGGTCCGGGTTCATTTCTCCGGCTTCGTCCAGAAAGAGGGTGCCGTCATTGGCTTCTTCGAACAATCCTTTTTTTTCAAATGCGGCACCGGTAAAGGCCCCCCGTTTGTGTCCGAACAGTTCGCTTTCGAGCAGCGTGTCGGGCAGGGCCCCGCAGGCGACTTCGACGAACGGCTTCTGCCGGCGGGTGCTGAGCTGGTGGATCGCGCGGGCCGTCATGGTCTTGCCCGTGCCGCTTTCGCCGA
>PLXK01000057.1 GCA_003151415.1 Bacteroidota bacterium
GTACCTTCGGCACCGGTTGTGGTATTCAGTGTTTCGTAGGTGCTCACGTTAAAGTAAACACCGTTTACGCCGACACCGCCATTATATAAACCACCACCAGATTGAATAAGCTGACTTTGAGCACAGTTAAAGGAGATACTCCAGGTTTCGTAAAGGTTGTTGGTAGACCCACCTGGTGCACCGGGAGCGAGGAGGCCAAACAGAAGAGAGGAACCTGTTGGATCAATTTTGCAGGTATTGTAATAACCACCGGCGTATACGCCCAGACCAATCGTTATATATATATTGTCACTATTGTCGGCTCCCACATCTCCTTGGAAGAATTCGCTGTAATTCAGATTGCCGATCAGATCCAGGGTCCACTGCAGTGTTCCGGCTGAGTTCCATTTTTGAAGGGAGCTACCGTTTGTACCGGAAGTGTCTACCAGGTAAACCAGAACGTTGTCGTTCGGGTCGGTTGCAATATCATCGGCACACTGAGCAACGGTACCTGCAAAATTGGTAACCGGGTCAATGATGAGAGTGCGAGTGAGCGGTATGTTTTCAGAAGCCAGGTTAAATCCGATGATGTTCTGGCTCAGGATTGCAAAAGCGGAGTTGATTTTTTCCCCGCCTTGTACAGATCCTACAAAGGTGGATGGGGCATGATCTGTAATGTTTCCGCAGGGAGTGGTTAGCAGAATGTTTTTTTCAGCATCCAGTGTAGGTATTGTTCCGGTGTAATTCATCTTGATCACCGAAGGGTCGGCACCCGGATGAAGGATGAGGGCATATTTTATTCCGCCTTCTGCATGAATGGTGTATTCAATATCGATGTTAGGATAAATATTCGTGTAAGTGATCTTTTGAAATCCTCTGGCATTACCTATGATAGCCTTGCTCTTATTCATTTCCTGGTAATTCAGGTAGTTGAAATAGTTAGGCAAAGGGTTTTCGGCAACAATCTTTACGGAAGGATTGGCACCCTCCCAGTTCATATGTACATAGGATTCTTTGATGATCCGATGATCTTCTGATTCTTCTTTTCCAGGCTCGTTATTTTTGAGATGATTCTTTTTCACATAAGCTTCCCACTCTACGTCAGACACTTTTTCGTTCTTCAGGGTTTTGTAAACCAGTCCCTGCTTTGTGAAAAAGACACGGGTTGCATTATCTTTAACTCCGTATAATATTTCACTGGCACTGATGCCGTCTTCCTTTCCAAACTGTCCAAGGTTTTCAACAAATGAAAGGCTGCGGGTGGTAGTGGCTGGTTTGATCCATGCAATGCTTCCTTCGGCCGATTGTTTATGTGTTCCGAACTGAAGTTGCTCTTCTTTCTTTTCTTCCGCAACGACCCGGGTGCTGCCTGCTGTATGATGCTTTATCGTAGCTTTTTCAGGAGCGCTGCCATTAACAACCTGGGCCGGCAGGGAAAAGAACAGTTGCATAGGGATCAGGAGAAGCAAAACGCTCTTTTTCTTCAAGGTAATATGTTTCATCTCAGGGTAGTTTTAAAAGTAGTATCAGCGTTCCGTAACCGTATAACACACAACACTCAAAAGCTAACGAATCGTTNNAAAAGGCGGAAACTTCCAAGTATTAGGGTGATTAAGTGATAGTTGCGGAATTAGAACCAAGTAATTTCCGGTGCTCGAGGAGCACAAAAACTGGAGGACGAAGAGGGTGACAAAGGCAATCATCTGTTAATTAAACGTGATGTCGGATAAAAAGTTCCATCCTTCTATGAGCTGTTATAGCGTTTTGGAAGGATGGAACCTGAAGATTAGTGTCTGATCAGCATGAGAAAGCCGGAGGAATCATATTTTTTTCCATCATCGCCTTTGGCGGTAAGGATGTAGTAATAGGTTCCGGGCACCGCTTTTAGTCCTCCGGAGGTATGTCCATCCCAACCCTGATCAGGAGCAAAGAGCTCTGTCATCATTACTCCCCAGCGGTCATAAATTCTTGCATCGAACTGGGAAATGCCCTGATATCTGACCTGCCAGTTGTCATTTTCACCGTCATCGTTTGGTGTAAACACATTGGGTATATAGAGGAAGGAAGGAAGCTCATGCACTTCGACGGTGCGCTTGTAAATATTTACACATCCATCGGCATTGGTTACCGTTTCAGTTACTGTAAATGTTCCGATAGCTGAATAGGTATGGGTAACTGTTTGTCCGCTACCGGTTCCTCCATCGCCAAAGTTCCAGACCCAGCTGATGGGGTTGATGGTGCTGCTGTCAGTAAATGTTACTGGCAGAGGAGAGGCTCCGGTATTAGCGGTGGCGTTAAAATAGGCATTGGTGGTATTGACAGAAGGAGCGATGGCAGCAGAGGCTATGGCTGTACATCCGTTAGCATCGGTAATGGTACAGATATAGGTGCCGGCACTAAGACCTGTGGCGTTCGATGTGCCCTGGCCCCCGCCTGGTGCGGGACTCCAGTTGTAAGTATACGCTCCGGTACCACCGCTTGGGTTTGCAAAAGCAGATCCGTTCGGCATATTACAACTGGTTGAAGAATCGGTTGCTGTGGCGGCCAGAACCGTAGGCTGTGTGATGGTAAAGTTTTGAGTAGTAGAACAACCATTCGCATCGGTAACGGTACAGCTTTCAGCGCCGGGAGAAAGTCCGGTAGCAGTGGCAGTGCCTTGTCCTCCTGTAGGAACAGGGGTCCATACATACGTGTAGGTAGCTGTTCCGCCAGAGGTGGTGGCTGTGGCTGTTCCGTTGGTGCCTCCGTTACAACTAA
>PLXK01000001.1 GCA_003151415.1 Bacteroidota bacterium
GCCGCGGCGCAGGCGAGGGAGGGGCTGGGGGTGAGGTGCGTTTTCATGGAGATGGGCCGGGCCGAACACCCGGAGGAAGCCCTTGTGTGTTTTTCCTTTTT
Source organism: Bacteroidota bacterium (assembly GCA_003151415.1). Classification (GTDB taxonomy): domain Bacteria; phylum Bacteroidota; class Bacteroidia; order Palsa-965; family Palsa-965; genus Palsa-965. Next base: position 102 of record PLXK01000001.1, read on the forward strand.
CTTTCTCCCCTCTCCATTCTTAATGGGGGCATTCGCTTGCTATAAAACAAATCCGTATGTTTGCTTATCGTGAATAAGGTCTTTCTTCTTAAGAAAAAGAATGATTTCATTGTCGGCTGCCCTTTCTCCAAAGGTATTTCTGCCTAGGTTGATTTCTCCCAAATAAAAAACTTCTTCTTGCCGGTTTGGAACCTGTTTTTATTTTACAGTATATTTACGAACTGATGTTTCATATAACGTATATGAAACCACACGAAAGAGGCAGGAATTATGCAAACATAAAGATTTGCAGAAAGAATCGGGATTGTCGTTTGGCTTATCCCGGCCAAAACAAAGGAACGGGAAGCAGGGTTTACTACGCGCAGCGGGGCTCGATCCGGACAATACGAACATTTCCTTTATTCAATGGTCAGCCCATGGCCAATTAACGCAATAGATGATTATGGAAAAAAACCACTTCACACAAATCTCATTCTGAGATAAATCCAGGACCCTTTCCTTTTCCTGAGATTTCAGCACATACTAACAAAGCAATGACACAGGCGTCTTCACGAAACAGCCAGTGGCTTTTCTGACCCTTTGTTTTTGCAGGCCTGCTTTACATTTATTGTTACAATAAACCCCAATTAAATAGTCTACGAATGAAACAGATCAACTTTTTAAAAACCGGCAGAAATGCTTTCCGCCCAGCCCTTCTTCTGCTCGCTCTTTTTCTCTTTACCGGCGGATCGTTTCTCTATGGACACACCAGCCTCACAGAAGTAAGAATTGAGCCGTCCGCATTATTGAAAAACAGGCTTTTTTCAAATAGCCTCTTTTGCTTTGTTGCAGCACCGGTGATCCATACACAACCTGCAGATCAAACCGCTTGTCCGGGCAATCCGGCTTCCTTTCGCATTTCGGCAAGCGGGGCGGCTTCCTATCAGTGGCAGGAGTTTATTTCCTCCTGGAGCAATCTGGGTAATGCCGGCGTGTATTCAGGCGCTACCGACTCTATCCTGATCATTTCAAATGTCACAGGACTTAATGGAAGACAATACAGGTGCATCGTCAGCGACAGCGTCCTCAATGCCTCCACTTCCAATGCGGCAAACCTGTTTGTAAATCCTCCTCCGGCAATTGTCATTCAGCCATCAGACACCACCACCTGCGCAGGTAACAGTACCGGTTTTTTCGTTACAGCAACAGGAAGCGGTTTGCATTTTCAGTGGCAGGTTGATACCGGAACCGGTTTTATCAATATCCCCGCAAACGGAATCTATACAGGCGACACCAGCTCCACGCTGTTCATTGCGAACACTCTTGCCCAGCTCAATGGCTATCATTACCGCTGTCTGGTTTTTGATACCTGCGCACAATCGGTCACCTCCGGCAGCGCACTGCTCCGCATCAATACATCTCCGTTCATTACTGTACAGCCATCCCCATCCCTCATCTGCCAGGGCGACAGCACAACATTCACAATCTCAGCTACGGGAACCGGTTTGCTTTATCAATGGCAAGCCGATCAAGGCTTTGGCATGATGAATCTGACTGATTCGGTTCCCTATTCGGGTACCCAAACCGCCACACTAAAAATTACAGGGGCCACCGCCGCCATGGATGGCTTTACATATCAGTGCGTCATTTCAGGCACATGCGCTCCGCCGGTGATTTCAGAAAACCCGACACTCAATGTGAATACACCTCCGAGCATTGATTTTTCCACTCCCAGCCCGTCGGTTTGCATAGGCGACAATACCTCCTTTCTCGTACTGACTTCGGGCATAGTCAATACCTATCAGTGGCAGGTTAGCAAAGGCTATGGCTGGGCCAATCTCAGCGATTCTGCCCTCTATTCCGGAACAAGCACCCAGTACATGACCATTACCGGAATCACAGCACCGATGAACGGCTACGTATACCAATGTGTGGTGTCCGGCGTTTGTGCGCCTCCCTCCACATCCACTTTCGATACCTTGCATGTCAATACAGGTCCGATCATTTACATGCCTCCCCAGGATACGGCTATGTGTCCGGGCACAACTGCAGTCTTTGCCGTTCAGGCTCTTGGTCTTGGCATTACATTTCAATGGCAGGAAGATCAGGGCAACGGAGCCGGTTTTGTCTCTCTTTCAGAATCCTTCCCGTATTCGGGAACAACAACCGATTCGCTTACCATTACCGGCATCACCCAGCCGATGGACGGGTACAAATACCGCTGCATCGTAACCGGTACGTGCAACCCTTCCGACACCTCGGCTGCAGGTACGCTGTATTTCAATACCTCCGTGCTCGTTTACCGGTTGCCGTTTAACACCGTTGTCTGCGCCGGAAACCCGGCCAGCTTCTTTCTCACGGCCACAGGCAATAACCTGAATTATCAGTGGCAGGTCGATCAGGGACAGGGCGCGGGATTCACCAATCTTTCCAATACACCTCCTTATCAAGGTGTCACCACCGACTCGCTGCAAATAGCCAACACGCCCGCCGGTTTTGACGGGTATGTTTACCGCTGTCTGGTGACAAACACCTGCGGACCTTCCGATTCATCAGCTGTTGCCTTGCTCAATGTAAATACGGCTCCGGCCATCCTGATGCAGCCCTCCGACACCACCATATGTCCGCTTAACAATGCAAGTTTTACCGTTACGGCTACCGGCACAGCACTGAGCTATCAGTGGCAGCTGGATTCAGGCAACGGCATGCACAATCTTTCAGACACACTTTTCTATACTGGCAGCTCTTCTTCGGTGCTTTCTGTAACAGCAGCTCCGGCTAGCCTGAATGGATATAAATTTCAATGCATTATTTCAGGTACATGCCCGCCATCCGACACAAGCCGGATTGCCGTTTTGCATTTCACTGCACCTCCTCTGCTGATTTCACAGCCAAAGCCTTCAACCATTTGCGAAGGAAACAATACATCGTTTGTCGTGAAAGCAAACGGCGCTACTTTCACCTATCAGTGGCAAGTAGACCAAGGCACAGGATTTGTTAATCTGACAAACACCGCTCCGTATGCCGGTGCAAATTCTGATTCTCTTTCAATTGCTGCAGCAACTGCAGCCATGGATGGATACATTTATCATTGTATCGTCTCAGGAGCCTGCCCATCTGCAGACACAACCATTAACGTGGCCCTGCATATCAATACAGCTCCGGCTATCACGTCTCAACCAGTGGCTTCCACCGTTTGTGCAGGAAGCAATGCCTCCTTTGTAGTCCTCGCAAGCGGCTCGTCGCTCAGCTATCAGTGGCAGGTCAATAAAGGTTCAGGGTTTATCAATGTTGCCAATGCAGTTCCTTATTCCGGCGCAACAACCGATTCTCTTTCCATAACCAAGGCAACGACAGCTCTGGATGGATACATCTATCGTTGCATCATTTCGGGAACATGCTCACCCAAAGATACCAGTGCAGGTGCGCTGCTAAGGGTCAATACGATCACCGCAATCACTTCTCAGCCAAAGCCTTCAACCATATGCGAAGGAAACAACACTTCTTTTGTAGCGAAAGCAAATGGAACAGCACTAAGCTATCAGTGGCAGGTGAATCAAGGTTCCGGTTTTGTTGATCTGACAAATACTTCTCCCTATTCGGGTGCTAACTCAGATTCTCTTTCTATCACCGCAGCGAGTGCAGCATTGGATGGATATGAATTCCATTGCATCATCTCAGGTGCCTGCCCTCCGGCAGACACGACAATAAATGTCCTGTTGCATATCAATACCGCACCGGTTATCACTTCTCAACCCGTAGCGTCCACCATTTGTGCTGGAAACAATACATCCTTTGTGGTCACTGCAAGCGGCTCGTCACTCACTTATCAGTGGCAGGTCAATAAAGGTTCCGGCTTCGTCAATCTTGCCAACGCGATTCCTTATTCCGGCGCAACAACCGATTCTCTTTCCATAACCAAGGCAACTACAGCTCTGGATGGATATATCTATCGTTGCATCATTTCGGGAA